>CAZQUA010000045.1:0-13541 GCA_964596455.1 uncultured Isosphaeraceae bacterium
CGGCGATGCCGAAGCAGCGCCGCGATCTTCGCGAGCTGCCGCACCCGCTCCTGCAAGGCCGCGGTATCGACGACGCCCGGCTCGGACGACGGCAACGACCGCCGCTCCTCGAGGCGACGGGCGAGATCGACCGCCTTGGCCTCGCTCTCGGCGAGACGGGAGGTCAGCACCGCGATCTCGGCCTTCAACGCCGCAAGACCCGCGGGCGCGGGAGCCGCGGGGGCGTTCTCGCGATCCGCAATCGACTCGGCAAGGCGCTGCCGCTCCGTCCGCTCGGAGGCCGCCTGCTCACGGGCCTCGCCGAGCTCCTGCTCGAGGCGAGACTGGTTGGACTTCGCCGCAGCGAGGGCCGCATCGGCCTCGGCGAGACGCGTCTCGAGAGCCTCGGCGGCGTCGTTCCTCGCCGCGAGGGTCTCCTCGAGGGACTTGATCCGATCCTCGAGGGCGTCGCCCCCGCTCTCACCGGCCGCGGCGTCGAGCTGACGCTGCAGGGTGCGGATCCGCGACTGCGCCTCCGACGCCTCCTGCCTCGACTGGGCAAGCTCGCGACGCAGGCCTGCGGCCGCGTTCTCCGCTCGCTCCACCCGCGTGGCCGCGGCGGCGAGCTCGCTCCGCTCCCGGGCCGCCGTCGAGGTGGCCACCGCCGCCTGCTGCTCGAGGGCCTGCCGCAGGCGGGTCTCCTCGGCGAGACGGGCGTTCGCCTGCGTCAGCGAGGACTCGAGCGCCTCCACCTGCTTCCGCTGGTTCTCCCGGAGGACCGCAAGCTCGCCCTCGAGACGGCTGGCCCGCTCGAGCGAGCTTCGGCCCTCCGCGAGCGACGCCTTCATCGCCGCAAGCTCGCGTTCGGCCGCGGCAAGCTGCGCGGCGGCTTGGGCCGCCGCCTCCGAGGAGGCGGACTCGCGATCGCGGATCCGCCCCCGCAAGGCCTCGATCGTCCCGGTGAGGGTCTGCTCGGCACGGCGGCGCTCGGCCACTTCCGACTCGGCCGCCGCGAGGCGGGCCGAGGCCTCGCGACTCGCCGCGTCGGCCTTCGCAAGGCCGGCCTTGGCATCGGCGAGCTCGGCGGCGATCCGCTGCCGCTCCCGCTCCGCCGCCGCGGTGCGGCCCCGCTCGCCGTCGAGATCGCGTCGCAGGCCGGCGATCGATCCCTCGAGTTCGTCCCGCCGCCGACGCAGGGCCTCGAGCTCCTGCTCGTGCCGGGTGCGCTCCGCCGCGAAGCGGCCGCTCGCATCGCGAAGCGACTGGGCCTCGGCCTCGATCGAACGCTGCTCGGCGGCGGCCCGCTCGAGGGCATCCTCGAGGCTGCGGCAGTGCTGCAGCATCGCCATGCGATCGAAGCCGGAGACCGACTCCGCCGCCGCGACCGAGGCGGCGCGTCGCTCGATCTCGATCGCGTTCGCCTGCAGGAACCGCTGCCGCTCCTCGAGCGCCGCCCACGCCTGCCGCAGCTCCTGCTCGCGGCCGTCGAGCATCGCCGCCTGCCGCTGGGCGTCGGCGAGATGCCGCTCGTGCTGGCCCTGGGCGTCGCGGATCTGCGCGAGCTGCTGCTCGACGAACTCGATCAGCGGCAGCACGTCGGCGGTCGGGCAGAGATCGGATCCGGCGGAGAAGGACGAGGGATTGGCAGCGGTCGGGTGCATGGGAAGGCTCTCGGCGAGGAAGTCGACGAGGGTCGTTATCGACCGGGCATCGGGGCGGGTGAAGCGGAGTTGGCGGCTCTTGCGAAAGAGCCCGCCGAGACCCTCGGGGCCGGCCCCTCGCGATCGCCGCGAACCGCCCCGCCCCGCCTCGCTCGCCCCTACACTCGATCCTTCCGTCCCTTACCGGACCGCGCCGAGAGGCCTTCGACGATGACCATCGCGCTGCTTGACCGCCCCCGCCGCCGGATCGCCCGCGACCCGCGGCTCGCCGAGATCGCCCGCAAGGTCGAGGAGGGCGTCCGCCTCTCCCGCGAGGATGGCCGAACCCTCTTCGAGACCCCCGACCTCCACGAGGTCTGCCGGCTCGCTCATCTCGTGCGGCGACGCCTCCACGGCGACGTCGCCTACTACAACGTCAACCGCCACATCAACTACTCGAACGTCTGCGCGCTCCGCTGCAGCTTCTGCGCCTTCCGCCGCCGCCGCGACGAGGAGGGCGCCTACGAGATGGAGATCCCCCGCATCGCCGAGGAGGCCGCCGCGGCCGCCGCAGCGGGCGCGACCGAGCTCCACATCGTCGGGGGCCTCCACCCCTACCTTCCCTTCGAGTTCTACACCGAGATGCTCTCGACGCTGCGCGAGCGGGTGCCGCAGGTGCATCTCAAGGCGTTCACCGCCGTCGAGATCGTGCATCTGCAGCGGATCAGCCGCCGCGGCCGCGACGGCGCCGCGGGCCTGCGGGCGGTGCTCGAGGAGCTTCGCGAGGCCGGCCTCGGATCGCTGCCCGGCGGCGGCGCCGAGGTCTTCGACGATCGGGTGCACGATGCCGCCTTCAAGGGCAAGATCCGCGCCTCGCAGTGGCTCGAGGTGCATCGGGTGGCCCACGAGATCGGCCTCAACAGCAACGCCACCATGCTCTACGGCCATGTCGAGAGCCGCGAGGACCGGCTGACCCATCTCGAGCTGCTGCGGCAGGAGCAGGATCGCACCCTGCGGCCGTGGGCGGAGTCGCAGGGCATCTCGTTGCAGGGCGAGGCGGTGGTGCTGACCGGCCCCGCGGATCGCTACCCCCGCCGCCGCCTTCCGCAAGCCGACGGCGACGCCACCGGCGGCGGCTCCTTCCAGACGATCATCCCGCTGCCGTTCTTCCCCGACGGCAGCGAGTTGGGGCACCTGCCGCCGCCGAGCGGCCTCGAGAACCTGCGGACCCTCGCGGTGTGCCGCCTGATGCTCGACAACATTCCCCATGTGAAGGCCTTCTGGATCATGCAGACCCTGCCGATGGCGGAGCTGCTGCTGCAAGGCGGCGCCGACGACGTCGACGGCACCGTGGTCTGGTACGACATCACCCATGTGGGCGGTGCCGGCACCCATCAGGAGGTGGGCGTGCCGGAGCTCGTGGGCGCGATCCGCGAGGCGGGGTTCACGCCGGTCGAGCGGGACACGCTCTACCGCCGGATCGAGCGTCTCGGCGACGATCCCAAGTCCTGGCGGGTCGCGGAGTCGTGAGGCCCGCTCCGCCCCCGCACGCCTCCGGACCGCATCGGCCATGAGCGACTCGCCGCGCCATCTGCATCTCGACCGCGAGAAGGGACTCGAGGTCCATTGGCCCGACGGGCGTCGAAGCTTCTACCCCATCGCCCACCTGCGGCGGATGAGTCCCTCCGCGGACGCGCGGCACCTTCGCGAGCAGCTCGCGAGCAACCCGCTGACGGTGCTCCCGGGCGGCAGCGGCGATGGCGGACCCCTGCGGGGGGTGTCGCTCGAGCTCGTGGGCAACTACGCGGTCCGCATCGAGTTCAGCGACGGGCACTCCACGGGCATCTACTCCTGGTCCTACCTGCGGCAGATCGATCCCGCCGAGGCGACGGGGGAACACCCTCGCCATGGGTGACGCCCCGAAGCATCGTCCCGACGCGGCCCCGCTGGCGGCCTGGGGGGTGCCCCATCCCTCGCCGCATCTGCTCGAGGTCGAGGTGGATGCGGCCTCGCTGAGCGCCTGCGTCCCGCACCTCAACAACGTCGAGATCCTCCGCCTCGTCGACCGCGCCGCGGAGAGCCATCTCGACGGCCTCGGGCACACTCGGGCATCGATGGCCGCCCGAGGCGTGATGTGGTTCGTGGTGCGGCACGAGATCGACTACCTCGCGGAGGCGTTCGGCGGCGACCGCCTGCTGGTCGCCACCTGGATCCGCCGCCACGGCCGGACCACCAGCGACCGCGTCACCCGCATCGTCCGTCCCGGCGACGGCACCATCGTCGCGGCGGCGGAGAGCCGCTGGGTGCACATCGACCTGGCCACCCGCCGTCCGCTGCGGATTCCGAAGGATCTGCTCGCGGCTCTGCCGATCGAACCCGACACCGTCGCGGCCCCGCTCGCCTGAGCGAGCTTCCTTGGGAGTCCGTCCCGATGCAGGTCCTCGAGTGCATCGATCGCACCCGCCTCCGCTCGGAGGGCCCCGGCGATGCGGCCGTGCTGGCACCGCTGCTTGAACGGGGCATCGCCTGGACGCGGGTGCTGCCCTGCGACCCCGGCGACGACCCCAGCCTTCGGGAACTGCCCGACACCTCCCGCCTTCGCCGCCTGCAGGCCGACTTCTCCCTGCCGAGATGGCTGCTGCCTGGCGAACGCCTTCGGATTGCCCGGCACGCGGCGAGCGAAGGCGTCGGACTCGTCTGGATCCGCGGTCTCGCCGCCTGGGAGTTCGCACGGCCGCTTGCCGCCGAACTCGAGGTGCCTGCGGTGATCGAGATCGGATCGGCGGCCGAAGCGAAGCGGGCCCGGCGATTCCGCGGCATCGCCGCATCGACGCTCGCCCTGACCGTCGCCGGGCCGGGACTGCTCCCGATGCTCCACCGGGGCCGGGCGACGCCGCTGCTGCCGCCCGCCGTGGTGCCGCCCCGGCCCGACGCATCGTCGGCAACTGCAGAAGCGTCGACCGCCGCCGACGACGGGGATGGCCGCGCCATCGCCGTGCTCGCGGGGCCGGGCGGCAGCCACGGAGCCTCGCACCTTGCGGCGATTCGGGCGATCGCCGAGGTCCTTCGCGGGACCTCGGCCGCCGCGGCAGGCGAGGCGACCGCCATCCTGCTCGAACCGCCGCTGCTCGAGCATGCGAGCATCCGCCATGCCCTGCGAGCCTCCGGCCTCGCCTCGCGGGCCTCCTCCATGCCGCCGCTCTGGCACGCCCGCTCGCTGCTTGCCGAGAGCGCGGCCGTGGTCCTGCCGATGCCGCTCGGACGCCCCGAACCCGCGATGCTCGAGGCGGTCGCCGCCGGAGCGGTGGTGGTGACGGTGGCGGATCCGGCGGCGGACTGGATCGACGATCGACGATCCGCCTTCGTCGTCGCTTCGCCCCGCCGCCGCGGCGGATGGGCGAAGGCGATCGCCGCAGCGCTGGAGCTGCGGCAGGATCGCG
The DNA here is from genome assembly GCA_964596455.1 of uncultured Isosphaeraceae bacterium. Lineage (GTDB taxonomy): Bacteria > Planctomycetota > Phycisphaerae > Phycisphaerales > SM1A02 > CAZQUA01. The sequence goes on from CAZQUA010000045.1 coordinate 5,060, forward strand.
GAGACGGATCCGAGGCCCTTCGGACCTGGCGGCGGAACAGTCGCGACGCGGTCGCCGATCTGGTGGACCCATCGCATCGGATCGCCGCCATGCTCGGCCTCTGCAGCGGCAACCATGCGGCCATCGGCGAGGAGGAGCTGGCGATCCCCGCCTCGCTCAGCTTCAGCGATCACCGCGACGGATGACCCTCCCCTGCCGCCGCGGCGGCCCCGGCGGCTCGATCGGGAAGGCCGATCCGGCATCCCCCCCGCGTTTCCAACCGCCGGGACGGGCCGCCAGGCCTTCCGGCCGGAGATCGCAAATCGATCATGCCCAGAGGTTTAGCGATGCAGGCGAGAGGCTCGCACCCGGCGGCCGCTCGGCCCAAAAATCTCCGAGCATTCTCAAGAACCTCCCCGCCCCGTGACGAATAAGAAACAACCGGAGGGCGAACGCCTTCCCCAACTCCGCATCTTTCTCCCCTCCGCCCCGTTGATGCCTTGTGCCTCAACGGGGTTTTCCTTGGTCGGACGCCGCCGCGAACCGGCTCATTCCGCTCGAGGCCGGCGACGCTCCGCCAACCGGGCGAGGGCGGCCCACCGCCGACCGATCGCCGCTCTCCCCCGACCCGACGCGACACGGGAGTCTCGAGCCGATCCGGGCGGCTCGGCGACTGCCAGCTCGGCGACTGCCGGCTCGGCCCTCGGCGTGGGGGAAGCGACGCGAGCGAGGCAAAGCCGTTCGATCATGAAGCGCGACCGCCGCCGCCGCTGCGAGGCGATAGGCTTCGCCCCATGCCATCCCGACTCGCCGCCCTGCCGCCAACGCTCGTCCTCGCCGTTGCTGCTGCGATCGCCGTCAGTTCTGCCACCGGTTCCGCCGCCTCCGCCGCCGATTCGCCTCCGCCGCCGTGGCAGCGAGATGCCGCCGGACGCCCCCTCGACGGGCAGGTGCTTCGCATCGAGCCGCCGCCCCCGCCGCTGCGGATCGCGATTCTTCCGGACCGCACCACCGGCCGGGCGTGGGGCCTGCCCTATCTCGAGGCGGCGGTCGAGGATCTCCGCCGGATCGCCCCCGATGCGGTCTTCACCATCGGCGACATGGTGCAGGGCTACACCCGCTCGAGGGACACCTGGGACCGCGAGGTCGAGGAGTGGTCGGCGATCGTCGAACCGCTCGGCGGGACCGTCCTGCCCACCGCCGGCAACCACGACGTGGTCTCCGGATCCCGCGATCCCCTCGATCGCGCCTTCGAGGACCGCTACCGCGACCGCTTCGGTCCGCTTCGCTACAGCGTGGAGTTCCCCGCCGCCACGGTGGTGGTCGCCTACAGCGAGGAGGACCGCTCGCCGCAGGGCCCGCGCTTCTCCGAGGCGCAGCTCGCATGGCTCGACGAGACCCTCGCCGCGGCGGCGGCACGGCAGCGGCCGATCTTCCTGCTGCTGCACCGCCCGCTCTGGCGATCGCCCTCTGCGGAGTGGGACGCCCGCGTGCATCCGCTGCTGGAACGCCACGGCGTGGCCGCGGTGATCGCCGGGCACTTCCACTCGCTGCAGCGGGAGCCGGATCGCGACGGCATCGAGTACCACATCCTCGGCGTCTGCGGCGGGGCGATCGACCAGCATCCCCTGAGCGGGCAGCTGCACCACTTCACGATGCTGACGGTGCCCGCGACGCCGCCGGCGGAGGGCCCCCGCTTCCGCCTGCACCACCAACTCGCCGGGTCGACGCTCGCCGACGACTTCGTGTCCTCGGAGGATCAGCAGCGGGCGTGGCGACTCAAGTCCGATCGGCGGGTCGCCACGATCGAGGGCGTGCTGCTCGATGGGATCGGCGTCTCGCCGCAGCGACCCCTGCAGCTGGTGCTGGCGAACCCCATCGACCGCCCCATCGAGGTGCAATGGCGGTCGCTCCAATCGCCGCCGCCGCCGATGGTGACCGAAGGGATGCCGATCGCATCGAACACGCCCGCCGACACCTTCAACCCCTACACGATGCGTCTCGATGCTCCGGTCGCGATCTCGCCCGGCTCGATCGTCCTTGGGCCCGGCGAGACCCGGCGTGTGCCTCTTGAGGCGGCCGTCGAACCCGCCGCAGCGCCCTGGCCGCCGCCGGAGATCCGGATCGAAGCGACCTTCGACGACGACCTTGGGCGGTCGGTGCCGATGTCGATCGTCCGCCGCCTGCCGATCGAGCGGGAGGTGTCGCTGGTTCGCCCCCCCGCCGGCACCGCCTGGTCGCCCGCGTCGCTTCCGGTCTCGGCGTGGAGCTTCTCCGTCTACGACACCCTCGAGCCGGATCCGGAGATCCGCCTCGGACTCGCCGCCGACGGGACGCTGACGATCCGCGTCCTCGCCCGCGACAATCGGGTCGCCTCGCCCTTCGAGGATGCCCGACTCGACCCCTCAAGATGGCGGAACCCCCACCTCGACGCGGTCCTGCTCCGTCTCGGATCGCCTCCCGAGGGACGCCTCTGGCTCTTCGAAGTCCTTGCCGAATCTGAAGATGGCGAACTTGGCGTGGCCTCCTTCGGGACCTCTTCTCCAGATGGCCCCCTCGAGGCGGTTCCCGCCAGCGGCGGCGGAGGGGCGATCACCGGCCCGCGGGCCGGTGCCGCTCGCCTTCCGAGCGATCCCGAGACCCCCGACCCCTGGTTCCTCGAGGTCGAGTTGCCCGAGGCGACCTGGCGGCCGCTGCTTCGGGACGGGCGTCTTGAGATCCAGGTGGGCGTGGCCGACAACGACGACACCTACCACACCCAGTGGCGGTGGCTCGCCCCGGAGGTGGCCCCGCTGCGGGTTCGGATCGAAGACCTCGCCGAGGACCCCGCCGAGGGTCAAGTTGACGGGCGGTGAGTTCGGTTCTTCAATGTCGCGTCCTCATCGGAAGATGAGGGGGAGTGGGCGTCCGCCCGCGGTCCGTCGCCCTTGACCGGCGCACGGAACCCGAGCGAATGCCATGCAAGTGCCGCTACCCTATCCCGGCAGCCTCGCGATGGTCGCGACCCGCTGCATGTCCAAGCCCGCCGTTCCGCTCTCCGACGCCTCGTGCGGGTTCCCTGAATGTCGATGAGGAGCAGTCCATGAAGATCTCGAAGAACATGCTCTGGGCATCCCTTGCCGCCGGTCTCTGCCTCGGCCTCGGTGCCTGCGGCGAGTCCTCGACCTCCGGCGAGAACGTCGAGCCGAAGACGTTCGATCCGGCCAACACGGTGGAGGCGCCCGGCGGCGTTGGCATGACCTCCCAGAGTTCCAACTGACTCCCCTCCGGCCCTTGCGGCCGAGTGGGTCCCTCCCCCGCACCCGCGGTCTCCGCGGGTGCGGCTGTTTTTCGGGCGGCGAGCCGGCCGACGGCCTTCCCGCGGAGAGGAGTCGATCCGGGGGTCGCAATTCGGGCGATGGGCGGCTATCCTCGGCGATTCGCGCCGGACCGCGATGCCGGCCCGAGGAGTCCTCCCATGAGCATTCATCCCAGCCTCAAGACCGCCTCGGGAGCGTTGCAGCAGCATCGCAACGTGCTGACCCGCCCCGAGCGGATCGCCCGCCTCTCCTCCGGAGACCGCTTCGACCCCGCCTCCTCGAGCGCCCTCGGCCTTCCCAAGGTCCGCAGCATCAAGGCCTCGACCGGCAAGAAGGTGAAGAAGGCCGAGGAGGGCGGCGACGCCCCGGCGGCCGCCAAGGGTGCGAAGGGCGGCAAGGGCGGCAAGTAGGCCCGCGGCGATCCTCGCCATGGTCGACATCGCTCCGCCGCGTCGCCCCCAGCGCCGCGGGATGTCCCTTTCCCCACGCTCGCGATCCCCTCGATGATGACGCCCGATCCCACCGGCCTCGTCGCGACCGATCATCCCCATGCTCCGGCGGCGACCATCGACTGGTCGGCGAAGGTCAGCGGGCGTTCCCGCGCGGTGGTCTCCTCCGGGATCCGGCGGATCTTCGACCTCGCCGCGGGCATGAAGGATCCGATCAACCTCTCGATCGGGCAGCCGGACTTCCCGGTGCCCCGTCCGATGAAGGACGCGGCGATCGCCGCGATCGAGCAGGACCGCAACGGCTACACCCCGACCCAAGGCCTGCCGGAGCTTCGCGAGGCGGTGCGGCGGCGGCTCGAGGAGCGGGTCGGCTGGGATGCCCGCGATCCCGCGATCGGAACGATGGTCACCAGCGGCACCAGCGGCGGCCTGCTGCTCGCATGCCTTGCGGTTGCGGAGGAGGGCGGCGAGATCGTGGCGCCGGATCCCTACTTCGTGATGTATCCGCAGATCGGCCCGCTCACCGGCGCCTCGATGGTCTTCTGCGACACCTACCCCGATTTCCGCATGACCGCCGAGCGGATCGAGCCCCTGCTCTCGCCGCGGACCCGGGCGGTCATCCTCAACAGCCCCTCGAACCCCTCCGGGGTGGTGCTCACCGAGCGGGAGGTCCGCGAGGTGGCGGAGCTCTGCCGACGCCGCGGGGTGCTGCTCATCTCCGACGAGATCTACGACGAGTTCGTCTACGACGACGCCCTCGAGCACGGGGTCTGCCCGAGTCCCGCCCGCACGAGCGAGGACCTCGTGCTGATCGGCGGCTTCGGCAAGACCTACGCCTGCACCGGCTGGCGGATGGGCTTCGCTGCGGGACCCAAGGTGCTGATCGAGGAGATGTGCAAGCTGCAGCAGCACTCCTACATCTGCGCCCCCACGCCCGCGCAGCACGGCGTGCTCGCCTCCTTCGGGCTCTCGATGCGGGAGCAGGTCGACGCCTATCGGGACCGCCGCGACCTCGTGCTCGAGCGACTCGGGCCCCACGCGAACATCGCCCGTCCCGGCGGCGCGTTCTACGCCTTCGTCGAGGTCCCGCCCCGCCTCGGCATGACCGCGAGCGAGTTCGTCGAGCGGGCGATCGCCCGGCGGGTCCTGGTGATCCCCGGCTCGGTGTTCAGCGAGCGGGACAGCCACTTCCGGATCAGCTACGCGGTGGCGCCGGATCGCCTCGACGAGGGCCTGTCGATCCTCGCCGAGCTGCTCGCGGAGTGAACCGCCGGCCTCACGGTCGGCGGAAGAGCTCCGGATAGGCCCCCGAGAAGTCCTCGTTGCCGCGGCGCTGCGCCTTCCAGCGAAGGCCGACCTCGCGAATCCGCCGCTCGAGGGCCTGCACCGTCGGCGAGAGGCGGTCGCCATCGGCGTAGCCCGGCAGCACGATCACCTTCCGCCGCACCCCGCGGTTGTCCTCGACGAGGTGGGCCTCGAGGCCTTCGCGGCGGCAGAACTCGATGAGCTCCGGGGCCATCGCCGGCGAGGCATGGCTCAGCACGAAGTAGTTGAGGCCCGAGACCCGAGGATCGCCATCCGCCGGCGGCGGCAGCGGCAGCGGCGGGACCCCCGCGTCGCCGTCGACGGCGTTCGCAGAGCCGGCACCTCCGCGAGGCGACGCGTTCGCGGCATCCGCGGCGGTCGCGGCGAGCGGATCGGCGATCGTCCGCGTCGCGAGCACGCCCTCGAGGGTGCGGGCCGCGTCCTGCTGGGCCTCGCTGCGCCCACGGGAGAAGCCCCAGGCGTAGCCGATCCCGCCCACCACCATCGCCAGCACCGCCACCACCGGCAGGTAGCCCACCGGCACCCGGACCGAGCGGCCGGGGCCGATCACCGGGCCCTCGTCGAGGGAACTCCGCGACGGGGTCGGCACGCCGCGTCCCGGCTGCATCAGTTCATAGGGGACCGGACCTCGTCGCCGCATCGCCGCATCCTAGGTTGAAGTCGCGGAGGGGACCGCCGCCTCCGCGACGACGCTCGCGATCGAGAAGCCCCCGGCGTGGCTCAGCGACAGATGCCATCGTCCGATCCCGGCCGCGGCCGCGGTCTCGGCCGCCTTCCCATGCAGGCGCACGCCGGGAACGCCCCCCTCCTCGCGGACGACCTCGACGTCCTGCCAGGCGATCCCCCCGCTCCAGCCGGTCCCGAGGGCCTTGAGCACCGCCTCCTTCGCCGCGAAGCGGACCGCCAGCCGCTCGACGCGAAGGCCCGGTGCCGATGCCGCATAGGCCCGCTCGCCCTCGGTGAAGACCCGCTCGAGGAACCGCTCGGCGTGGGCGGTGAGCATCGCCTCGATGCGGGCGTCCTCGACGAGATCGATGCCGTGCCCGCGGATGGCGCCGCCCATGCCCTTCACGCTGCCTCCCATGGCCGGCTCCGGCCGCCGCCGCGTCGAGCGTCGGCGGCGATGACGCCGCGCCCGCGGCGGGTCCCGGTCGAGGCCGTCATCGCGGGGGCAGTCCCCGCGATCCCGCTCACGATCCCGACTCCACCGGCCGCCCCGCATCCCGCCACGCCACCAGGCTCTGCCGCAGTCCTCCCTCGACCTCGCCCCACTGCCTCGCATCCGCCACCACCCGGCACTGCGGCGACTGCACCGCCAACGCCACGCGGTACCGCACCACATCGAGGCGGCGTTCCGAGGCGTCGCCGCCGACCGGCGACCGCAGGCCGCTGCGGGTGAGATCGCTCAACCTCGCCACCGCGATCCGGCCCCCGCACTCGAAGACCCGCTCCACCGGATCGGCGCCGGCGGCGAGTTCGGCCACCGGATCGAGGCCGATGCCGCAGCGGCTGTCTCCGCAGGGCGGGCGGGCATGATCGGCCACCATCACCCCATGCCGCTCTGCCGCCGCAAGCACCGCCGCGACGGCGCCTTGCAAGTCGTCGCCGTCGGGCAAGCGGATCGACAGCGGCACGCCGCCGAGATCCCCCGCGAGGCCGATCGCCTCCACCGCCGCCGCCACCGCCCGATCGACGCGGGCCGGGTCGGCGAAGTGCTCGACGGGAATCCAGAGGTCCACGCCCGCCGCGGCCATCCCGAGGCGCCGCAGGATCACCCGCAGATCGCGGCGGGCCCCGGCATCGAGTTCGCGGGGCCGAACGCCCGCAAGCGTCGCGGACCACTGCACGCTGCGGTAGCCGAGGCTCCGCAGGCGCTCGATTCCCTCCCGCACGTCGAGGCCCTGCTCCGCCACCAGCTCGCCGATGGGAGCCGCGAGGGGAAACGCCTCCGAGCCGAAGGGATCGCCGATGCCGCCGCTGCCTCCGATCATGCCTGCGTCCGCTCCCGAAGGTCCGTCGCGTCGCGTCCTCCGCCGACGCCGCGAGTGTAGGGTCTGGCGTCGCCGCCGCATGCCCGGCGGCCCCCCTCGCCCGGACCTCGCGGCGGCGGACGTCTCTCCTAGACTGCGGACTTCGCCACCGCTCCCATGCCCGCACCTCTTCGAATCCTTCTGCGGGGCAGCGAACTCCTGCTGCTTGCCCTTTGGCTCGCCTGCGGCCTTGCGGTCTTCGTGGCGGCGGCCGCCGCCTTCCCCACGCTGTCCGATCGCGGGGCCCTGCTGCCGGGCTTCGAGGCGATCGCCGCTGCCGATCCGGCGGCATCCGGCCGCCTCGTCGCCGGCGTGGTCATGGACCGGGTCTTCGCCGCGACCGATGCAGCGCAGTGGATCCTCGGCGGCGCCAGTCTCGCGGCGGCGACCCTGCTCGCCGCGGGCTCGCCCCGCCGGCGGCGACGCGGGCCGCTTGCGGTGCTGACGCTCGTGGCGGCGGCCTTCGCCCTCGTCGCGATCCACAACCTCGCCATCGGCCCGGCGATGAACGAATCGCTCGAGGCCTACCGTGCCCTTGCCGCCGACCCGGACGCCCTCGATGCCGCGGCGGCGCAGCGGGCCTCCTTCGACGCCGACCATCGCCTCGCGGATCGCCTCTACTCGCTTCGCATGCTGGCCGTCGCCGTGGCGTTTCTCATCGTCGCCTTCGGCCCGATCGCCGGAAGGCGGCCGCGATGACGCCCCCACCGGCACGCTCCCCCCGCCGCCGCGAGGCTGTTCGGGCCTCCGGCCCCTCGCTTCCCCGCAAGGGCGAGGCGGCCAAGCGGCGTGCCGCGGAGATCCATGAGGCCTTGGCCGCCCGCTACCCCGACGCCCGCTGCGAACTCGACTTCGCAAGCCCCCACGAACTGCTCGTCGCCACGATCCTCTCGGCGCAGTCCACCGATGTGGGCGTCAACAAGGCGACGCCCTCGCTCTTCAAGGCGTTCCCGACGCCGGCCGCCCTCGCGGCCGCCGGCGCCGCGGGGATCGAGCCGCACATCCGCTCGCTCAACTTCTTCCGCAACAAGTCCCGCGCGATCGCCGAGAGCATGCAGGCGATCGTCGAACGCTTCGGCGGCGAGGTGCCTCGCACCATGGACGAACTGCTCACGCTGCGGGGCGTCGCCCGCAAGACCGCCAACGTCGTCCTCGGCAACGCCTTCGGCCTCGCCGAGGGCGTGGTGGTGGACACCCATGTGGGGCGGCTGTCCAAGCGGTTCGGCCTGACCCGCCACGACGACCCTGCGAAGGTCGAGCGGGATCTGATGGCCCTCTTCCCTCGCGACGCCTGGACGATGCTCAGTCACCTGCTCATCTTCCACGGCCGCCGGGTCTGCAAGGCCCGCGGCGCCCTCTGCGACCAGGACGAGATCTGCCGCCGCTTCTGCAGCCATGC
>CAZQUA010000046.1:0-13522 GCA_964596455.1 uncultured Isosphaeraceae bacterium
CGGTCGATCGCGACGAGTCCCGCTTCGCCCAGGCCAGCCGCCAGATGGCCGAGGGCCGCTTTCCAGGCGACTGGGTGGTCCCGCGGGTGCAGGAGGAGCCCCGCCTCAACAAGCCGCCGGTGATCTACTGGCTGCAGGCGTCCTCGGCGCTGGCGTTCACCGGCGGGGCCATCGAGCACGATGCGATCTGGATGTACCGCGTGCCCTCGGTGCTTGCGGCGATCGTGGCGGCGGTGGCCACGCTGCTGATCGGCACCTCGATGTTCGGCCTTCGCTGCGGCATGCTCGCGGCGGTGCTGCTCGCGATCGCGCCGGTGGTGGTCTTCGACGCCCACCAGGCCCGCGCCGACGAGGTGCTGCTCGCGGTCACCGTCCTCGCGGTCGCCTGCCTCTGGCGGCTGTGGCGGCATCGCCGCGATCCCCGCCTGCCGAAGCGATGGACCACGCTGCTGTGGCTGCTGATCGGAGTGGGCGTGCTCGTCAAGGGACCGGTCACGCCGGTGGTCGTCGGCGGTGCCGCGGCGGCGCTGGCGTTCGCCTCGGGGAACGGGGGATGGCTCTGGCGCCTGCGGCCGCTCGGCGGCATGGCGATCGCGGCGGCGACGGCGGTGCCGTGGCTGGCGCTGGCGGCGGCCGAACTCGGCTGGGAGCCGCTGTGGAGCCGCATCGTCGAGGAGACCATCGGGCGAGCGTCCTCGCCGATGGAGGGGCACAGCGGACCGCCCGGCATGCACCTCGTGCTGCTGGTGGCGCTCTTCTGGCCGGGATCGCTGCTTGCCGGGCTCGGCATCGTCCGCGGCTTCCGGGTGGCCCTGAAGATGCCGGACGCCGGTTCCGGCGGCCGGCTGGCGCGACTTCGAGCGCGATGGCGATCGCGTCGGGTCGGTCGATCGAGCGAACTCTTCCTGCTCGCCTGGCTCCTGCCGGGCTGGCTCGCCTTCGAGATCGCCGCGACCAAGCTGCCCCACTACACCCTCCCGATGTACCCCGCGATCGCCCTGCTCTCGGCCCGCGGCCTCGTGGCGGCCTCGCGGGGCTGGAGCGAGGCGGCGACCCGCCTGAGCCGCTTCGGCTTCGGCCTCTGGGCGGTCCTCGGCGGCTTGATGGTGCTCGCCCCCGCGGCGATCGCGGCGATGGCCATCCGCGAGGGCTGGTTCGGCGGCGCCGCCGCAGCGGCGATTCCCTCGTTGCTTGCCGTCGCGGATCACCACGCCTGGCTCGCCCTCGCATCGCTGCTCGCCTGCGTGCTGATCGTCGGGATCTCGGTCCGCATGATCCTCGGCGGGCGGGTGCTCGCAGGGCAGCTGCTGGCGCTGGTGCCGGCGGTGGCGGCGCTGCAGGTCACCTTCGGCAGCGTGCTGCCGGGACTCGCCCACGTGTGGATCTCCCCTCGGGTGATGGGCGAGATCGATCGCCTCGGCGCGGCCGGCCGGCCCCTCGCCGCGGTCGCCTTCCACGAGGACAGCCTCGTCCACCTCACCCGGGGGCGGATCGCGCGGATCGGCGAGGGCGAGATCGACGCCTGGCTCGCGGCGAATCCCGATGGCGTGGTGCTCGCGCCGGCGACCCTGGTCGAGTCGCGGCCCGGCCTGCGGCCGCTCGCCGATGGCGAGGGGCCTCCGCCGCCGATCGTCGGTTGGAACTACTCGAAGGGCGAGCGGGTGGAGCTGCGGCTCGCCGAGGCGTGGCCGCCCTGACCGGAGGTCCCCTCCGCCGCTCGTACAATCCTCGCCCTCCCGCGGCCGCCGCGAGGCAGGAGGCACCGGCATCGACGACTCGACTCCGCAGCAGCAGGCGATCGGCTACGACGACCTCGTGATCGAGGCGGTGGCGCGGATCGAGCAGATCTCGCCCGCCGCCCTCGCCGCCGAGTCCGGCGGCGGCGACGCCCTGATCGTGGACGTCCGCGAGCGCGAGGAGCTGCCCGCGGGGGTCATCCCCGGATCGCTGCATCTGCCGCGGGGCCTGCTTGAGCGGGAGATCGGCCTGATCGCCCCGGACCGCTCCCGCCGGATCGTCATCTACTGCGAGAGCGGCAAGCGGGGCGCCCTCGCCGCCGAGTCGCTGCAGCGGATGGGCTACGCCGCCGTCGCCAACCTCGCCGGGGGGATCGACGCCTGGTCCGGCGGCGGGCATCGCGTGGAGCGGTTCGCGGCGACCCGCGACCGGCCCCGCCCCGAGGAGGCGTTCGGGGATCTCGACGTCCGCGACTGGGCGAGCATCCGGGCGCAGTTCCCCATCGCCAACCATCGCGTCGAGAGCGGCGGCGTCGGCCGCACCCTCGCCTATCTCGATCATGCCGCCACCACCCATCCTCCGGTGTCGGTGCTGCGGATCCATCAGGAGTTCCTCGAGCGGGAGTACGCCAACGTCCACCGCGCCGGCTACGCCCTCGCGCGGGCCTCCACGCTGCGGTTCGAGCGATGCTTCGAGGTCTGCGCGGGATTCGTCGGCGGCAATCTCGAGGAGGACTGCGTGGTCTTCACCGGGAACACCACCGCGGGCTGCGACCTCGTCGCCCACGCCATGGCGGAGCGGGAGGGCGCCGTGCTCGTCACCGGCATGGAGCACCACTCCAACGACCTTCCCTACCGCCGCCACGGCGAGGTCCTCCGCGCCGAGATCGATCCGCAGGGCCGCCTCGACCTCGGGCACGTCGAGGAGCTGCTGCGGCGGCACCGCGTGAAGCTGCTCGCGGTGACCGGCGCCGCCAACCTCACCGGTTGGATGCCCGATCTGGGCCGGCTCGCCCGCCTTGCCCACGAGCATGGCGCCCTGATCTGCGTGGATGCGGCGCAGCTGCTGGCCCACCATCGCATCGACGTCGGCTCCGGCGACGACCCCGCCCATCTCGACTTCGTGGTCGCCGCGGGGCACAAGGCCTACGCGCCGTTCGGGGCCGGCTTCCTCTACGCCCCCCGCCGCGTGCTCGACGCGGCACCGCCGTGGCTGCCCGGCGGCGGCACCGCCAGCGAGGTCGGCGACGACTCCGCGGCCTTCCTGCCCAGTCCCGACCGCCACCAGGGCGGCACCCCCAACGTGGCCGGGATCGTGGCGATGGCGGCGATGCTCGAGCTGCTCGGGATGATCGGCATGGAGCGGGTCCGCGAGCACGAGATGGCCCTGCTGCGCCGGGCCGCGTCGGGACTCGCGGCGATCGACGGCGTGACCATCCACGGGCCGCCGGAGCTCGACGATCGCGTCGGGATCCTGCCCTTCAGCATCGAGGGGGTCAGCGACATGCTCGCCGCGGCGATCCTCGGCGAGGAGGGCGCCATCGCCGTGCGGAACGGACGCTTCTGCGCCCATCCCCACGCCCGGCGCCTCCTCGGGCCGGGACGGGACGGCGCGGTGCGGGCGTCGATCGGCCTCTTCAACGACGAGCACGAGATCGACCGCCTCGTGGAGATGGTCCGCCGCATCCGCGAGGGGCGCTGGAGCGGCCGCTACGAGGTCCGCGAAGGGCAGATGTCGGCGCAGCTCGGCGGCCGCTGCGCCGACCGCTGGATGCAGGTCGCCCGCGAGGCCTGACCCCGGCGGAGGCCTCCCGCCGGGACGCGGCTACTCCGCCACCGGCCGCTCCGGCAGCGGCCGCACCCAGATGTTGCGGAACAGGATCGCGTCGCCGTGGTCCTGCAGGCGGATCGGCAGGCGGTCGGGATGGTCGCGGTACGCGGCGCGGGCCATGTGCGCGGTCGAGCCGAGGATCTCCGCCTCGTCCTGCACGAGCACGCCGTTGAGCAGCACCGTCGCGGTGGCGGGGACCCGCAGGTTGCCGCCGCCGTCGAACCGCGGGGCCCGGAAGATGATCGTGTAGGTGTTCCACTCGCCCTGCGGGCGGCAGGCGTTCACCATCGGCGGATACTGCCCGTAGAGGGCGCCGGCCATGCCGTCCGGATAGGTCTTGTTCCCGAAGCTCTGCAGGATCTGGACCTCGTACTGGTTCATCAGGAACACCCCGCTGTTGGCGCCGGCCTGCCCGGAGGGGGTCAGCTCCTTGGGCACCATCCACTCGAGGTGCAGCTGGCAGTCGCCGAAGGCCTCCCGCGTGGAGAGGTCGCCGCTGCCGGGCTTCACCCGCATGGCCCCGTCGACCACCTCCCACTTCGCCTCGCCGTTGCCGCTTCGCCACTTGGAGAGGTCGCGGCCGTCGAAGAGCACCACCGCATCGGAGGGGGCGGTGCCGGCGCGGTTGCCGCAGGAGGCCTCGCCGGGGGCGACCGCGGCGGGCTGCGGCCGGTTCATGTCGTGGATCGGATAGCGGAACTGCGGTGCCGGCAGCAGCGGCGGCTCGGCGGCGGCGAGCAGCGCCGCGGCGGCGGACGCGAGCAGGGCCGCGGCAAGGCGAGGGCGGTCGATCGGCATGGCGAGGTCTCCGGGGGGCGGAAAACGGGATGATACGGGACGCCTCGGGGCGATCCGGCGCCGCCCTACAGCTGCTCCACCACCCTCGCCACGAGGCGTTCGCTGAAGCGGCTCGCGATCTCGGCGACGAAGGCCGCGAAGTCGAGCGCGGCCGCATGGTCGGCGCGGTCGGAGATCGCCCGCACCACCGCGCAGGGCACCCCGTGCTCGAAGCAGACCTGGGCCACCGCGGCGCCCTCCATCTCGACCGCAAGCAGTCCCGGCAGGCTCTCGCGAAGCGACGCCACCTCGCGGGCGTCGGCCATGAAGCGGTCGCCGCTCGCGACGAGGCCCCGCCGGACGCTCGGCGCGGCCATGCCGAACGATTCGCGAAGGCCGTCGGGTGCGATCGCCGCGAGATCCTCGCGAAGCACCGCCTCGGCGGCCGCGGCGGCGATCGAGGAGAGATGCCCGTCGGCGGGGATCTCGACGAGGTCGAGCAGCGGCACCTCGAAGCGGCGGATGAAGGGCCGGGCGTCGAGGTCGTGATGGACGAGACGCTCCGCCACCACGAGGTCGCCGATGCCGAGCGAGGGATCGGCGCCGCCGGCCACGCCCGTGAAGAGGATCCGCCCCACCCCGAACCGCTCGATGAGCGTGGTCGCGGTCGACGCCGCCGCGGTCTTGCCCCACCGCGAGAAGGCCGCCACCACGGGATGACCGCCGATCGTGCCGCGAAGGTACCGCCGCCCGCCCCGCTCGATCGCATCGGCCTGCGCGATCAGCTCGCGAATGCGGCGGAACTCCTCCTCCATCGCCGTCAGCACGCCCAGCGGTCGCAACGCCTCGCCCATGCGCTCTCCATTCGCCCCCCGCCCGCGGGGCCGCCCGCGGCATCGCCGCGTTCGCGGGTCACTGCTGGTCGATCTGCTCGATCACCTTGCGTTGATGCTCGTCGATCCGCTCCTTGAGCTCCTCGGCGCTTCGCCGGGCGCCGCCGAGGGCCGAGGATGGCGTGTCCGAGAGCGGCGGCGGTGGCGGCGGCGGCGAGGAGGACTCCTCGCAGGCGATCGCGGTCGCCGAGACGATGGCCGCGAGCAGCAGCGAGCGCGGCATCGCGGAGGGTCGGAAGCGGGGCGTTCCCGCCGAGTTCGCATGGCTCATGGCGCAAGCGTAGCCGAGGGCCGACGCCCGGTGGCGACGCCGATGCATCAGCAGCGAAACGCGCCGCGGCTCCCCGCACACCGGGAGCGGTCCGGGCGCGGGCTTGCTACAACATCCATCGCCGGGCTGCGAACCATCCCCTTTCGCCGCGGCCCTCTTGGTTGCATCCTGCCCTCCCGATCCGCACGGAGCCTCCCATGCCCACCATCCGACACCTCGTTCCCGCCGCCGCCTCGCTGCTGCTTGCCGGCGGCCTCGCCTTCGCGGCGCTTCGGGGCGACTGGTCCACCCTGCCGCCGGAGCCCGCCGAACTCGAGCAGTCGCTGACCGCCGCCAGAATCGGCCTCGGCGCTGCGACCGCCGCCGCCGCCAAGCACGCCGGCGGCATGCCCATCTCCGCGAAGGCCACCCTCGACGGCGGCACGCTCCGCTACGAGGTGATGGTCGCCGTCGGCACCCGCGAGCAGCGGGTGCTCGTCGATCCCGCCACCGGCGACTGCAGCGGCGATCCCCTGCCGAACTGGCTCTCCCTCGAAGAGCTGGCCCGCCTCGCGGTGGCGAAGGTGCCCGGTGCCGTCGGCCGGATCACCGCCGATCCCCTCGCCACGCCGCCCACCAACACCGTGACCGTCTACTTCGAGCATCAGGTGCATGAGCTGGTCATGCGAAGCGACAGCGGCGAGATCCTCTCCGAGCAGGTCCGCGGCCGCTTCCCCGGCCTCGCCGCCGACGGCGAGATGCAGCAGAGCGACAGCGGCCTGATGTGGATCGAGATCGAGGAGGGCGAGGGCGAGATGCCCCCGAGCCCGCAGAGCCGCGTGACCGTCCACTACAGCGGCTACCTGCTCGACGGCACCAAGTTCGACTCGAGCTTCGATCGGGGCATGCCCGCGACCTTCCCGCTCAATCAGGTGATCTCCGGGTGGACCGAGGGCGTCGGCTCGATGCGGATCGGCGGCAAGCGGAAGCTGATCATTCCCCACCCCCTCGCCTACGGACCCCGCGGCCGCGCCCCGGTGATCCCGCCGGCGGCGACGCTCGTCTTCGACGTCGAACTCGTCGAGGTCGCCGACTGAACCTCGGCCGCCCCGCGGCGAAACCCCCGCACCGGCATCCTTCGGGCCCGAGGCTCCCCCCGCCTCGGGCCCTTGCCATGCCCGGATGGCTCAGGCGCCCGCGGCGGCGACGAAGGCGAGCGGATCCCGCTCGATCGCCTGCACCTTGCCGAGGCGGCGGCGATGCCGCTCCTCGCCGGTGAAGCTCGCCCCAAGGAAGGCGGTGCACATCTCCATCGCCGGCATCGGGCCGACGATGCGGCCGCCGAGGACGAGCACGTTCATGTCGTCGTGCTCGACGCCCTGGTGCGCGGAGTAGTGGTCCTCGCAGTTGCCGGCACGGATTCCGGGGATCTTGTTCGCGGCGACGCTGGCGCCGATGCCGCTGCCGCAGAGGAGGATCCCCCGCTCGCAGCGGCCCGCGAGGATCTCCGCGGCCAGTCTCGCCGCGAAGTCGGGGTAGTCGACGGCGGCGGCGGTGTGGGTGCCCACGTCGATCACCTCGTGGCCGAGGCCGCGGACGTGCTCGACGAGGATCCGCTTGAGGTCGAGCCCGGCATGGTCCGAGGCCATCACGATCTTCATGGGCGAGGTCTCCGAAGCGAAGGGACGGCGGGCGGTCACCGCAGGCTGCGGACCCGCTCGGCGATCGCGTGCGGCTCGAAGCCGAACTTGCGGACGAGTTCCTTGATCGGCGCCGAGGCGCCGAAGGTGTGCATGGCGATCACGGCGCCGCCGTCGCCGGTGTAGCGGTGCCATCCCAGCGACGAGGCTTCCTCGACGGCCACGCGGATCTTCACCGCCGCCGGCAGCACCGACTCGCGGTAGGCCGCATCCTGCCGGTCGAAGAGGCCGGTGCAGGGCATGCTCACCACGCGGGTGGGCACGCCCTCGGCCTCGAGCTCCTCGCGGGCCGCGAGGCACAGGCCCACCTCGCTGCCGGTTGCGATGAGGATCGCCTGCGGCCCGCCGCCGCTCGCCTCGGCGAGGACGTAGCCGCCCTTCGCGACGCCCTCCGCCGCGGCGAACCTCGAGCGGTCGATGGTCGGCAGGTCCTGCCGCGACAGCACCATGGCCGACGGCTCGGCCCGCGAGAGCGCCACCCGCCAGCAGGCCGCGGCCTCGTTCGCATCCGCAGGGCGGAAGACCAGCAGGCCCGGCACCGCCCGCAGCGAGACGAGCTGCTCGACCGGCTGGTGCGTGGGGCCATCCTCGCCGAGGCCGATGGAGTCGTGGGTGAACACGTGCACCACCGGCAGTTCCATCAGGGCGCTGAGGCGGATCGCGCCGCGGGCGTAGTCGGAGAAGATCAGGAACCCGGCGCCGAAGGGCCGCAGGCCCGAGAGGGCGAGTCCGTTGCAGATCGCGGCCATCGCGTGCTCGCGGATGCCGAAGTGGAGGTTCCGCCCCGCGGGCGAGCAGACGGTGCGGGTCGGGTCCACGCCCTCCGGCACCGCGGCGGGCCACGCCGGCCCCTGCTGGTCGCCGGCGCCCTCGAAGTCGAGGCGGGTCTTCGTCGAGGGCGTCAGGTCCGCGGCGCCGCCGACGATCCAGGGAATCGCCTTCGCGGCCGCGGCGAGCACCTTGCCCGCGGAGACGCGGGTGGCGAGTCCCTTGGCGTCGGGCGGGAACGACGGCAGCTGCGTCTCCCAACCGTCCGGCAGCGTGCCCGCGAGGATGTGATCGATCTCCGCGGCCTCGACGGGGAATGCCGCCCGGTACTTCGCGAACATCGCCTCCCAGTCCCGACGCGCCGCGGCCCCGCGGGCGCCGACGCCGGCCGCGAACCGCGGCGGCACCTCGGGCGGCACGAGGAAGGACGCGTCCTCCGGCCATCCGTAGGCCTTCTTGACGAGACGGATCTCCTCGGCGCCGAGCGGCTCGCCGTGGGCGGCGCTGGTGTCCTGGCGGTGCGGCGAACCCCAGCCGATGTGCGTATCGACGACGATCAGCGTGGGCCGGTCCGAGGCGATCGCGCCGCGGTAGGCCTCGCCCAGCGCCGCGAGGTCGTTGGCGTCGGAGACCCGCAGCACCTTCCAGCCGTAGGCGGCGAAGCGGGCGGGCACGTCCTCGGTGAAGGCCAGGTCGGTCCGCCCCTCGATGGTGATCCGGTTGTGGTCGTAGATCCAGCAGAGGTTCGCAAGGCCGAGATGCCCCGCGAGCGACGCCGCCTCCGAGGCGAGTCCCTCCATCAGGCAGCCGTCGCCGCAGATCGCCCAGGTCCTCCACGAGAAGACCTCGAAGCCGGGCCGGTTGTAGCGGGCGGCCAGCCACCGCGAGGCGATCGCCATGCCCACCGAGGTCGCCACGCCCTGCCCGAGGGGTCCGGTGGTGGTCTCGACGCCGCTGGTCCAGCCATGCTCGGGATGCCCCGGGCAGCGGCTGTCGATCTGCCGGAAGCGACGGATGTCCTCGAGGCGGACCGCAAGGTCGCCGGTCGGGCGGCCCTGCTCGTCGAGCTGCTTCACCCCCGCGAGGTGCAGCAGCGAGTAGAGCAGCATGGAGGCGTGCCCGTTGGAGAGCACGAAGCGGTCGCGGTTCGCCCAGCGGGGCGAGTCGGGATCGAAGCGGAGCACCTGCTGCCACAGGGCGTAGGCCACCGGAGCCAGCGCCATCGGCGTGCCCGGATGCCCGCTCTCGGCCGCCTGCACCGCGTCGATCGAGAGGGTCCGGATGGTGTTCACCGCGAGGGTGTCGATCGCGTCGGCGACGGCAGCGGTCGGGCGGGCGGCGGCGGGCATGCGGGATTCCGTGCGGGTGGCGGCGGGAAGGGGGCGAGTTTACCGGTCCTTCCGATCGCGTCCGGATAAGGCCGCCGGGGGCGGAACCGCCGCCGCGGACGATAGAGTCGCCTTCGACGGAGCGTGGATCGAGGCCGCCGCGGTGCGGCGCCGATCCGCCCTCGCCCGCCCTCGCACGAGAGTCCGACGCCATGCGCCACCCCGCCCACCATCCCTCGAGCCTCCTCGCCGCCGCCCTCGGCCTCTTCATCGCGGGCGGTCTGCTCATGCAGCCGTCGCCGTCGCTGCTCGTGGCGGCGGCGACGCAGGACGCGACCTACAGCATCCCCGGCAAGCCCCAGCCGGTGGACGAGGAGGCGGCGACGCCGGGCGTCGGCTTCGACCAGGCGGGAGGCGAGATGAACCCGTATGCGAGCGAGGGCAGCGCGATCAATCCCGTCCAGTACCACTTCCACTTCTACGGCCACCAGGGCAGCGCGGCCCCGGGGCAAAGCGGCGAGGTGGCGGGCCCGCCCGATGCGCCCGCGGCACCCGCCGGCTACGCCCGGCCGGTGTGGAGCGTGCCCATGGCCCTCGATGGCGAGAACGGCGGCGGCCGGGGCTGGGGCGGCGGCTACCACTTCCACTTCTACGGCCACGGCAACTACGGCATGCCGCTGAGCCAGCACAACGCCACCGGCGCCGCCACCGGCTTCGATCAGGGCGCCGGCCGCGGCAACTACGGCCTTCCCGCCAGTCAGGGCAACGCCACCGGAGCCGGCGCCGGCTCGGCGGGCGGCGCCAACTACCACTTCCACTTCTACGGGCCGCCGATGGGCAACCCCGGTCCCCGCGGCGTGCCGCAGGGCAACCCCGGCGGCTTCGCGCCGTGACCGCGGCCGGGGCGATCAGAACTCGTACTTGAGTCCGGCGAAGTAGCGGAAGTCGTTGCGGGTTCCGGACTCGATCTGCGACTGGTACTGGTCGCTGAGGCCGGCTTCGAACGCGAGGCCGTCCATGCCGGAGATCTTCGCGGTGAACTTGATCCCGGTGTCGAAGCGGAACTCCCCGAGATCGGCCACGTCGGGGAAGATCGTGAAGTAGCCGGTCATCTTCATGGCGTCGCTGAAGCGGTACTCCGCCTCGAAGCCGGCCAGCACTTCCGGCAGCAGCCGCGAGGGCGGCCCGAACTCGTACGAGACGCCGGCACCGAGACGCCCGGTGAGATCGAACGCCTCGGTCCGGTAGAACTTGTAGCCGAAGCCGCCCCAGGCGCTCAGTCGCTTCTCCCAGGACTGGAACTCGTCGTACTCGGCCTGGCCGGTCCCGAAGACGAACCACTTGCTGTCGGGGATGAACCACTTGTAGTCGATGGTGGCCTGGAAGTTGTTGTCGTTGGTCTGGCTGTTGGTGACGCCGAAGAAGTAGCGGGCCGCGAGGGTGAGCTCGTCCTCGTCGGTCTTCCGCTTGAGCTCGCCGCCGACGCGGAGCTCGAGGTTGGAGTTCACGTTCTCGTAGCCGGCGACCGCGAGCGAGAAGGAGCCGGTCCAGGGACTCTTCGGGGGCGCCGGTTCGGTCGAGGGCACCTCGAGGCTGGCGACGCTCTCGCGGGCGAGCACGATCTCGCCGAGCACCGGGTGGGCGAGGCGGTAGCTGCCGGGCGTCTCCTCGAGCAGCGGGGCCTCGAGGACCTCGCCGGTGGTCAGGGTCACCTTGACCGGTGGCGGCGGCGGTGCCGCGGGGTCGGTCATCGGCGGCACATCGACCTGCATGAAGGTCCCGAACATGAGGGCGGCGGCGGCGATCGACATGGGCGGCGGATCCTCTATAAGGCCAACTCAGGGCGAACTCAGGGCGAACTCAGGGCGAGCGGCGATGCGGGGCGGCGAAGGTCGGCGGGCGTGGCGACGCCGGGCCTCGGACCGCCGGGAGCGGACGGCGATCAGGACGCGGCGGGCCGCGCCGCGATGATGCGGTTCATCACCTTGACCACCACGAAGGCGCTGAAGGCGATGATCACGAACTGGATGACGTTGTCGAGGAAGGATCCGTAGCGGATCGCGACCTCGGCGACCTCGGGGAGACCGGCGTCGGCGGGACGCCCCTCCTGCAGGACCAGGCTGAGGTCGTTGAAGTCGACGCCGCCGATCAGCAGGCCGATCGGCGGCATCAGCAGGTCGCTCACGATCGAGTTCACGATCTTGTTGAACGCGGTGCCCACCACGATGCCCACCGCCATGTCGATGGCGTTGCCCTTGACGGCGAACTCGCGGAACTCCTGCAGGAAGCCCATGGCCGATCCTCCTAAGGGGGCGGGGGGAAGGCAGGGGTTGTAGCGAATGCGGACGGCGTGTCAAAGCACGCCCCGCGTCATCCGCGGACGATCGCTTCGATCCGATCCGCCGCCGCGAGCGTCGCCTCCGCCTCGCCCACCACGGTGACGTGCCCGAGTTTCCGCCCCTCGCGGGACGCCTTGCCGTAGAGATGCACCTTCGCCGCCGGGATCCCCAGCAGCTGCGGCGCCGGCGGGCAGCGGCCCACGAGGTTCACCATCGCCGCGACGCCACGGGAGGCGGTGTCCCCAAGCGGCCAGCCGAGGATCGCCCGCAGATGGTTCTCGAACTGGCTCGTGGCGCTGCCCTCGATCGTCCAGTGGCCGCTGTTGTGGACCCGCGGCGCGAACTCGTTGGCGAGCAGGGTTCCGTCGGCAGCCTCGAAGAGTTCAAGCGCCAGCACCCCGAAGTGCCCGAGGCGTTCCGCGAGAGCCAGGGCGTGCCCGGCCGCCCGTGCGGCCGTCGCCTCGGAGAGGCCCGGCGCCGGCGCCACCGAGCGGCGAAGGATCCCGCCCTCGTGGCGGTTCTCGATCGGGGGCCAGGCCGCGGTGGAACCGTCGATGGAACGGGCGACGATCACCGAGAGCTCCCGCCGGAACCGCACCCGCTCCTCGAGCACGCACGGGACGCCCGCCACCGCCGCCCACGCCGCCTCGGCATCCTCCGGCCGGTCGATGCGGGCCTGGCCGCGGCCGTCGTAGCCGAACCGCCGGGTCTTGAGGATCGCGGGCGTGCCGACCGTCTCGATCGCCTGCCGAAGCTCCGCGAGGCTCGCGGCCTTTGCGTGGCGGGGCACGGGTATGCCGCACTCCTCGAGGAACGCCTTCTCGAGGCTGCGGTCCTGCGAGATCTCGAGCGACCGCACCCCGGGCCGGACCGCGACCCGCCGGGTCAGCGTCTCCGCCGCATGGCGGCACACGTTCTCGAACTCGAAGGTGACGAGGTCGAGTCCCTCGGTGAACCTCGCGATCGCCTCGAGGTCGTCGAACGCCGCGACCACCAGCTCGCGCTGCCGACCCGCCGGCGCCTCCGGCGCGGGATCGAGAAAGCGGAAGGACAGCCCCAGCGGCTCGCCGGCCTCGGCGAGCATGAGGCCGAGCTGGCCGCCTCCGAGCACGCCGATCGTCATGGGCGGCGGTTCCGCGGGCGACCCGCCGCGGCGACGCCGACTCGCCAGCTCGCCGCCGTCACGCCGGCCTCTCCTCGTCAAGACGCAGCGGCGGCGACTGCAGCACCGTCTCGGTCTGCTGCCGCCGGAAGGCCGCGAGCCGCTCCGCGATCGCCGCCTCGGAGGGCGCGAGGATCGCCGCCGCCAGCAACGCCGCGTTGACCGCGCCGGGGCGGCCGATGGCGAGCGTGCCCACCGGGATGCCCGCGGGCATCTGCACGATCGAGAGCAGCGAGTCCATGCCCTTCAGCGAGCGGCTCTCGATGGGCACGCCGAGCACCGGAAGGCCGGTCTTGGCGGCGACCATGCCGGGCAGGTGGGCCGCCCCGCCGGCGCCGGCAATGACCACCCGCAGGCCCCGCCCCGCCGCGGCGGCGGCGTACTCGAAGAGCAGGTCGGGGGTGCGGTGGGCCGAGACCACGCGGCACTCGAAGGGCACCGCAAGCTGGTTCAGGGTGACCGCCGCATGCTGCATGGTCTCCCAGTCGCTCGAGGAGCCCATGACCACGCCGACGAGGGGATGGGGGTGCTGCATGCGGGAGTCGCCGCCGGAGGGACGCCTCTAGCGTACCGCGAGCGGCGGAACGGTTGCGTCGCGGACGAGAGGCGGGGTCTCGCGACCGTGGGTACCGGCGCCCCCACCGACTCGCTTCGCTCATCGCGACATCGCGCAACGGAGTGGCCCGGCACCCCCACCGCCTCGCTTCGCTCGGCGGCTCCCCCGCGAGCGGGGGAGCG
>CAZQUA010000047.1:0-13518 GCA_964596455.1 uncultured Isosphaeraceae bacterium
CTTTCCTTCAGGTTCTCTGGCGGCCCCGCCCCATCGACCCCATCGACCCCCCTGCTGCCGGTCGAGACCCGATCGCCCCGACGGACGGCACCGCGGCCGCCGGCTCGCCGTTCCCCCCGTTCCCCTCCGTCGCCTTCAGTTCGAAGCCGCCGAGGCCACCGCAAGCCTCGCCTCGAGCACCCGTGCGGCGTCGAGGAGCCGCCGCTCGCCAAACGCCCGTCCCTGGAGATGCAGCCCCACCGGCAGGTCCCGCCCATCGACCTTCGCGAATCCGCCGGGGATCGAGATCCCGCATATCCCCGCGATGTTCGTGTTCACCGTGTAGACGTCGCAGAGGTACATCGAGAGCGGGTCGAGCTTGCCGCCGATCGGGAAGGCCGGGGTCGGAGCGGTGGGGCCGAGCAGCAGGTCGCACTGCTCGAACGCCCGGCCGTACTCCTCGGCAATGAGTCGGCGGACCTGCAGGGCCCGTCGGTAGTAGGCGTCGTAGTGGCCGCTGCTGAGGACGAAGGTGCCGATCAGGATCCGCCGCTTGACCTCCTCGCCGAAGCCCTCGCCGCGGCTGCGGGCGTAGAGGTCCTCGAGCGCTTCGCCGGGCCGGCTCGGGGCCCGCCGCCCGTAGCGGATCCCATCGAAGCGGGCGAGGTTGCTCGAGGCCTCCGCCGGCGCGATCACGTAGTAGGTCGAGATGCCCATCTCGGTCAGGGGCAGCTCGACCGGCACCACCGTCGCCCCGAGCGACTCGAGCGCCTCGGCGGCCCGCCGGACGGCCTCGTCGACCGCGGGGTGGTTCCGCCCGTCGAGATACTCCCGGGGCAGGCCCACCCGCAGGCCCGAGACCTCCCGATCCGCCGGCGATGCGAGCGGCTCCGGCGGACGCGGCGAGCAGGTCGAATCGCGGGCATCGCCGCCGGCGATCGACTCGAGCAGCAGCGCCGCATCCTCCACGGTCGCGGCGATCGGCCCGACCTGATCGAGGCTCGACCCGAACGCGACGAGGCCGTAGCGGCTCACCCGCCCGTAGGTCGGCTTGAGTCCGACGCATCCGCAGAAGGCCGCCGGCTGCCGGATCGACCCGCCGGTGTCCGAACCGAGCGCCGCATGGCACAGGCCCGCCGCGACTGCGGCGGCCGATCCCGCCGAGGAGCCTCCCGGCACCCGGGAGCGATCCCAGGGATTCCGCACCGGCCCCCACGCGCAATGCTCCCCGGAGGAGCCCATCGCGAACTCGTCGAGGTTGGTCTTGCCGATCAGGATCGCGTCCTCGGCGAGCAGCCGCTCCACGCAGGTGGCGTCGAATGGCGACCGGTACGACTCGAGGAACCGCGACGAGCAGGTGGTGCGGCCGAGCCGCGTGGCGATGTTGTCCTTGATCGCGACCGCAACGCCTGCGAGCCGGCCAAGCCGCTCGCCCGCCGCGGCCCGGCGATCGATCTCGCGGGCCTTCGCGAGGGACTCCTCCGCGAAGACCTCGTGGTAGCAGTGAAGGCCTTCGGGACCGCGGTCGAGCGACTCGATCCGGCCGAGCAGGCGCTCGATCTCCGCCGCCGCCGAGGACCGGCCGGTGCGGACCGCCTCGGCATGGGCGGCCGCGGAGGCGGGCGCCGCGGGGTCAGGACGCATCGGCGAGCACCTTGGGGACGGCGATGAAGGGGCCTTCCGAAAGCGGCGCGATCGCCAGCAGCGACTCCCGAGGCAGGGTCGGCCCTTCGCGATCCTCGTCGAGGCGATTGCCCTGCGGCAGCACCTGATGCAGCGGCTCGACCGCGGAGACGTCCACCGAGAACAGCTTCCCGATGTGCCCAAGCACCGCCAGCAGGTTGGGCCGCTCCGCCTCGAGCGACTCGGGACTCATGGCGAGGCGAGCGAGTCGTGCGACCTTGGCGAGATCGCGACTCGTCGGCTCCGGCGAAGATCCGCCGCGTGCGGCGGCGTCGGTCGGTTCGGCGTGCATCGCCAGACGGTAGCAGCCCCTGCGGCGGCCGATCGACGACGGCGATGGCGGCCCCGCTCCGCCGCCCGCGGCGAGCGCCGCCCCGCCGGAGGATCGCCCGCGGGACCCGGCGGAACCGCCGGACAGGACCTACGATCCCTCTTCCCTCGGATTCCCGGGGACCCTCGCAGCGACCCCCCGGGCATGGCCTCCCGCTCCCGCACCATCTTCAGTTCGA
This sequence comes from uncultured Isosphaeraceae bacterium, assembly GCA_964596455.1. GTDB lineage: Bacteria > Planctomycetota > Phycisphaerae > Phycisphaerales > SM1A02 > CAZQUA01. The sequence continues at coordinate 2,172 of CAZQUA010000047.1, forward strand.
TCGTCCGTGCCGCGATCGGTCTTGGCGCGATCGCCGTCGCGGTGGCGATCTTCTCCTACCTCGCATCGACCCGCGAACGGCCGGTGCCCCGGCCCCCCGAGGAGGTCCGGCCGCGACTGGTGGTGGTCGAGGCCGCGCGGGTCCCGGTCCGGCGGACCTTCAGCGGCTTCGGGACCGCCGAGGCGGAGTTCGAGGCGGACGTTCCCGCCGAGGTCCCTGCGGTCGTCGAAGAGGTGCTGCCGGGGATCCGCGAGGGCCGCCCGGTGCGGCGTGGCGAGCTGCTGCTTCGCCTCGACGCCCGCGACTTCCGCCGGCAGGCCGAGATCGCCGGCGAGACCCTTGCGGAACTCGACTCGCAGTCGGCCCGCCTCGACGTCGAGGAGGCCTCCGCCCGCCGCCGCGCCGACCTCGCCACGCAGGACGTGGCCCTCGCCCGGCAGGAGCTCGTCCGCACCGAGCGGGCCCTCGCCGAGGGCGCCGCCGTCGAACGCGAGGTCGAACGGGCGAGGCAGGCGCTGCTCGCCGCGGAGCGACTCGAGGTCCAGGTGCAGCAGGATCTCGACGTCTTCGAGAGCCGCCGCCGCAGCCTCGCCTCGCAGATGGAGATCCAGCGGGCCTCCAAGCGGCTCGCCGAGCAGAACCTCGCCCGCTGCGAGATCCGCAGTCCCCTCGACGGCATCCTCGCGGCGGTCGACGCCAAGGTCGGCGAGAGCGTCTCGCCGGGCCGGCGGGTGGCGAGGGTGGTGAACCTCGAGGCGATCGAGGTTCCGCTGATGCTGCCCGCCTCGGCGCGGCCGTGGGTCTCGATCGGCGACACCGCCGTTCTCGAGCGGGACGCCGGCGGCGGCCGCATCTGGGAGGCCTCGATCGCGAGGATCTCGCCGGTCGACGATCCCGTCAGCCGGACCTTCACCGTCTACGCGGAACTCGTGCAGGATCCCGACGGCGGCGACCTGCTCGTGCCGGGCGTCTTCGTGCTCGGCCGGGTGGCGTGCGGCGATGCGGAGGCGCGGCTGGTCGTCCCCCGCCGGGCGGTCCGCAACGGCCGCGTCACCGTGGTGGAGGATGGCCGCACCCGGCCGCAGGGCGTCGGCGTCGAGTGGACCTTCGAGGCCGAGATCCCCCGCTTCGGCCTGCCGGACACGCAGTGGGTGGTGCTCGACGAGGTCCTTTCCGAAGGCACGCTGCTCATGCTCGACGGCAACCGCACCATCGCCCCGGGCACCGCGGTGCGGCCGGTGGCGGCGGCGGAGTCGCTCGGGGTGCCCGCGGCCGTGGCCGACCTCGCCACGCCCGCCGCGGGAGCGGTGTCGCCATGAGCCTGCCCCGCTTCGGGGTCCGCAATCCGGTCCCGGCGAACCTGCTGATGCTCGCCTTCCTGATCGGAGGCCTCTACGCGGGCGTCTCGATGCGGCGGGAGTTCTTCCCCGAGACGGCGCCGGAGTCGCTGCGGATCGTGATCCCCTACCCCGGGGCGACGCCTTCGGAGATCGAGGAGTCGATCGTCATCAAGGTCGAGGACGCGGTCGCGGACCTCGAGGGCGTGAAGCGACTGACGAGCGAGGTGGCGGAGGGCTCCGCGGCGATCACCCTCGAGTTCGAGGACGGCACCGACCTCGTCGAGGCCCTGCGGGACACCGAGCAGGCGGTCGAGAACCTCCGCGACCTTCCGCCGGACGCCGAGCGGATCCGCGTGATCGAGTTCGAGCCGAACCTGCCGGTGATCATGCTGACCCTGCACGGGGATGCGGACGAGCGGCAGCTCAAGGCCGGCCTGCGGCGGATCGCCGACGACCTCCGCACCCTGCCCGGCATGGGGTCGATCCTGCTCTCGGGCGTCCGCAACGACGAGATCCGCGTCGAGGTCGACGCCGCCGCCGCGATGCGCTACGGCATCGGCTTGCCGGAGGTCGCCGACGCGATCTCCCTCTGGATGCGGGAGGTCCCGAGCGGCTCGCTCCGCACCAGCGGCGGCACCATCAACATCCGCACCCTCGGCGTCGCCGAGGAGGCCGAGCGGATCCGCGGCATCGTGGTCCGCACGGATCCCGACGGCCGCAGCGTGCGGGTCGGCGACCTCGCCGAGGTCACCGAGTCGTTCGTGGACGTGCCGATCGTCCGCCGCTTCAACGGCCAGCCCGCGGTCAGCCTGACGGTCTTCAAGACCGCCGACGACGACGCCGTGCGGATCGCGGAGATGGTCCGCGGCTACGCCGCGGCGCGGCGGGGCGAGGCGTTCACCGGATCGGCCGCGGAGTTCGTCGTCGACTCCCCCCGCCGCCGCGGCTGGGAGCTCGGCGCCGCCGCCACCGAACCGCTGCCCGGCGATCTCTCCGCGCACTCCGACCTCGCGAGGTTCATCGAGGGCCGCCTCGACCTGCTCACCCGCAACGCCCTGCAGGGGGCGGGCCTGGTCTTCGTGACGCTGCTGCTCGCCCTCAACCTGCGGGTCGCGTTCTGGGTGATGGTCGGCCTCGTGACGGCGCTGGCGGGCACCCTGCTCCTGATGCAGGTCCTCGGGGTCACCCTCAACCTGCTCACGATGTTCGGCCTGCTCGTGACCCTCGGCATGCTGACCGACGACGCCATCGTCGTCAGCGAGAACATCCTCTCCCGCCACGAGCGGGGCGAGGCCCCCGCGGAGGCCGCGATCCGCGGCGCCGAGCAGGTCGGCTGGCCGGTGCTCGCGACGGTCTCCACCACGATCGTCGCGTTCCTGCCGCTGCTCTTCATCGAGGGCCGGATCGGAGCGCTGATGGGGGCCCTGCCCTGGGTGGTGATGTGCGCGCTCAGCGTCAGCCTCGTCGAGGCCCTCGTGGTGATGCCCGCGCACATGCGGCACGCCCTCTCGGGAATGGACCGGGGTCGGGGCGGCCTGCTCCGGCTCGGCGACCGCTTCGGGGCCTGGCGGGACCGCCGCGTGATCGAGCCGGCGATGCGCCTGCACGGCCGCCTGCTCGCGTGGTGCGTCGATCGCCGCTACCTCGTCTCCGCCATCACCATCGCCGCGCTGATCGCCTCCCTCGGCATGGTCGCGGGCGGGCGGGTGCCCTTCACCTTCCTCGCAAGCGACGATGCCGAGACGATCGTCGTCGACATCCGGATGCCCATCGGCACGAGCGTCGAGGAGACCCTCGCCGAGGCGTCGCGGCTCGAAGCCGCCGCCGCCAGCCTGCCGGAGGTGCGGTCGGTCAGCATGATCGTCGGCGAGCGGGCCAACACCGACACCGGCAGCTCCGATCCGGCGAGCACCAACCTCGGGCAGATCTTCATCGAGCTCTCCCCGGTCGAGGAGCGGGACCGCCCCAGCGGCGCCGTCATCGACGAGATCCGCCGTCTCGCGGGGCCGATCGACCGGGCCGAGCTCGTCTCCTTCCGCGAGATCAGCGGCGGCCCCGGGGGCGCGGACATCACCGTGGAGGTCACCGGCGACGACGCCGCCGCCCGCCGCGCCGTGGTCGACGGCATCAAGGAGGCACTCGCGGTGCTGCCGGGGGTGTTCGACGCCGCCGACGACGAGTTCGGGGCGCAGCGGGAGATCCAGATCGAGCTTCGCCCCGGCGCCGCGTCGCTGGGCTTCTCGGTCTCGGGCGTGGCCCGGCAGGTGCGGGCGGCGCTGTTCGGCCTCGAGGCCCACACCTACAGCGCCGACCGCGAGGACGTGGACGTCCGCGTCCGCCTCGACGAGTCCGCGCGGCGCCGCCTCGGCAGCATCGAAGGCATGTGGCTGGCCGCCCCCGCGGGCGGGATGGTGCCGCTCTCGGAGGTCGCGGAGCTTCGGGAGGGCTCCGGCTACAGCGCCATCCGCCGCCTCGACCGCCGCCGCAGCGTGACCGTCACCGCCGACACCGACGACGCCACCAACCCCGAGCTGATCGCCGAGGCGATCGCCCCGACCCTCGAGGAGCTGCGGGCGAAGCATCCCTCGATCCTGATCGACACCGGCGGCCGGCAGCGGAACGTGCGGGAGGCGTTCGCGACCCTGCCGATCGCGGCGGCGGCGGCGGCGCTCATGATCTACGTGATCCTCGCATGGCTCTTCGGAAGCTACTTCCAGCCGTTCGCGGTGATGCTGGCGATCCCCTTCGGCATGATCGGCGTGGTCTGGGGGCACTGGCTGCTCGGCTTCTCGATGACCTTCCTCAGCCTGATCGGATTCGTGGCCCTCGCGGGGGTGGTGGTCAACAACAGCCTCGTCTACGTGGAGTTCGCCAACGCCTTCCGCCGCGAGGGCCTCGGCCTCCGCGAGGCCCTCGTCCAGGCCGGACGCCTGCGGCTGCGGCCGATCGTGCTGACCACGATGACGACGGTGCTCGGCCTGAGCCCGCTGATGCTCGAGCAGTCCTTCCAGGCGAGGTTCCTGATCCCGATGGCGATCAGCATCTCCTTCGGCCTCATCAGCGCCACCGTGCTGACGCTGCTGGTGCTTCCGGCGATCCTGGTGATCGTCGACGACGCCATCGGCCTCGCGATCCTCGCGTGGACGGGCCGGCGGCGAGGGGAACTGGAGGATGGCGAGGAGGCCGGCGACCGCGCCGCGGCCACCGGCGCCTGAGCCGCGGCCTCCATCCGGGGAGACCACCGATGCCCGACACCACCGGGACGCCTGCGGCCGAGCGGCCCCTGTCGATCTCGATCCGCCTGCTCTTTGCGTTCGAGATCGGCCGCGCGGTCGATCTCGCCCGAGCGGCGTCCCGCCTCGCCGCGACGGCATCCCGCGCTCCGGCGGCCTCCGAACCGGCGCCGCCGCCGCTTCGGATCGCCGAACCGCCCGGCGGCCTTGCGGTGCAGGGCCGGCCGATCGATCGCGTGGAGGCGGCGATCTTCGACTTCGGGGCGGTCTCGATCGCCTACGACCTGCCCTTCCGCGGTCCCCTCGCGGAGCTGCGTCGCTTCTCCGCGGGCCTCGCCGCGGGCGACGCCCCGGCGGAGGATGCGCGGCGGCGGGCCGCGGCGCTGCTGTCCCGCCTCGGCGACGCGGTGGATCGGCCCGATCTTGCGGCGGAGAGCGAGGACTACCTCGTCTTCGTCGCCGATCCCGCGGATCTTCCGGAGGGCGGGCCGCTCGCGGCGCTCGATCCCGAAGCCCTCGCCGGGGCCCTTCGCGGCGAAGCCGGGCCGCTCTCGGAGGAGCAGGTCCGCGACGCCCTCGCGGAGCGCCTTCGCTACGCCCCGCAGGATCTCGTCGCGATCGACTGGAACGCGGCGCTGCTCGTCGACGCCGAGCCGGCGGCGACGCTCGCGGTGCTGGAGTTCCTCAACGTGCAGCTTCTGGAGATGCGGTTCCTCGACGGCCGCCTCGACCGCGTGCTCGCGGAGGCCTACGAGGCCCTCCGCCGCGGGGGGCCGCCGGGCCGCGGCTGGCGATGGAGCCAGACCGCCCGCGACTGGCGGCGGCTCGCGGTGCTGCAGATGGACGCGGCCCTGCTCTACGAGAGCGTCTCCAACGCCCTCAAGCTCGTGGGCGACCAGCACCTCGCGAAGGTCTTCGCGGCCACCACGCGGCGCTTCCACCTCCCCGACTGGGAGCGGAGCATCCTCCGCAAGATCGAGGTGCTCGAGTCGATGCAGGGCCGCCTCGTCGCCCATCAGGCCGATCAGCGGATCGAGATCCTCGAATGGATCATCATCGCGCTGATCGCCTTCGAGATCGTCTTCGGCCTGCTGCCCTCGCTGTGGTCGTGGCTCGCCGGATGAGGCCGCGTCAGTAGAGGAGATCGCCGCACTCGGGGCACTGCGCCGACCAGAGGTTCGCGCGGGTGTCGTGGCCGCAGCGGGGGCAGAGGCCGCCGCGCCGCCGCCGCTCGCGTCGCCGCGCCGCCGCGGCCGCCGCCGCCCACTTGCCCGCGGCAAAGGCGCCGATCGCCGCATGCCCCGCCGCCATCAGCAGCGGCGCCGCCACGAGGGCGTTGGCGAGCAGCACCAGCGGCGACCAGCGGATGGACTCGCCGCCCGCCTCCGCCTCCAGGCGCTCCGCCGCCGCGGCCGTGGCGATCGCCTCGAGGCGGACCTCCCATTCGCCCGCGAAGGCATGCGCCAGCACCTCGATCCGCGGCGGCCGCCACTCGCTTCGGCAGGCGAAGGGCCAGCCCGACCGTTCGATCTCGCGGACGACGCGGAACTCCCCGAGGGGCCGTGTGCCCGGCGAGGCCGCCCATCCGCCCCAGGGCGAGAGCGGGTCCGCCTCGAGCTCGCGGGCGAACCGCACCTCCGGCACCAGCGGCGGCGGCGACGCCGCGGCGATCGGGCCGGTCGGCGGCGGCGGCAGGTCGATCCATCCCGCGAGCAGCACCTCCGACTGGCGTTCCCCGACCGCCGCGACGAGCAGCAGCGCGAGCGGCAGCGCCAGCAGCAGCGACCACACCGCGGCCCGGTCGTTGGCCCGCTCCCGCCAGGAGATCCTCCGCCGTGCCGAGACCCGGCGGATCTCCGCCAACGCCGCTCGAAGACGCCCCGGCCGCCGCGACGATCCCCTCGACCTGCTCATCGGCCGCGGCTCCGGCCGGCATCGACCGTCCCGTTCGATCGCGGCGCTCGATCCGCTCGGGATCGGCCGCTCATCCCACGCGTCGTCGGCGATGCGACGGGCGCTCCGGACGCGCCTGCACCACCGGCACGAGCGGCTCGTCCCACTCGCCGCCGCGGCGCCGCTTCGAGGAGGGCGGCCGGCGGCGATGGCGGCCGGCCCGCGGCTGCGTCCGCCGCCATCTTGCGAAGGCCATCAGGCGACGCCGCCGCTCGGCGCGAGCCATCCACACCAATGCCGCTGCGATCCCGATCGACCATGCCGCCAGGACGACCGCCGCCACGATGGGCGAGACGGCGGCGAGCAGCGGCGAGGCGGCGAAGGACGGCACGGGGCACCTCCTGCGGCGAGCGGTCGGGACCGAGGAGCGTACGCGTCCGGTCCGATGCGGTTTCGCAAGGCAATTCTGCGCCGCAACCGCGATCTCGGGAAGGGCGGCCGGAGGAATTGCCCGCAGATCGCCGGTCAGCCGGCGGATTCCCCAGGCCGGGGCCCCCGCCAGATTCCCCACTGCTCGAGGGCCCGGACGATGTCCTCGGCACGCTCGCGGTCGTGGTCGGTGACCTCCGTTCCGAGCTCCTCCAGCGGCACCTGGTGGTCCCGGTGCTTCTGACGCATCCAGGTCGCATGGCAGATCTCCGCCAGTTCGCGAAGGAGCGCCTCCCGCGAGGCCGGTGCCGCAGGCCGAGGGGTCATCTGGCGGCCTCCGGGACCGACGACGGCGCCGACGAGGCCCCGTTCCAGCGACGCAGCGTCGGATGCTCATGCTCCCACGAGAGCACCGAGATCGTGCCGGTGTCGAGCATGAAGCAGCGTCCTTCGCGGGGACCGAGGCCGAGCCAGGTCGCGGCGAGCACCCGCGAGAAGTGGCCGTGGCTGACCACGGCCACCCGGCCCTCGAAGGCGGCGATCCGGCCGATCACCGCATGGGCCCGCGACGCGACCGCCTCCGCCGACTCGCCCCCCGGCACCGGCCCCTCCCAGATGGTCCACCCCGGGAAGCGCTCGCGGATCTGCGGCGTCGTGAGGCCTTCGAGCTCGCCGTAGTCCCACTCGCGAAGATCCGCGTCGAGAGCCATCGCGTCGCCGAGGCCGGCCAGCGTCGCCGTGTCGACGGTCCGCCGCAGCGGACTCGCGAGCACCGCTTCGAAGGCGATGCCCGCAAGCGTCTCCCGCAGGCGGCTCGCGGCTTCGCGGCCCTCCGCCGTGAGCGGGATGTCGCTGCGGCTGCCGGTGTGCCGGCCGCCGACGCTCCACTCGGTGGCGGCATGCCGCAGCAGCCAGACCTCGTGGGGCCGACTCACGAGGACTTCCGCGCCGCCGCGGCCGCCTCGTAGCGTCGGCCGATCTCGTTCCAGTCCAGCGCCGGCCAGATCGCCGCGAGGTAGTCGCCGCGGCGGTTCTGGTACTTCAGGTAGTAGGCGTGCTCCCAGACGTCGATGCCGAGGATCGGCGTGCCCTCCACCTCGACGATGCCGCCCCGCATCAGCGGCGAGTCCTGGTTGGGGGTGCTCGTCACCGCGAGGCTGCCGTCGTCGGTCACCACCAGCCACGCCCAACCCGAGCCGAAGCGGGTGGCCCCGGCGCGGGTCAGCGCCTGCCGCATCGCCTCGACGCCTCCGAGGTCCCGCTCGATCGCCTTCGCCAAGGCGCCGCTCGGCTCGCCGCCCTTGCCGGGCGTCGTCAGGATCGACCAGAAGAGGGTGTGGTTGGCGTGCCCGCCGCCGTTGTTGCGGACGGCCATGCGGCGATCCGCCGGCACCTTCGAGAGGTCGGCGATCAGAAGGTCCACCTCCGCAGGCACCTCGAGGCCGGCGACGGCGCGGTTGAGGTTGTCGACGTAGCCCTTGTGGTGCCGCCCGTGGTGGATCGACATGGTCTGCGCATCGATCGCGGGCTCGATCGCGGTGGCGGCGTAGGGCAGCGGCGGCAGGGCGTAGGGGCCGGTGGCCGCCGCGGCCTGCTCGGCCGGTGCCGGCGCCGCGTGGGCAAGCAGGCTGCGGCTGCCCGCGGCCAGGAAGGCGGCGGCGGCGAGGAACGCTCGGCGGGTGGTGATCATGGGGATCTGCTCCTGAAGGGGTCGGTGGCGCTGCGGCGCCCGGGGTCAAGCCGCCGAGCGTCGCGACGGCTCGGCGGTCACGCTGATCAGCCGAGGGCTTCCCACGATCCGCCGCCGGACGACGCCGTCGCGAAGGCCCGGCGAATCGCCTCGATCGCGGCGGCGGGCAGCGGTCCCTTCGCCGCGGCGGCGGCGTTCTGTTCGACCCGCGCCGGATTGGTCGAACCGACGATCGCCGAGGTGACCTGCGGGAAGGAGAGCACGAAGCGAAGGGCCAGCTCCGGCCAGGCCCGATCGGCGGGGCCCTCGATGCCGAGCGCCGCCGGGTCGAGCCCCATCGCCTTCAGCCGATCCTCGTAGGGCTGCCCGTAGTCGGCGTAGATGCCGGCACGCTCGCTGCGGGGCCGCCAGGCGGCGTTGGCGAGCGGCCGCTTGACCATCACGCCCAGGCCCCGCGCGGCGGCGCGGGGCAGCACCAGGTCGATGTTCCGCTGGTCGGCGAGGTTCAGCGACAGCTGCAGCAGCTCGATCTCGGGATGCGACGCCGCCCACGCGGCGGCCTCGTTGTCGCCCGAGTAGCCCACCGACCGCACGAGACCGTCCCGCTTCGCCTGCACCACCGCCTCGATCGCCTCGCCCTTCTCGAGCGTCGCCAAGTCGCAGGTGTGCAGCAGGATCGCGTCGAGGTGGTCGATGGCCAGGCGCTTCAGGCTCCGCTCGATCGAGAGGCGGATCGACTCGGCGCTCCAGGGATCGAGGCCCTCGCGGCCGGGCGGGTTGCCGCACTTGCTCACGACGACCGCATCGCCGCGGCGGCCGCGGATCGCCCGGCCGATCGCCTCCTCGGAGCCGCGGTACATCGCGGCGGTGTCGAGCAGGTTCAGGCCACGATCGAGCAGCGAGCCGATCAGGCGTTCGACCTCCCGCTGCTCGGTCTCGAGGAAGCCGATCGGCGCCCCGCCGAAGCCGAGCACCGAGACGAGCGGATGTCGCGACGCATCGGGACCGAGGCGTCGCGCGGGAAGCGGCTGGATGGCGTTCGAGGCGTGCATCGCGGCGATGGTAGCCGCGGGGATCCGCGGCTCAGGCGACGCCGGCGGCTTCGATCCCGATCGCCTCGAGCATCGCGAGGACCCCGGCCTCGATCCGCCCGAGCGGCATCGATGGCGATCCCGCCGCCGCCTGCTCGGGCAGGCGGGGCATGTGCAGGAATCCTCCGGGGATCGCCGGGTGGCGGCGAAGCAGCTCGTACATCACCTCGTTGCAGAGGAAGGTGCCCGCCGACTCGGAGAGCTGCGCGGGCACGCCGACCGCAAGCGACGCGGCGACCATCGCCTCGACCGGCAGGCTCGCCCGCAGGTGCGGCGGGCCGCCTGCGAAGACCGGCGATCCGACGAGGCGATTGCCGGCGTTGTCGCCTCTCGCGAGATTCCGCAGGTTCACCGCGACCGTCTCGACCTCGAGCCCCGCCGCTCCGGCGTTCTCGCCGCAGGCGACGACGGCGGCGGGGCGATGCCGGTCGATCGCCTCCCCGAGAAGGTTCGGCGCCGCCTCGGTCACCACCGGCAGCACGCAGGTGCGGAGCGACCACCTTCCGATGGCGCGGCCCTCGAGTCGCCGGGCCAGCTCCATGGAGGGATTGATCGGGCTTCCGCCGAAAGGCTCGAAGCCGCTGAGGAGAAGCACCCCGCTCACGAGGCCTCCCTTCGCCCCCGCCTCGCCGCCGCCGGCCTTCGCGGCGATCCGCCGGCGGGGTCCCGCGGGCCCACCTGCATCCGGCCGCGGGGCAGGCACTCCTTGACGACCTCGCGAAGCTGGGTGCGGTCGACGTGGGTGTAGATCTGCGTGGTGCCGATGTCGGCGTGGCCGAGCAGCTCCTGCACCACCCGCAGGTCCGCGCCGCCGCCGACAAGGTGCGTCGCGAAGGAGTGGCGGAGCATGTGGGGGTGGACCTCGCCGAGACCCGCGTGGCGGGCGCACCGCCGCACGATCCTCCAGACGCTCGTCCGCTCGAGCGGCCGCCCCGCCGCCGAGAGCAGCAGGCGATGGCCGTCGCGGCGATCCTCATGGCTCGCCAGCTGCGGCCGCAGCTCGCCGAGATACCGCTGCGCCCATTCGATCGACGGGCCGCCCATCGGCACGATGCGGTGCTTGGAGCCCTTCCCGAAGACGCTCACGCTCCGCAGCTCGAAGTGCAGGTCGTTGACCTTCAGGGTGCACGCCTCGCTCGCCCGCAGGCCGCAGGCGTACATCAACTCGAGCATCGCCCGGTCGCGGATCCACAGCGGGCCGGTCTCCGGGCATGGCGATTCGACGAGGGCCCGCATCTGCCGCGGGCTCAGGGCGTCGGGAATGCGCCGCCAGGTGATCGGCCGCTCCAGGAGGCGAGTGGGATCCTCGGCGATCCGACCCCTCGCAAGCAGGAAGCGGAAGAGCATCCGCATCGAGGCGAGATGGCGGGCGATCGAGACCGGATCGAGGCCCTTCTCGCGGGCGAGGCGCCGCAGGTGCTCGCGGATCGCGTCGGGGGTGGCCGCGGCCGGCGACTCGATGCCCAGATCCGCGAGATCGACGAAGAGGTCCCGGAGATCGGCGCGGTAGGCCCGGAGCGTCGCGGGACTCAGGCCCGCCTCGACCCGCAGGAAGGCGAGGAAGTCGCGGCAGGCCCGCTCGAGGGCGTCGGGGATCTGCGGGGAGTCGGCGGCGGCCATCGGCGGATCATCGGCGATCGCGTCGGGCGGGGTTTGAGATCGCAAGCGGGA
>CAZQUA010000048.1:0-13187 GCA_964596455.1 uncultured Isosphaeraceae bacterium
GCGGGCCGCAACTACCGCGGCCCCGCGGATTGCCTCTCGCCCCAGCGGGCCCGCGCCGCGGGAAGCTCCGCGGCGAGTTCGACCGCGAGCAGGCCGGCGTCGCCGCGGCGACGCGACCAGCGCCTCCCGGCCGCCGCATGCAGTTGCACGCCCGCCGCGGCGGCGTCGAATGCGAGCTGCCGCAGGCCGCCGCCCGGGCCGGCGATCCATTGCGCGAGCAGGCTCGCGATCACCCCGGTGAGCACGTCGCCGCTGCCGGCGGTCCCCAGCGCCGCATTCGCGCCGCCCCCCTTCCACCGCCGCGGACCGCCGGCGATCACCGTCTCCGCGGACTTCAGCACCACCACCGCATCGAGCGATTCGGCGATCGCCTCCGCTGCGGCCGCGCCCGCCGTGCCGCCCTCCACCGCGATGCCGAGCGACTCGGCCAGCACGCGGCATTCGCCGGGGTGGGGCGTGAGCACGATCGGGGCGTGCCGAGACGGCCGCGTTCGAGCGAGGCCGCCATGCCCCTGCCGGAGCAGCCTTGCGAGGGCCACGATGCCGTCGGCATCGATCACCAGCGGGGTCTCGCCGGAATCGAGGAGATGCCGCAGCAGCTCCGCCGCGGAGGCCTCCCGCCCGAGGCCGGGGCCGATCGCCGCCACTGTCGCCCGGGCGATCGCCGCGGCGAGACGATCCGCCGACGCCTCCGCGTCGAGCGACCCGTCGGGCGCGACCGGCAGGGCCACGCCCGTCGCCGACGGCACGATCGAGAGCGCCATCGGCAGCAGCGGCGCCGGCATCGCCAACTCGACGATCCCGCAGCCGCTGCGAAGCGCCGCCAACGCCGCGAAGGCGGGGCCGCCGAGCATGGTCCGCTCGCCGCAGGATCCGCCGACCACGAGCACCGTGCCGAAGGTGCCCTTGTGCCCATGGGCGGGCCGGGGCGGAAGCGGCGGCATCTCGTCGGCGGCGGTCATGGCGAGGGCTCCTCGGATGCCGCATCGCCGCCGAACGCGATCTCGATCCGCCCCGCGAAGCCCATCACCGAGGCCCACAGCGGATCGCTCGCGCCCCCCGCCAACTCGGACGCCGCCACGAGCACTCGACGCCCCTCGCGATCATCCTCGCGGGTCGCGTCGAGATCCCGCCAGCAGCCGTCGAGCCACGCCTGCGTCCACACATGCCACGCAAAGACCTCCCGCCGCCCCGCAAACGACGCGGCGTGGTCGAGGCCCACGGCGATCCTCGCGGGAATGCCCCGCGAACGGAGCAGCGCCGCGAGCAGCACCGCATGCTCCGAGCAGTCGCCGCGGCGGCGGCGGACCGTCTCCGCGGCGCCGGCGAGCGTGGTCGCGAGATCCTTCCTCGAGATGAACCGATGGACGCCGCGTCGAAGGCGCTCGGCGACGACGGCGGCATCGAGGCCCGCGCCGCCTCCGAGGCGATCGGCCAGTCGCCGCACCTGCGGATCGTCCCGCTCGATCAGCGGACCCGCCGCGAGGGCCTCGGGCGTGGGCGGATCGCATCCCGCAGGCATCGCCGCAGCTGCCGCGAGGATCTCGACGCGGACGCCCGGCCCCTCCGCCGCGATCCGCTGCCGCGGCGAGTCCGGGAGGGCCCGCAGCCTCGCCCGCACCTCCTCCCGATCCCCCTCCGTCAACGACGACGCGGGGCGGATCTCGAACCGCAGCGGCAGGCCTCGCGGCAGCGGCGCGGGCAGCGGCACGACGCTTGCGGCGATCACCTCCGGGGGCGACGCGCCTCGTGGACGACGCGCCTCGGACTCGCTCGTGAGGGTCATGGCGAGCCGCCCCGCACCGGTCGCCGCCTCGCTCGTCACCAGCCATCCGTCGCTCGACCACCGCTCCTCGACGATCCCGCCCTGCTCGCCGAGGCGGGTCCGCCAGCGGCTCACCGGCACCTCGCGGCCGTCGATGGGAAACCGCTCCTCGCCGCGATCGAGGCGCTCGCTGAACAGTTCGACCGCTTCCGGCGTCCCCTCGAGATGCAGCACGCGGCAGCGGATCTCCCGAACGCCGGCTGCGCGACGCTCCGCGAGATGCACCGCCGCCGCCCGCGGAGAGAGCCACTCGCCCTCGGGGGGGGACCGCCGCTCCACGACTTCGCGGCCGCCGATGCGACGGATGGCCTCGATGCCCGCGGCGGTGATCCGATGCCGTTCCTCGGAGACGCCGCCGCCGCCATCGGTCCGTCGCGTCGCGACGATGGTGCCGTCGGGCCGCTCCTCGACCTCGAGCACGATCTCGATGCTCGCCTCGCGGCCCGCGCGGGAGACGGTCATCCTCGTCCGCTCGCGGCGGTGGAACACCTCGCCCTCCCGCCACTCCTCGCGGCAGCTCCAGCCGCATCGCTGCCCGTCGAGCTCGAGGAGGTACCACCGCGCGGCGGCGGTCGGTTCCGACGGATCGCCGGGCGGCGGCGCCGCCGCCAGCACGCTCGCCGCGATCGCCGCCGCGGCCCCTCCGCAGCGGACGGCCCGGCGGCACGCGGCGGCCGGGGCGGCCATCATCCCTCCGCCGCCATCGGCCGAAGCAGCGGAAAGAGGATCACCTCGCGGATGCTCGCGGAGTTGGTCAGGAGCATCACGATCCGGTCGATCCCCAGGCCCATGCCGCCCGCGGGGGGCATGCCCACGCGAAGGGCCTCGATGAAGTCCTCGTCGAGGGTGCGGAACACCGCGGCCTCCTCGTCGGCGCCGCGGAGCTGCTCCTCGAACTTCGCCTGCTGCAGGTCGGGATCGTTCAGTTCGGTGTAGGCGGGGCCGATCTCCATGCCGCCGATGAAGAGGTCCCACCGCTCCGCGAGCTCCGGCCGGTCGCGGCGGGGCCGCGTGAGCGGCGAGATCGCCGAGGGCCAATCGAGCACGAAGGTGGGGGTGCAGGGATCGATGGTCGGCTCGGCGACCCGCTCGAACACCTCGTTCACCACCAGCCAGTCGTCCATGCCCGCCTCGGGGATGCCGAGCGACCTCGCCCGCTCCCGCACCTGCCCGAACGCCTCCATCGGGAAGCCGAGGGCCCGCTCGAAGAGTTCGCCGTAGCCGATGCGGGCGAAGGGCATCCCGTAGGCGATCTCGAGATCGCCGAAGGGAAGGCGCGGGGCCTCGTCGTCGGGTCGTCCCTGCTCGCGGGCGGCCTCGACGGCGAGATGGTGCACGAGGCGCTCGACGAGCTCCATCATCGAGCCGTAGTCGCCGTAGGCCTCGTACGCCTCCATCGCGGTGAACTCGGGGTTGTGGCTGCGGTCGATCCCCTCGTTGCGGAAGTTGCGGTTGATCTCGAAGACCTTCGGCATGCCGCCCACGAGCAGGCGCTTCAGGTAGAGCTCCGGGGCGATCCGCAGGAAGAGCGGCATGTCGAGGGCGTTGTGGTGGGTGGTGAACGGCTTCGCCGCGGCGCCGCCCGCGATGGGGTGCAGCATCGGCGTCTCGACCTCGAGGTAGCCGCGGGACTCCATGAAGCGGCGGATCCGCGAGACGATCCGGCTGCGGGCCGTGAAGGTGCGGAGGCTCTCGGGGTTCGCGTGCAGGTCGACGTAGCGGCGTCGCGACCGCAGTTCCGCATCCACGAGGCCGTGCCACTTCTCCGGCGGCGGTGCCAGGCTCTTGGCCGCCAGCTCGAGGCGATCCGCCCAGATGCAGATCTCCCCCCGCCGCGTGCGGCCCACGGGGCCCTCCGCCGCGACGAGATCGCCGTAGTCGAGACGCTTGGCGAGATCGAAGACCGCCTCCTCCACCATCGCCTTCGAGATCGAGACCTGCAGGTCGCCGCTCTCGTCCCGCAGCGACAGGAACACCAGCTGCCCGAGGTCGCGATGCTGCATCACCCGGCCGGCGACGCGGGCGCGGGGGCGGGGATCCGCCGGCGGCGGCGTGCCCGCGGCCTTCGCGGCGGCGGCCTGCTGCTCCGACGCGAGTTGCAGCGACTCGTCGAAGCGGGCCCTCGCCGCGGCAAGGGTGTCCCGCTCCGGCAGGGCACGGCCGAAGGGCTCGATCCCCATGCCGCGGAAGTGGCGAAGCTTCTCCCGCCTCGCCGCGACAAGCGAGCTGGCGTCCTCGCCCGCGGGCTGCGGGGCGGCGTCGGCGGGCGTTCCGGAGGGAGGCGGGTTCACGGCGGAGACTCCTGCCGCGGGCGGATCTCCGGACGACGCGGCGGATCGTCCTCGCGGGGCGAGCATGGTACCGTTCCCGATCCGCCGCCCCCGACGGCGGCCCTCGACCCGCACCATGCCCACCGCGATCCGGAGAATCGGCGTGATGACCGCCGGCGGCGACTGCCCCGGCCTCAATCCGACGATCCGCGCGGTCGCCAAGACCGCGATGCTGCGGTACGGCCTCGAGGTCTTCGGCGTCGAGGACGGCTTCCTCGGCCTCCTCGAGAGCCGCGTGCGACCGCTCTCGATGCGGGACGTCTCGGGCATCCTCACCCGCGGCGGGACCATCCTCGGCAGCGAGAACCGGGCGAACCCGGCGCGGCAGTTCGTCGGGACCGACGCCGCCGGCGAGCCGATCCACGAGGACCGCCGCCACCTCTGCGTCGAGACCGTCGAGCGGCATCGCCTCGATGCGATCGTCGCGATCGGCGGCGACGGCACCATGTCCGGCTGCGCCAAGCTCGCCGAGTGCGGCCTCAACATCCTGGGGATCCCCAAGACCATCGACAACGACCTCGTGGGGTCGGAGATCTCGATCGGGTTCCTCACCGCGGTCGCCACCGCCACCGACGCCATCGACAAGCTGCAGTCGACCGCGGAGAGCCACCATCGGGTGATGGTCTGCGAGGTCATGGGCCGCAACGCCGGCTGGATCGCCCTCTCCTCGGGCGTCGCGAGCGGCTCGGACGTGATCCTGCTGCCGGAGGTGCCCTTCCACTTCGATCAGATCGCGGCGTTCGTGGAGGCCCGCCGCCGCAGCGGCCCCGGCTTCGCGGTGGTGGTGGTCTCGGAGGGGGCCCGCCCCGCCGGCGGCGAGCAGGTCGTCGCGGAGATCGACCGCAAGAGCGCCGACCCGATCCGCCTCGGCGGGATCGGCAAGGTGGTCGCCCACGAGATCGCCGCCCGCACCGGCGTCGAGACCCGCACCACCGTCCTCGGGCACGTCCAGCGGGGCGGCTCGCCGATCGCCGCGGATCGGGTGCTGGCGACGAACTTCGGCTTCTGGACGATGGCGGCGCTGATGGACGGCGCCCGCAATCGCCTGATCGTCCGGCAGCGGCACACCTACTCCGACATCGACCTGCACGACTGCGCCGACCGCCAGCGGACGGTGCCCCTCGACGAGCCGCTCATCGACGCGGCCCGCGCGGTGGGAACCCACTTCGGGGCGTCGCTGTCGCCGAGTTCGCGGCAGGCCCCGCCCGCGGTCGTCCACTGAGGCCCGCGATGCGATCCCCGCAGGCCATCTTCCTCGACCGCGCCGCCCTCGTGGCCGACGAGTCCTTCGCCGCCGGCGAGCCGCAGGTCCTGCTGCGGCGGGGCGTGGCCGCGGCCATCGCGCCGCTCCGGCGGGAGGGCTGGCGGATCGTGGTCACAAGCAACGAGCGGCGGGTGGCCCGCGGCGAACTGACCGAGACGCAGGTGCAACGCCTCGACGCGGCGATCGCCGCCTCGACCGCCGACGACGCCGGCGAACCGCTGATCGACCGCTTCTACTTCTGTCCGTTCGATCCCGAGGCCTCGGAGGACCGCTACCGTCGCGAGCATCCGTGGCGGAAGCCGGGCACGGGCATGTTCGAGCAGGCCGCCGCCGATCTCGGCCTCTCGCTCGCGGAGTGCTGGGTGGTGGCGGCCACCGCCGCCGACGCCACCGCCGCGAGAAGCCTCGGCTGCCGCTGCGTGCGGACGGGTCCCCCGCCCGCGAACGGACCGCCGGCGACGGCGGGTCGGGAGTTCGAGGCGCCCTCGACCGCCGAGGCGGCCGCCCTCATCGCCTCCCGCGGCGAGGGCCCGGCCGTCGTGGCGATCGATCTCGCCGCGGCCCGCACCGCCTCCGGCGGACGGCACCCCATCGCGAAGGCCCCGCCGCCGTCCGTGGAGGCCGCCCGCCCGGCGGCCGCGGCGCCCGGAGCCGACTCCGGCGAAGCCCCCCGCGATCTCGTCCGCCTCGAACAGGGCCTTCGCGAACTCTCCGAGGAGCTTCGCCTCCGCCGCGCCCGCGAGCGGGAGTTCTCCGGCCTGCAGGTGGTGGCGATCGCCCTGCAGCTGGCGGTGCTGCTCACGGTGGTGCTCGGCCTGCTGCAGTGGAAGGACGCCGAGGCCCTGCTGCGATGGTTCCTCGGCGCCGTCGTCCTGCAGTTGACCGCGATCGCCATGCTGCTGCTCGATCGGCGATAGCGCTCCCGGCCGGGCTTGCGGGCGATGCCGACCCGCCGGATCATTCGAGCGAAGGACGCCCTCGTGCTGAACGCCTCCATCGCCTCGGCTCCGCTCGCCTCCGCCGCGAACGAGTTCGCAACCGTCGGCGAGGACTCGGTGCTTCTGCCAGTGCTCGCTGCGATCCTGGCCGCCTCGTTCCTCTGCGGCAGCGTGCCGTTTGCGCTGCTGCTCGGCAGGCTGCGGGGCATCGACATCCGCACCGTCGGCTCCGGCAACGTCGGCGCGACCAACCTCGGCCGCGCCCTCGGGAAGCCCTGGGGCATCGCCTGCTTCGCCCTCGATGCCTTGAAGGGTGCCGCCCCCGTCGTCGCCTTCGGCCTCTGGCGAGGCTGCTGGGGCGTGCCGATCGGCGAGGCCGCGGGCAACCCGACCGCGGAGTGGGTCGCGGTCGCGGCGGCCGCGATCCTCGGGCATGTCTTCTCGCCGTGGGTCGGCTTCCGGGGCGGCAAGGGCGTGGCGACCGGCTTCGGGGCCATGGCGGCGATGTGGCCGCTGCTGACCTGGCCGATGCTCGGGGCCCTGCTCGCCTGGGCGATCCTGCTGCTCGTCTCCCGCTTCATCTCGCTTGCGAGCGTGGCGGCCTCGCTGGTGCCGCCGGCGGTGATCCTCGTGCAGGCCGCCGGCGCCGACACGATTCCGCCCGCCGCCACGCCGCTGCTGATCGCGACCACGGCGATCGCCGTCCTGGTCGTGTTCCGCCACCGCGGCAACCTCGCGAGGCTGCGGGCGGGCACCGAGCCGCGGATCGGCGGCGGCCGCGGCGGGACGCGGTGATCCCCGGCGAGTCTCGTCCCGCAACGCCACCGGGTAGCATCCCGCCCGCCATGGATCCCCTGCCGCAAGGCGGCTCCGACGCCGCCCATCTCGGGTACCGATCGCCCCTCGAGACCCGCAACGCCTCCGCGGCGATGCGGCGGATCTGGTCGGACTCGAACCGCTTCGGCCTCTGGCGGCGGGTGTGGCTGGCGGTCGCCGAGAGCCAGCGGGAATTGGGCTTGGCGATCCCCGACGAGGCGATCTCGCAGATGCGGGCGAACCTCGACCGCATCGACTTCGAGGCGGCCGCGCGGCACGAGGCCCGCACCCGCCACGACGTGATGGCCCACGTCCACACCTTCGGCGAGGCCGCGCCCGCCGCGAAGGGCGTGATCCATCTCGGCATGACCAGCCAGGACGTGGTCTGCAACGCCGAGGTGCTGCAGATCCGCGAAGCCCTCCGCCTCGTCGCGGGCAAGCTCGCCCGCGCCATCGATCGCCTCGGCCGCTTCGCCATCGCCCATCGGGACGAACCCGCCACCGGCTTCACCCACTTCCAGGCCGCGCAGCCGGTGACGGTGGGCCGGCGGGCATGCCTGTGGGCGCAGGACTTCGCCACCTCGCTTGCGGAGATCGAGGGCCGCCTCGAAGGCCTCCGCCTCAAGGGCCTTCGCGGAGCCACCGGCACGCAGGCGTCGTACCTGGCGCTCTTCGCGGGGGACGGGGCGAAGGTCGACCGCCTCGAGGCGAGGGTCGCGGAACGCCTCGGTTGGCCGCCGCAGGCCTGCTGGACGGTGGTCGGGCAGACCCTGCCGCGGCTGGCCGACGCCCAACTGCTCGGGTCGCTTGCGGTCGCCGCGGCCGCCATCCACAAGTGGTCGACGGACGTCCGCCTGCTCGCGGGCCTCGGCGAGCTGGCCGAGCCGATCGAGGCCGAGCAGGTCGGCTCCTCGGCGATGGCCTACAAGCGCAATCCCATGCGATGCGAGCGGGCCGGCGCCCTCGCCCGCTTCGTGATCGGCCTGCAGGCCTCGGCGCTGCAGACCGCCGCGGTGCAGTGGCTCGAGCGGACCCTCGACGATTCCGCGATCCGCCGCCTGCTGCTTCCCGAGGCGTTCCTCGCCCTCGACGGCGCCCTCGACCTCGCGGCCAACGTCGCCGGCGGCCTCGAGGTCATGCGGGGGCCCACCCGGCGCCGCCTCGCCGAGGAGCTGCCCTTCCTCGCCACCGAGAACCTGCTGATGGCGGCGGTAGCCCGCGGGGCCGATCGGCAGGACGCCCACGAGATCATCCGCCGCCACAGTCGCGAGGCCGCCGCCGCGGTGCGGGAGCATGGCGGGCCCAACGATCTGCTCGACCGCCTCGCCGCGGAACCGGCGTTCGCAGGGATCGATCTCGCCCTCGATCCGGCCGCGTTCACCGGCCGCTGCGGCGAACAGGTCGATCGATTCATCGCCGAGGTGGTCGAGCCGATCCGCCGCCGCCACGCCGCCTCGCTCGCCGAGGAGCCGCAGCTGCGGGTCTGAGGCGAGACGCCGTCAGGTCGCCGGAGAGGATCATCCCGACGATGCCCATCCCCAGACTCGATCGCCACGCCGCGGCGGTGCTCGTCGTGGACCTGCAGGAACGCCTGATGCCCACGATCCTCTCCGGGGAGACGATCGTCCGGCACGCCGGCCTGCTGCTCCGCCTTGCGGAAGTCCTCGACCTGCCGGTCATCGTGACGGAGCAGTACGTCCGCGGCCTCGGCCCGACGGTGGAACCGCTTCGATCCTCGCTCCCCGCAGGCGCGGCCCGGTTCGAGAAGACCCGCTTCGGCGGCGGCATCCCGGAGGTCCTTGAGGAACTCCGCCGCCGCGGCCGCTCGCAGGTGCTGCTCTGCGGCATCGAGGCCCCCATCTGCGTCCTGCAGACCTGCCTCGACCTGCTCGGGGCGGGCTTCGTGCCCTGGCTCGTCGGCGACGCCATCGGCGGCTCGCAGGCCTCCCAGATGCCCCCGGCGATGCGGCGGATGGAGTCGGCGGGAGCGATCCCAAGCGGCGTTCTCGCCGCTACCTACGAACTGCTCGGGGATGCCGCCGACCCGGCGTTTCGGCCCTGCCTCGAGATCGCCAAGCAGGTCGATCGCCGCCAGTAGCGAGGGGCGGGCAGCGGGCGGAGTTCCGGTCCCGCCGCCGCGGACCCCCGGCCGCCGCGGGCGACGCTTTCGCCGGCGCGGTACCGTTCCCGCTCCCGGCCGCCCCCACCCACCGCCCCGGTCCGCTCCGAGGCGGCGTCCGGTGCGGGCGACGCCTTCCATTCACCATGCGGCGTCCCATGGGTGCCGCAGCGTCCCTAGGAGGCTCTTGCGATGGTTGAAGAGACCTATCGGCAGCTCGTGAAGCTCGTGACCGAGGCGGAAGCGGATGTCCAGAAGGCCGCCGGCGGCAACAAGGCCGCGGGGACCCGGGTCCGCAAGATGATGCAGGACATCAAGAAGACCGCCAACGACCTGCGGGTCAAGATCATCGAGGCGCGGGAAGTCCCGCCCGCCTGAGTCCGCCCCGCCGCATCCGCATCGCCACCGATCGACGCCATCGCACCGCCGCGGCATGGGGCGGCGGCGGTCGCATGGCTGCCCTCCCGCCCCGGACCTGCGGGTCCGAGGCGACGCGGCTCTCGATCCCCCCGGTCGCCCCCTCGCCCTGCTTGAAGGAGCTCCATGGCCTCGCCGTTCCTCATCGATCTCTCCACCATCGACCTCGATGCGACGGCGGCCAGCGAGGCGGATGTCGGGAGGGTCAACCCCCACTGCGGACCGATCCGCCAGCTCGACCGGGTCATCTGGCACGACTCCGCGGTCACCCAGGGGGTCGGCGTGAAGTTCATCCGCCACGACGAGTTCTGGGTGCCCTACCACATTCCGGGCCGGCCCCTCATGCCCGGGGTGCTGATGATCGAGGCGGCGGCGCAGCTCGGCAGCTTCCTCTACCGCACCAAGATCCCGAACCTTCCCTTCGTCGGCTTCACCCGCTGCACCGACACCTCCTTCCGAGGGCAGGTCGTGCCCGGCGACACGCTCCACATCCTGTGCAAGGAGGTCGAGAGCAACCGCCGGCGGTTCGTGTCCCAGTTCCAGTGCGTGGTCGCCGGCAAACTCGTCATGGAGACGACGATCACGGGCATGACCTTCTGAGCAGGCCCCGAAGGTGACGAACGCACCCTCCGCGTCCCCGCCGAGCCTTGGTCCGCTGCCGCTGCGGCCGATCCTCCACGCCCGCGCCTGGGGAGGCGATCGCCTTCCCACGCTTCGTCCCGGGGCGGCGATGGCGGATGGCGGATCGCCCACGGCCGCCGGGATCGGGGAGTCGTGGGAGCTCGCGGATCTGCCCGCGGCGGTCCCGGGCGGACGCAGCGAGGTGGCCGCGGGACCGCACGCCGGACGAACGCTGCACGACCTGCTCGCGACTCGCGAGCAGGCGATCCTCGGCCTGAGCCGCCGCCGCGCCGACGGCGGCTTCCCGCTGCTGCTCAAGCTGCTCGACAGTCGCGAGACGCTTTCGATCCAGGTCCACCCCGATCCCGCCTACGCCGCCAACCATCCCGGCTGCGAGGTCAAGCACGAGGGCTGGTTCGTGATCGACGCGGCCCCCGGGGCGAGGATCCTCCGCGGCTTCACGCGTCCGCTCGATCGCCGCGAGATCGCCGCGAGGGTGCGGGACGGCTCGATCCGCGAGTGCCTCGCCGAGGAGCGGCTCGGGCGGGGCGACTTCGTCTGGCTGCCCAGCGGCACCTGCCACGCCCTCGGCGAGGGACTGCTGGTGGCGGAGGTGCAGACGCCCAGCGACACCACCTTCCGTCTCGACGACTGGGGACGGAGCCTTCCCGAACGCCCGCTCCATCGCGAGCAGGCCATCGAGTCGATCGACGGCCGCGCCGCATCCGAGCTGCCGCCGATCCGCCGTCTCGCCGAGATGCGGCCGATCGAGGCCGACGGGTTCCGCACCTACGACCTCCATCGCAGCCCGTGGTTCTCGATCGAGCTTCTCGAGTGCGAGGCCGGCGCCGCGTTGCCCCTGCGGGGCGCCGGCACCGCGGTGGCGTGGATGCTGCTCGACGGCGAGGTCGAGTTGGCGTCCGAGGATCCGGCCCGCGGCGGCGACGCGGCGAGCGGCGAGCCTCCGCTTCGCCTCGCGGGAACCTGCACCGTGCTGCTCCCCGCAGCGCTGCCGCCGACGATCGCCCGCTTCGGGCGGCCGAGCCGCCTGCTTCGGGTGCCGCTCGCCCATCCCGCCGAGTCGATGCTCGCCGAGGAGTCGCCGCGATGACCGCCGCCGCCGCAATCGCCTTCGCCGCCCTGGCCCTGCAGGCGGCGCCATCGCCGCCCGCGACGGCTCCGCCGCCGCCTCGCACCCTTGAGATCGGCCCGCTGACCGAGTGGAGCCTCGCCGGCGCCGACCTGCCGCCGGGCAGCGTGATCCATCTTCCGAGAGGCATCCATCGGCCCGCGGTGCTCGAGGGACTTCGCGGCTCGGCGGAGCAGCCGATCCGGATCCGCTCCGCCCCCGACGCCGAGGGCGGGATGATCGCCGGCGGCGAGATCGGACTGCATCTTCGCGACTGCCGGCACGTCGTCGTCGAGCGCCTTGGCATCATCGGGCCCGCGACCGCGGCGATCCGCCTCGAGGGGTGCGAGGCGATCGAGCTCGCCGACCTGCTGCTCGCCCGCATGAGCCACCGCTCCGCCTCGACCGGCATCGATGCGATCGCCTCGCGAGGCCTGCGGATCGAGCGGGTGCGGATCGACGGCTGGACGGATGCGGCGATCGCCCTCGAGCGCGTGACGGATGCGACGCTGCGGCGGATCGAACTGCTGGCCATGCGGGAGTGGCCCAATCGCGACGGCCTGCGGATCGGCGGCGGGTGCGAGGGGATCGAGGCTTCGGAGATCGTCAGCCGCGGGGTGCCTCGACCGATCGTGGTGGATGGGGGTCCGTCGCCGCCGCAGCGGGTGCGGATCCGCGACTCGCAGCTGATCGGGGCCGCGCAGGCCTTCACGCTCGGCAGCGGACGGGGCGTCGAGATCGAGCGCAACACCGTCTCGGATCCCCGGGTCGCCTACGCGATCGAGCGGCTTCCGGCGGCCGCCGAAGACGCGCCGCCGCTGCGGCGGATGGTGCTCGGCGGCAACATCGTGGCATGGAGCCCCGGCGCCCTCGCCGCCTGGTCCCGGCTCGCCGAGGGGGCCTCGACCGCCGGCGTGCGGCTCGGCGAGAACTGGTGGTGGTCGGAGGAGCTGCCCGAAGCGGTCCCGCTGCTCGGCGAGCGACACGCCGAGTCCGAGGCGCCGCAGCGATTCGGCGGCGACCCTCGCCTCGACGAGACCGGCGTGCCTCGCCATCCCGAGGCGGCGGGGTTCGGGCGGTCCCCATCCTGAATCGGCGTCGCGGACCTTCGCCCCGCGGTTGGCGAGGTCCCTCCCGATCGATATTCTCTCCCCTCCCCGCGGGCGAAGGCTCGCCGTTCGCGACCCCGCGTTCCCTTGCGCCTCGGCGCGGCCCCGCCGCGCGACTCCCCTTGGAAGAGATTCCCATGGCCACCGGCAGGATCGTTCAAGTCATCGGTTCCACCTTCGACGCCCAGTTCCCCGAGTCCGACCTGCCGGAGATCAACAACGCGGTCTCGATCGAGCTCGAGGTCGCCGGGCAGCGGAGCCGCCTCGTGGGCGAGGTCGCCAAGCACCTCGGCGGCGGCGTGGTCCGCTGCGTGGCGCTCGCGTCGACCGACGGCCTTCGCCGCGGCGACGCCTGCGAGGACACCGGCGCCCCGGTGAAGGTGCCGGTGGGCGAGCCGATCCTCGGGCGGGTGTTCAACCTGCTCGGCGAACCGGTCGACGAGCGGGGCCCGGTCAAGGCCACCTCGTTCAAGCCGATCATCCGCGACGCCCCGGGCCTCGTGGACCTGAACCCCAAGACCGAGATCCTGCAGACCGGCATCAAGGTGATCGACCTGCTCTGCCCCTTCGTCCGCGGCGGCAAGATCGGCCTCTTCGGCGGCGCCGGCGTCGGCAAGAC
>CAZQUA010000049.1:0-13127 GCA_964596455.1 uncultured Isosphaeraceae bacterium
CCGCTCGCCGAAGATCTCGCCGGGCCCGCGGATCTCGAGGTCGAGTTCGGCGATGCGGAAGCCGTCGTCGGTCTCCGCGAACGCCCGCATCCTCGCCTCCGCCTCCGGCGTGACCGCCTCGGCGATCGCCACGCAGAGCCCGCGGCGGCTGCCGCGGGCGGTGCGGCCCCGCAGCTGGTGAAGCTGCGCGAGGCCGAACCGCTCGGCGTGCTCGATCGCCATGAGCGTCGCGTTGGGCACGTCGATCCCCACCTCGATGACGACGGTGGCGACGATGGCGTCGAGCTCGCCCCGGCGGAAGCGATCCATCGCGGCGTCCCGCGCCTCGATGGGCATCCGGCCGTGCACGCCCTCGAGGCGAAGGCCCCGCCACGGACCCTCCTGCAGCGAGGCGAGTTCGGTGGAGACCGCCGCGAGGCCGAGGTCGCCCTCGTCGATCGCCGGCACCACCACGAACGCCTGCTCGCCCTGCTCGATGCGGCCGCGGAGGTACGCGTGCACCGCGGCCCGCTTCGAAGGCGGCACCACCCGCGTGGCGGGGCTCAGGCGGCCCGGCGGGCGGTCCGGGATCGTGGTGACGTCGAGGTCGCCAAGCAGCGTCAGCGACAGGGTCCGGGGGATCGGCGTCGCGGTCATCACCAGCACGTGCGGCCGCTCGCCCTGCCGGCCCCGCTGCTCGCGAAGCGCCGCCCGCTGGGAGACCCCGAACCGGTGCTGCTCGTCGATGACCACCAGGCCCGGCTCGCACAGCTCGACCTCCTCCGAGAGCAGGGCGTGCGTGCCCACCACCAGCGGCAGCGAGCCTTCGGCGAGCTCCGCGAGGATCGCCCGCCGGGCCGCCGCGGGCATCGCCCCGGTCAGCAGGCCGGCGCGGACGCCGCTGCCCTCGAGGATCCGGCCGATCACCTTCGCGTGCTGCTCGGCGAGGATCTCGGTGGGGGCGATGAGCAACGCCTGCCGGCCCGCGGCGACGGCGATCAGCATGGCCGCCACCGCCACGGCGGTCTTGCCCGAGCCCACGTCGCCCTGCAGCAGGCGGTTCATCGGCGCCGTCGCGGCGAGATCCGCCGCGATCTCCGCGATCGCCTGCCGCTGCCCGGGCGTGAGGGCGAAGGGCAGGCGACGCTCGATCCGCTCGAGGACCTCCGGCGTCGCGGGAAGCGCCGGGGCCTTCGCGGTCCGCCGCCACTGCTCGCGTCGCATCGCGACCGCGAGCTGCATGAGCAGCAGCTCCTCGAAGGCGAGGCGCCGCCTCGCGTCGACGGGCTCCTCGAGCGAGGCCGGCCGGTGCAGGCGGCGGTAGCACTCGCGGATCTCCGGCAGGCCGTGCCGGTCCCGCAGCCATGCCGGCAGGCCCTCGCGAAGCTCCGGGAGAGCCCGATCGAGCACCGCTTGCACCGCCTTCTCGATCATCGCCGAGGGAAGTTCCTCCCGCGCGGGGTAGACCGGGCGGATCCGCCCCTCCCGGGGCGGCGGGGCCTCTCCCTCGCCGATCGGCGACCAGCGGGGATTCACGATCTGCACCATCGGCCCGTAGCGGCGGGCGACGCCCTCGGCGATCCCCTGTTGCCCGGGGTGCAGGCGGCGGGCCAGCCAAGGGGCGTTGAACCAGGTGAGCAGCAGCGAGCCGCTCTCGTCCTCGAGCACCGCCTCGACGCGGC
Source organism: uncultured Isosphaeraceae bacterium (assembly GCA_964596455.1). Lineage (GTDB taxonomy): Bacteria > Planctomycetota > Phycisphaerae > Phycisphaerales > SM1A02 > CAZQUA01. Next base: position 1,662 of record CAZQUA010000049.1, read on the forward strand.
CGCGGCGGCCGGCGCGGAGGCGGACGGTCGCGATGGTGCCCCGCAGCGAGAGGTTCGCCCGCTCCTGGGTGTCGAGCAGCGCGGTCGAGTCGGCGATCGATCGCTCCTCATGCTCCTGCTCGTAGCGGAGCGGAAGATGCCGCAGCAGGTCCCCGACGGTCCGCAGGTTGGCGAGCTGCAGGCGATCGGCCATCGCGGCGCCGATGCCATCCGCCTCGGCGAGCGGGGTGTCGGGGTGCAGCGTCGGCGGGCCGTCGGGCATGGTGCGGAGCGGCGCGGGCAACCGTTCGAGAGGGTCCCCGCGGGCGTCGTACGATACTTCTCATGCCGCGGCGTCCGTTCGATCCATCCAAGGCCCGCGGCGGCGAGGGGGGCGGCCTCTTCGACGACTCGCCCCCGCCTTCGACACCGCCTTCGGGACCGCCTGCGCCCCCGCCGTCCGAGGGCGGATCGGCGGCGGACTCCGGCGGCCCGCCGAGCGTCGGCGATCCGCCGCCTCCGCCGGAGCCGAGTTCGATCGGCGTGCTCGAGCTCAGCCGCCGGATCGAAGCGGCCCTCGCACGCCTGCCCTCCCGCCTCGAGGTGGTGGGGCAGATCGCCAACCTGCGGCGGTCCTCCGGGCATCTGTACTTCACGCTCCGCGAGGAGGGGGCGACCATCGGGGCGGTGATGTGGGCCTCGGTCGCGCGGCACCTCGCCGACCCGCCCGCCGATGGCGACGAGGTCGAGGTGCTCGCGCAGGTCGTCCACTACGCCCCGCATGGCCGCACCCAACTGCAGGTGTTTCGGATCCGCCCCCGCGGCCTCGGGTCGCTCGAGATGGCCTACCGCCGCCTCTGCGAGGAGCTTCGCGCCCTCGGATGGTTCGAGGAGGCCCGGAAGTCGCCGCTGCCGGCCTTCCCGCGGCGGATCGCGGTGGTGACCGCCGCCGGCAGCGCGGCGCTTGCCGACTGCCTTCGGATCGCCGCGCTGCGGTGCCCCGCGATCGGCCTCGTGGTCGTGCCGGTCCGGGTGCAGGGGAGCGGGGCGGCCGCGGAGGTCTCGCGGGCGGTCGCGGCGATCGACCGCGTCGCATCGCGGATGCGGATCGATGCCATCTGCGTCACCCGCGGCGGCGGATCGATCGAGGACCTCGCGGCCTTCAACGACCGCGGACTCGTCGAGGCGGTCCACCGCTGCCGAACCCCGATCGTCGCGGCGATCGGCCACGAGAGCGACCAGAGCATCGTCGAACTCGTCGCGGATCGCCGCGCCTCGACGCCGAGCGCCGCGATGATGCTGCTGCTGCCCGACCGCGTGGCCCTCGGGCAGGATCTCGGGCGTCTCGGGCATCGCCTCGGCCGGCTGATGCGGTCGCGGATCGCCGAGGCGTCCTTCCGCCTCGAGGCGGCCTCGCAGCATCGCTTCCTGAAGCGGCCCTCGGATCGCCTCGCGGCGGAGCGGAACGAGCTCGAGCGTCGGGCGAGCCTGCTCGCCGCATCGCTTCGCCATGCGGTCGCGGGGCGGCGGCAGGCGCTGCTGCGACGCGAGGATGCCCTGCGGTTCTCGCTGCGGCTGCCCTCGCGGGAGGGCGTCTCGATGCTCGAGCGCCGCCTCCATGCGGCGGCAGCGCACGCGCTGCGCCAGCGTCGCCTCGGGATCGATGCCGCGGCGGCCCGCCTGCGGGGGGTCGGCCCGGCGGAGGTGCTCGCGCGGGGCTACGCGATTCCCCTCGACGGCGGGGGCCGCCTGATTCGGAGCGTCGCCGCAGCGCCGGCGGGCGAGGCGATCCGGCTGGCGGTCGCGGACGGATGGATCGATGCGACCAGCCGCGGCGGGCGGCCGGGCGATCCGCTCGCGGGCGGCGAGGGCGAGGGGCGTTGGGGCGGTGGATCGGGGGGATCGCCCCCGTTAGAGTCCGCGCCATGAGCCGACCCGCGTCGAAGGCCCGCGCCGCTTCGGGAACGGGAGTTCCCTCGGAGATCCCCCCGGAGATCGCCTCGCTCGGCTACGAGGACGCGGTCGCGTCGCTCGAGTCGATCATCGAGCGGATCGAGAGCGGCGAGATCGGCCTCGAGGCGTCGCTTGCGGAGTACCGCCGCGGGGTCGCGCTGGTGCGGCACTGCCGGCAGATCCTCGGCGCCGCCGAGCAGCAGGTGCAGCTGCTGAGCCTCGATGCGATCGAGGCCGCCGCCGCCGAGATCGACGACCCCGCCGCGGGCGATGCGGAGAGCGAACCCTGAGCCCCGAAGCCGTGCAGATGGCGTGGTGGGTGGTGTGGTCGCTGTTCCTCTTCGCCTTCGGAGCGTCGGTGGGCAGCTTCGTGAACGTGGTGGCGTGGCGTCTGCCCCGCGGCGCGAGCATCGTCTCGCCGCGGAGCCGCTGCCCGATCTGCGGGGCCTGCCTCTCCTGGCGGGAGAATCTGCCGGTGGTGGGGTGGCTGCTGCTGCGGGGCCGCTGCCGCCGCTGCCGCGAGCCGATCAGCGTGCAGTACCTGCTGATCGAGCTTCTCGTGGGATCGCTCTTCGCGGGACTCTTCCTGCTGCTCTACCTGCCCGGTCCGCGGTCGTGGTGGGTCCTCGGCACGGAGGGCTGGTGGAGCTTCCGGCAGTTCCGCGAGTCCTGGCCGGGGTTCCTCGTGCTGCTCTCGCTGCTCGGCACGCTGGTGCCGATCACGCTGATCGATGCCCGGACCTACCTGATTCCCATCGGCCTGACCCTCTGGATCTCGATCACCGCGGCGGTGGGCTGGGCGGCGCAGAGCCTGCTGCCGCTCTCCTGGCCGGCGACGCTCGCGTCGGCGGCGACGCCGCTGCCGGCGATCGGGATGGGGCCGGGTGCGGCGGCGATCGGCGGCGGACTCGGCGCGATCCTGCTGGCGCTGCTGCTCGCCAAGGGATGGTGGCGTCGCTCCTTCCACGACTACGAGCAGTTCGTGCCTCCCGGGGAGACCCTTGGCGACTATCCCCACGCCCGCCGCGAGGCCCTTCGGGAGGCGTGGCACCTGCTGCCGATCGTGCTCGGGATCGGCGGCGGCTTCGCGGTCGGCTCGCTGCTGTCGGACCGCGGCGTCGGGCTTCATCCGCTCGCGGAGGCCCTGATGGCGGTGGCCATGGGATACCTCGTCGGAGGCGGCCTGATCTGGGCGACCCGCATCCTCGGCACCCTCGCCTTCGGACGCGAGGCGATGGGCCTCGGCGACGTGCATCTGCTCGCGGCGGTGGGGGCGGCGCTGGGCTGGCAGGACGCGGTGGCGGTCTACCTCCTGGCGCCCTTCCTGGGAATCGCCTTTGCCGCCGGCGTGGCGGTCCTTGGCTCCGCGGCCCTCGGCCGCCTGCTGGGGGACCGCTTCCGCGCCGCGAGGGGCCGCCTTCGGGAGATCCCCTACGGACCTCATCTCGCCCTTGCCGCCGCCGCGGTGATCTTCGCACGGCCCGCGGTGTGGAGCGTTCGCGAGGTGGTGATTCCCCCGGCGGAACCTCTCGCCGCGGCGGCTCCGAGCGGCGTCGGGACCGGGTCGCAGACTGCTTTACACCCCGGCGGCGAGCGGGTTCAATGCCGCTTCGAGGTCCCGGCCGGAGTCGCCGGGGCGGGATGAATCACAGGGTGCACCCGCCGCGGGGATCGCGGGGGTGCTCGCGGAAAGGATGCCGATCGATGCGACGAATGGGAGCGGTGCCCGCGATGCTCGCGGGCGTGGCGGCGGCGGTGGCGGTTCTCGGCGGCTGCGATGGCGCCCAGAAGAAGGAAGCCCTGCTGATGGACGAGAACGCCGGCCTGCGGGACCAGATCCAGGATCTGCGGACCGCTCTCGATGGCGCCGAGAGCCAGCGGCGGCAGCTCGAGCAGGAGAACCAGCGTCTGCAGGGCGAGATGGCGTCGATGCCGGTCGGCTTCGGCAGCGGACTCGTCGGAGTGAGCGTGGAGAGCCGCGTGGGCGAACTCGTCGCGATCATCGAGGGCGACGTGCTCTTCGCCTCCGGCTCCGCCTCGCTTCGCACCGAGGCCAAGCGGACCCTCGACAGCCTCGCCGATCAGATCCGCAAGGACTTCCCCTCGCAGCCGCTGCGGCTGGTCGGATTCACCGACACCGACCCGATCCGCAAGAGCAACTTCCCGAGCAACTACCACCTCGGCTTCGCCCGCGCCTGGGAAGTGGGGCAGTACCTCGCCTCCAAGGGCGTGCCGCTGAACCGCATGTCCTTCACGAGCTTCGGGCCGGAGATGCCGCGGGACACCAAGGCGAAGTCCCGGCGGGTGGAGCTCGCGATCGTGACCCAGTGACCGTCGGGGTGGCCGGCCTCGTCGCGCCGCCCTTCGCGCCGGCCCAGCGCCGGCACCGGCATTTCCGCAGCGGTCGGCGCCTGGCGCCGACCGTTGTCGTTGGCGATCGCGGCGGGAGGCGGCGATGACCCTCGTTGGGGTGCCGCCGTCCCGCCTCGCGTCGCTCGATCTCCTGCGGGGGGTGGCGATCCTCGGCATCCTGCCGATGAACATCCTCTCCTTCGGCCTGGTGATGGCGGCCTACCAGAACCCGATGGCGCTGGGGCCGCTCGAGGGCGGGGAGCGGATCGCCTGGCTGGTGACGCATCTGCTGTTCGACCAGCGGTTCATCTCGATCTTCTCGGTCATGTTCGGGGCGGGCCTCGCGCTGCTCGCGGACCGCCCGTCGCGGCCCGGCGACTCGCCGACGCGGCGGCACTACCGGCGGATGGCCTGGCTGCTGGCCTTCGGCATGGTGCACGCCTACGGGATCTGGTTCGGCGACGTCCTCGCCTGCTACGCGGCGGTCGCGATGGCGGTCTGGCCGCTTCGCCGCCTCGCCAGTCCCTGGCTGCTCGCGATCGCCGCGGGCCTGCTGGCGGTGCCGCCGCTGTTCAGCGTCGCGATGGACCTGCTGCTTCGCCTCGTGCCCGAGGCGGAGCGTGCCGAGGCCCTCGCCGACTGGGCGCCGACCGCGGCCATGATCGCGGCCGAGGAGGCCGTCTATCGCGGCAGCTGGATGACGCAGCTGCCCGAGCGGGCGCTCACGGCGGTGCTGATGCAGACCTGGGTCTTCCTGGCGTGGGCGCTCTGGCGGACCGCGGCGCTGATGCTCGTGGGGATCGTGCTGCTGCGGAGCGGCTTCCTCGCGGCGGCGTGGCGGCCCTGGGCCTACGCGGCGCTCGCGGCGGCGGGGTTTGCCGGAGGCGGGCTGCTGACGGCCTGGGGGGTGGGGCGGAACGAGGCGATCGGCTATGCCGCGATCGACGCGATGACGATCGGCACGATCCCCAACTACTTCGGCAGCCTGCTTGGGGCGATGGGGTGGGCGAGCCTGGTGATGCTGCTCGCCGCGGCCGCGAGGCCGGCGTGGCTGCTGCGGCCGCTCGAGGCGGTGGGCCGCACGAGTCTCAGCAACTATCTGCTGCAGTCGATCCTCTGCACGACGCTCTTCTATGGCCATGGCCTCGGCTGGTTCGGGCGGCTCGATCGGGTCGAACTCTGGGCGGTGGTCGCGGCGGTGTGGGCGGTGCAGGTCTCGCTCACGCTGCTGTGGCTCCGCGTCGCGGCGATCGGCCCCTTCGAGTGGCTCTGGCGGAGCCTCGCGTCGTGGCGGCGCCTGCCGCTGCGGCGCCGCCGCGATCGGCCCGCGGCGGCCTGAGACCGCGAGGCGTCCTCGGGACGCGGCGGCGGCAGGGCGGGCCCGCGGTTGCCCGGGACCGCTTCGCGGCGCTAGACTCCGCCTTGTCGAGGTCCCCGTGCCCGCCGCCCCGCGGCGGTGATGCGGAGCAAGCGGCCTCGGCGTCTCGCCGTCGTGTCCAGTGCGTGGTCGGGCGTCCCCGGGACGAGGCCTCGAGGGCGCGGCGGCACCATCCTCCCGTCTCCGGGCCGACGCGGCGCGATGCCGCCTCGCTTCTTCGCCCCTCGCAGGAACCTTCGATGATCGATGGCCTCCAGGCTCCGCCGCGGTACCGACCGATCACCCTCGCCAACGTCGCGGCGACCCCGCAGTGGCCGCGGCTCTCCCGGGAGATGCAGGAGGCGATCCTCACCGTCGGGCGGGTGCTGCCCTTCCGCACCAACCGGTACCTGATGGACGAGCTCATCGACTGGGATCGGGTGCCGGAGGACCCGATCTTCCAGCTGACCTTCCCGCAGCGGGAGATGCTCGACGAGTCGCACTACCGCGAGGTGCGGACGATGCTCGATGCCGACGCCCCCGCGGAGGCCCTGCAGGCGAGGATCCGGGCGATCCGGGAGTCGCTCAATCCCCATCCCGCGGGGCAGGCGACCGACAACGTGCCGCAGGTCGATGGCGAACCGCTGCCCGGCGCCCAGCACAAGTACCCGCAGACGCTCCTGTTCTTCCCGAGCCAGGGGCAGACCTGCCACGCCTACTGCACCTTCTGCTTCCGGTGGCCGCAGTTCGTCGGCGACGACCACGGCCGCTTCCGAAGCAACGATGCCGACCTGCTCGCGTCCTATCTCGCCCTCCATCCGGAGATCACCGACCTGCTCTTCACCGGCGGCGACCCCATGGTGATGGGCACGGAGGTGTTCCGCCGCTACCTCGAGCCGATCCTCGCCAATCCGGCGCTCGAGCACGTCCAGACCATCCGCATCGGCACCAAGAGCCCCGCCTACTGGCCCCATCGCTTCACCAGCGACCACGACGCCGACGACCTGCTTCGCCTCTTCGAGGAGATCGTCGCGAGCGGCCGCACCCTCTCGGTGATGGGCCACTTCTCCCACCCGGTGGAGCTCGGGACCGAGGTCGCGCAGCAGGCGATCCGGCGGATCCGCGGCACCGGCGCCAACGTCCGCATGCAGAGCCCGGTGATCCGGCACGTCAACGACGATCCCGAGCTGTGGCGGCAGCTGTGGCAGGATGGCGTCCGCCTCGGATGCGTGCCCTACTACATGTTCGTCGAGCGGGACACCGGGGCGAAGCGCTACTTCGAGATCCCCCTCGTCCGCTGCTGGGAGATCTACCAGGCCGCCTACTCGCAGGTCTCGGGGATCGCCCGCACCGTCCGCGGCCCGAGCATGTCCGCCTGGCCCGGCAAGGTCCATGTGCTCGGGACGAGCGAGGTGGGGGGCGAGCCGGCCTTCATCCTGCAGTACCTCCAGTGCCGGCGGCCGGAGCTGGTGCGGCGGCCGTTCTTCGCGAGGTTCGATCCCGCGGCGACCTGGTTCGACGAGCTCGAGCCGCTTGGCGAGGCCGATGCGGAGATGTTCCCGCAGGCCTGGCCCGGCGCCTCCCGGTTCGTGCCCATCACCATCGACGAGGAGTGATCGGGGCGGCAGTGGTCTCCGGGGGCGTTGCGGACCGATGAGGAACTCCGCCGCCGAGGCGGCGTCCCCGAGGCGATGGCGATGGCCCACCCCCGCGCCCCGTTCATCCGGCAGATCCCCGCGGCGGCGGCCGCCGCCCTGATCGCGGCGCTCGCCGCGGCGTTCTCGCTCAACGTCGCGGCGCTGCGGACGCCGTTCATGACCCTGAGCGAGGTCTTCCACGAGCCGGTCACCTACAGCCTGCCCGCGGCGGTCCGCCTGATGTGGGGGCAGGGCCTCTACCTCGTGGCGGTGCTGATCGTCTCCTTCTCGATCTGCTTTCCCTTCCTCAAGATCGGCGGCCTGCTCGCGGCGCTGCTGGCGCCGCTCTCGCCCGACTCGCGGGCACGCCTGCTCGCGGTGCTGGGAGCGCTGGGCCGCTGGTCGCTGCTCGACGTGTTCGTGGTGATGCTGCTCATGGTGGTCGCCAGCGACCAGTGGGCGGTCGGCACCACCGTGCACTCGGGGATCTTCCTCTTCATGGGCGCCATCGCGATCGCGATGCTCTCGACCGAGGCGATGGAGGGATGGCAGCGGCGCCTCGTCGGAGCGCCGCCGCCGGCGGCGTCGCCGCGGACGCGGGCCTTTGCGTCCTCGCTGCCCTGGGGGATCGCCGCGATCGGCCTGCTGCTGCTCGCGGCGGCCTCGCTGGTCGCGGCGGCGCAGCTGCCGATGCTGCGGGTGGACCAGTTCCTCCTGCGAAGCAACCAGTACAGCGTGGTCGGCGCCATCGAGACGCTCTGGAAGGCCCGGGAGGCGGTCTTCGCGGTGGCGATGGCGTCGCTGCTGCTGGCGGTGCCGCTGCTGCAGCTGCTGCTGGCGGGAATCTGGTGGCTGGCGAAGCTCTCGCCCCGCCGCCGCGAGGGCGTGGTGCGATGGGGCCTGCGGGCGGGGCGGTGGAGCGGCCTCGAGGTGTTCGGCCTCGCCCTGCTGCTGGTGGTCACCGAGGGCCGCGAGCTCATCCGCACCGAGGTCCGCGACGGGGCGTGGGTGCTGCTCGCGGCGATCGCCGCGAACGCGACGGCGCTGCTGGTGCTCCGCGCGGCCCGACGCCACCGCGCCCGCGGCGGGGCATCCGCGGCATAATGCCCTTCCGCGGCGCTCGCCGCGGAGGGAGAGTTCTTCGCATGCGATCGACCCGCGATCTGCTTCAGGGCATCCTCGACTACGCCGGGCTCTTTCCGCCGGCGAGCCTCGACATGGGCGGGACGGTGCGGCGGTTCGCCGCGGCCCGCGGCGGGGGCGACCGCTGGTTCCTCGGCCGGCTGGTGGTGCCGCTCTCGAGGCTGGGGGAGTTCGAGCGCGAGGCCGCCTCGCTGCTGCCGCGGGGCCGGGATGCGATCGGCGTCGAGCCGTGGATGATCTCCGCCCTCGGCACGCCCCTGCGGGAGGGATGGATCGAGCGGGACCTCGCGTCGATCGAGGCGTTCAACGACCGCCATGCCGACTCCCTCGACGGCGCCGCGGTGATCGACACCATCGAGTGGAAGGCGGACTCGGCGAGCCACGTCGACCGGGCCCTCGAGCACCTGCCGGACACGCTCTTCCCCTACTTCGAGATTCCCCTCGGCGGCGACCGCCGCGGCATGATCGCGGCGATGGCGGGCCTCGACGCGGGCGCCAAGATCCGCACCGGCGGGGTCACCGCCCCGGAGCATCCCTCGACCGAGACGGTGGCGTCCTTCATCGGCGAGTGCGCCGCCGCGGAGGTGCCCTTCAAGGCGACGGCGGGCCTGCACCATCCGCTGCGGCATCATGCCGAAGCGATCGGCGTCCGGCAGTTCGGCTTCCTCGGCGTGTTCCTCGGGGCCTCGCTTCGCTGGCACGACCGCATCGGCGAGGCGGAGCTGCAGGCGATCCTCGAAGAGGAGTCCCCCGCGGCGTTCCGCTTCGAGAGCGACGGGGCGAGCTGGCGAGGGCATCGCATCGGGCATGCGGAGATCCTCAAGGCGAGGGAGCGCTTCGCCCATGCCTTCGGATCCTGCTCCTTCGAGGAGCCCCTCGAGCACCTGCGGGCCCTCGGCATGCTGACGCCCGCCGCCGCGGAGACGAGCCATGCCTGATGCCGACGCCCTTCGGCCCTCCCTCGACGCCCCGCCGCCCGAGGTCGCCGAGACCCTCGATCCCGCCATCGAGAGCTTCGTGCCCGGCAGCGGCGAGCGCGGCGCGGACTTTCCCATCCAGAACCTGCCGCTGGGGGTGTTCTCGACCGCCGGCGATCCCTCGCCGCGGATCGGCGTGGCCATCGGCGACCATCTGCTCGACCTTCGCGGGGCCGTGGAGGCGGGCCTGCTCGACGGCCTCGCCGGCGAGATCCGCTGCAGCCTCGCGGCGGCCTCGCTCAACGACCATCTGGCGCTGGGGCGGCCCCGGTGGATCGAGTGCCGGCGGGCGATCTCTCGCCTGCTTCGGGCCGACGAGGCGGCACTCCGCGACCACGCCCGCCGCGACGCCCTGCTGCCCCATCGCCGCGAGGCGGCCATGCATCTGCCGGTCCGCTGCGGCGACTACACCGACTTCTACGCCTCCCTGCACCACGCCACCAACGTGGGCTCGATGTTCCGCCCCGACCAGCCGCTGATGCCCAACTGGAAGCATCTGCCGGTGGGCTACCACGGCCGGGCGAGCTCGCTCGTCCCGAGCGGCACGCCGGTGCGTCGCCCCTTCGGGCAGAGCAAGCCCGCCGATGCGGAGACGCCCCGGTGGGGGCCGTGCCGCCTGCTCGACTACGAACTCGAGGTCGGCTTCGTGGTGGGCCCGGGCAACGCCCTCGGAGCGCGGATTCCCGTCGAGCGGGCGATCGACCATCTCTACGGCGTGGTGCTCGTCAACGACTGGTCGGCGCGGGACGTGCAGGCATGGGAGTACCAGCCGCTCGGTCCCTTCAATGCGAAGAACTTCGCCACCACCGCGAGTCCGTGGGTGGTCTCCTTCGAGGCGCTGCGGCCCTTCCTCGCGGCGGGACCGCCCCGCAGCGAGGGCGATCCCGAGAACCTTCCCTATCTCGTCCGCCCCGGCGACTTCCAGCCGGACCTGTCGCTGTCGGTCGAGATCGTGCCGGCCTCGCTTCGCGGCGGCGGCGCCGCGATCACGCCGGTCGGCGAAGCCTCCTACCGCGAGATGTACTGGACGCCTTCGCAGATGGTCGCCCACCACACCTCGACCGGCTGCGACCTGCGTCCCGGCGACCTCCTCGCGAGCGGCACCGTCTCGGGCCCGAGCGAGGCGAGCCGCGGCTGCCTGCTCGAGCGGACCTGGCGGGGCAAGCACCCGATCACCCTCGACGACGGTTCGACCCGGACCTTCCTCGCCGACGGCGACGAGGTCGTGCTGCGAGGCTGGTGCGAGCGAGCCGGCGCCCGGCGGATCGGCCTTGGCGAGTGCCGCGGCGTGGTGCTGCCGGCCGAGGCGTAGCCGCAGCGGCTCCGCCGGTCAGGGCGCCGCGAGCCGCCGCAGTCCTTCGTGGTCGAACCCGATGACCTCGCCCTCGCGAAGGTCGAGGCGGTCAAGCGAGCCGGCGGGAAGCTCGATCGCGAAGACCGCCGGACGCACGCTGCTGTAGCGCCGCAGCCGCTGCGTGTAGGCGGTCACCGACTCGTTGGGCCGCCGCGGCGGCTCCTTCTTCATCCGATGGGTGGCGGTGACCCGTCCCTCGCGATCGAGGTAGATCATGTCGAGGTCGATCAGGCACTCCCACATCCAGTAGCGGAGCACCTCCGGCCGGGGGTGCACGAAGATCATGCCCTTGCCCGGCGGCAGCGAGGCGCGGCCGCTGAGGCCGATCTGGCGATTCCCCTCGTCGAGCGCCATCTCGAGGAGGTAGCGCTCTCCCTTGATCTCGATCTCCATCTGCGGAAGTCCCATCGCCGACCGCGGCCACTCGCCGGGCGAGGGACGCGACGGGGGTGCGGCGGAGGCGGGGGCGGCGGCCCCGGAGGGCGAGACGGGCGCCGCATCGGCGTGGTCCACGACCGCGGCGTGCACGGCGGCCTCGCTCGCCGCGGGGCTGGGCGAGGCGTCGCCGCATCCCTGAAGGAACGGCAGGCAGAGCGCCGCCGCGGCGACGCCGAAGGAACGCAGGCGAGGCGTCGCCGCCATCAACGCTTGCCGCCGGCAGTCTTGCGACGCGAACCCTTGGCGGCGGCCTTCGCGGTGCCGCGGGCCGCCGCC
>CAZQUA010000050.1:0-12876 GCA_964596455.1 uncultured Isosphaeraceae bacterium
GCCGCCACCGCCGAGGCGGACGGCTCGCAGCGGATCGAGTGGCTCGGGACGCTGCTGATCTGGCTGCTGCTGCTGCTCTCCATGGTGAACATCGGCCTGATCTCGCAACTCTTCGTCGCCAACCGTCGCCTCGCCCTGCTGCCTCCGGGGACCGCGGAGCGGCTGCGGGAGATGCTGCAGGGCGGGAAGTACCGCGAGGCGATGGCCCTTGCCGAGCAGGACCCGAGCGACCTCGCCCGGATCGTCCGCATCTGCCTCGGGCAGGCCTCCTTCGGCTTCGGGGCGATGCTTCGGGCCCTCGAGCAGGTCTCCGAGGAGACCACCACCGAGCGGCTGCGGCGCGTGGAGAGCCTCAACATCATCGGGCAGGTCAGCCCGATGATCGGCCTCTTCGGCACCGTCTACGGCATGATCGTGGCGTTCCGATCGATCGCCGAGAGCGGCGGCAACGCCGATCCGGTGCTGCTTGCCGGCGGCATCGGCACCGCGCTGGTCACGACCTTCTGGGGACTGCTCGTGGCGATCCCGGCGCTGGCGGCCTACGCCATGGTCCGCAACCGCATCGACAGCCTCGCCACCGAGACCTCCCTCGAGGCGCAGTCGCTCATCGAGCAGTTCCGCCCGAAGCCGCGAAGCGAAGGCGAGGCTCCGCGGGGTGCGGCCCCGTGAGCCGGGTCTACCCGCGGGGGCAGGCGGCGATCGAGGCGAACCTCACGCCGATGATCGACATGACCTTCCTGCTGATCGTGTTCTTCGTGCTCGTCTCGCGGATCTCCGAGGTGGAGATGGTCCCGATGGACCTGCCGGAGCCCCGCGACGCCGCCACGGTGCCGCCGCCGGAGGAGGGGCGGGTGGTGCTCAACGTGCTGCCGGGCGAATCCGGCGCCGCCGAGGGCTATCGCGTGGGCGCGAGCCAGTTCCCGCCGACGCCGCAGGGCCGCGAGGCCCTCGCCCTGCATCTTGCGGGGATCTTCCGCTCGCAGCGGGACTGCCAGGTGTCGCTGCGGGCGGACCGCCGGACCGCCTATGCGGAGATCGCCCCGGCGATCGAGGCGGTCTCGCAGGCCGCCCGGACCGCCGCGACCGCCGACACCGCCAGGCTCAATCTCGTGGTGATCTCCGAGGACCGCCCCTCGAGGAGCAGGCCGTGAAGCCTCGCGGCGGGTCGCGGGCGATCTCGCGGCGGGTCCGTCCGCGGATCTCGCTCAACCTGACCTCGATGATCGACGTGGTGTTCCAGCTGCTCATCTACTTCCTCGTCAGCACCAACTTCGCCCGCGGGGAGCAGGTCTTCCGCATGGATCTGCCGGCGCGGGAGCGGGGCGAGGCCGCGGATCCCTTCCGCCTCGACGAGGAGCCGCTCCGCATCGAGCTCGCCGGCGGCGACGACGGAACGCGGATCCGCCTGCCGGCGCCGTGGCCGCAGCCTGCGGACTTCGAGGCCCTCTTCGAGTTCCTCCGCGACCGCCAACTGAACGCGACGCAACCAAACGGCCTCTTCGCCGCCGACCATCCGATCGTCGTCGCCCCCGCCGCGGCGGTGCGATGGGATGCGACCGTCGAAGCGTTCAACAGCGCCGTCCGCGCCGGCTACGTCCGGGTCTCGTTCGAGGGCTCGCCGCCATGACCGCCTTCCGCCGGGCCGTCTGGAGCCTGCCGCTGCTGGCGGCCGCGGGGGCCTTCGCCGACGATCTCGGCGGGCGGCTCGACCACGACGCGTTCGTGCGGGCCCTCGGCGAGCAGGGCCTGGCGCCGATCCTCGAGGCCCTCGATCGCGCCGAACCCGCCGCCGATCCGGTGGAGCGACTGCGGCGACGGATCGCGGCGGCTCGTCTGCCGCTGCTTGCGGAGGACCGCACGCCCGCGTCGGTCGCGGCGGCGGCGGAGGAGGCGATCCGGCTCCGCAACGAGCTGCTCGCCGCCGTGCCGCCGCAGGACCCGCGACGCCTGCGGTGGCTCGGCGACCAGCTCGAGGATCTGCATCGCTGGCTGATTCCCGCCGAGGGTGCGGATCTCGCCATGCGGGTCGGCGTGCCCTCGGCGGCGCAGGCGGCCTTCGCCGCCGCATGGGCAAGGCGAGGCGAAGCGTGGGCCGTCGAGGCGGAGCGGCTGCTCGAGGCGGCCCTCGCCGCCGACGCCGTCAAGCCGGATACCGATCCCGCGGCGAAGCGGCGCTGGGACCGCATCGTGGCCGAGGCCCGCCTGCGGGTGCCGACGCTGCGAGGCATCTCCGCCGCCCGAGCGGCGGACCTGCTGCCCGAGGCGGCCGCGGCGATGGAGCGGCGCCGCCTCGCGGTCGAGCGGCTCTCCACGGCGCCGCTGCCCGAGCATCCCGACCTCGCGGAGATCGCGATGCTCCAACTCGCGATGGCGAGGATCGGCCTCGGCCAGCACCCGCCGGCGGCACGGGACCTCGAGGCGATCGTCGCCAATGCAGCGGTCGCGCCGCGGAACCGCTTCGAGGCCGGCGTCGGCCTCGTGCTCGCCGCCTCCGATCAGGCGGGCGCCGCCGCGGCGCTGCGGCAGCTCGATGCTCTGCGGCGGCGGCAGCTCGAGCGGGAAGGCGTGGCCGCGTTCCTCCCGCTGTGGGCGGATCTCGAGCACCGCCTGCTGCTCGAGTCCTCCGTCGAGCCGCCCGCGGCCGGATCGGCGGCGTGGCGAGCGTCGCTGCAGCCCTACGAGGACCTTGCCCGGAACGCCGCCCCCGCCGCTCGCAGCGCCGCCCTTGCCGCCGCCATCGGCCGCCTCGCAGCGTTCGCCGAGCGCTCGGGATGCCTCGATGCGGCGTCGATCGAGGCGGTGCGGCCCGCCGCGCCGCTGCTGCTGCTTGTGGCCATCGCCGACACCTTGCTCGACGAGTCCCGCAGCGGCCGGCCCGGGGATGGCGATGCGGACGCCGCGGAGCGCCTCGCGGCGCTGACCATGGCGAGCGAGGCGATCGGCGAGGCGATCGCCCGCGAAGCGGCGGCGGGCGAGCTTGCGAGCGTGTCGCTGCGGACCCGCGCCCGCTGCGAGCTTGCGATTGGAGATCGGGACGAAGCGGTCCGGACGCTTCTCGACTCGGTGCGGGCGTGGCCGTCGGATCCGGCGGCGGACGCGGCGCTCGAGGCGGCGGTCGCCATCGCGAGAACCGGACCGCGGCCGGCGGGCGGCACGCCGCTCCCGCTGCCCGAGACGCTCGCCGCCGCGATCGCCCTCGGCGAGCGGCATCCCCGCCGGGATGCGTGGCGGATCGAGGCGGCGGCGATCGCCTCGAATGCGGGCGAGTTCGATCGCGCTGCGGCGATGCTCGCGGAGGTGCCGCCGCCGAGCCCGGCGTTCCTCGAGTCGCAGGTGGCCCGGCTCGAGAACGCGGTCCGCGCCGCGGAGGCGACGGGCGTCGACGCCCCGGCCCGATGGCTCGACCGCGCCGAGCGTCTGCTGCGGCAACTCGAGCCGTGGCCGCCGGCGGCGCCGGAGGGGCGGGAACCGCGGGAGCATGCCGAAGCCGGCGTGCGGATCGCGCTCGCCCGGGCTCGCCTGCACCTGCTCGCGGACCGGCCGGCCGCCGCGATCGTCGAGATCACCACGCTCCGCGAGGGCGTCCAGCTCGAGCCGGCCGCGCAGTTCGAGGCCCTGCGTCTGCGCCTTGCGGCCCTCGACCGATTGGGGCGTCGCGAGGAGGCCGCGGAGGAGTTGCGGCAGGTCGCGGCGGCGGAGCACGACCGGGCCGGCTTGCGGGCATTGCTCGAGCAGCGCCTGGCCGAGTCGATCGAACTGGCGCTCGCTGCCGAGCGGGAGGGCGATCTCGATCGCAGCCGCAGCCTCGGCCGACAGACCATCGGCCCGCTTGCGGACACGCTTCGATCCCTGCTCGAGACGTCCGGTGCGGCCGCGTCCCCCGCCATCGTGCTCCGGATCGCCGAGGGGCTCCGCCGCGGCGGCCGATCCGGCGAGGCGCTGGCGTTGGCCGCGACGCTGCCGGAGTCCGCCCGCGACTCGATGGAGGCGGTCCGCCTGCAGGCCGAGTGCCGGTTCGCCCAGGGACGCCTCGAGGACCTTGCCGCGGCCATGCCGCTCTACCGCCGACTCGCCGCCTCCGCACCGCCGCAGTCGGATGCCTGGTGGCTCGCCGAGCTGCGGACCCTCGAGATCCTCGACCGCGTGGGTCGCGATGCCGACCGCATCCCGCCCCGGATCGCCCGCCTGCGGGCGATCGATCCCGGCTTCGGCCACGAGGGCTACCGGCGGGCCTTCGAGGCGCTGCTGCTGCGCCGCTGACCGTCGCTTCGCGGCGGTCTCGCCGAGGCCCCGCGGATCCGCCGAACCCTCCGGCCGTCGAAGCGGCCTCCCGCCACGGCTCGCTCTCGCCATCGCCGCCCCGACGCCGCCGGCGGCCCCGAGCGGGTCCGATCACCCCGCCCCGGCGTCCACCGGTTCGGATTGTTCCGGCGGATCGCCCGATCCCGGGTGCGGATTCGCACAGACCGGGTTGACCGACGGGTGTCGCCGCACCGTTGCGACGAGGAACCTGCCGGGGCGGCCCTCGCTCGAAGGCCCCCCCGCGCTGCGGCGACTTCCGTCCGCGGCGAGGAGGCGGACGACGAGGAGGCATGGAGATGACGCGGTGGAGAGAGGCGATGTCGCGGTTCCTCGCCGATCAGGCGGGGTCGCAGAACGCGGAGTACGTGGTGCTCGCAGGCGTCCTCGGCGGCGGCGCGGCGGTCGCCTTCACCTCGCTCAAGCAGGCGAGCGACGCCTCGGTGGATCGCCTCGTCGAGCGCCTTGCGGAACGCCTCGAAGCGGAGGCGAGCGTCGAGTGATGCGGCAAGCGGCGCCCGGCGGCCGTGGGGAGCAATCCCCATCGGCAGCGGGAGATCTTCCGGGCACCGTCGGCACCGTCGTGCGTATCGCCCCCATCGAGATCGTCGCACGGGACCGAGCGGGCGGCAGAGGTTGGGCCGCGGACAGGGACGAAGCGGATCGCGGCCGGCCATCGGCAGGACGCCCAGGACAGGACCCCCATGGCGAGATCTGAACTCCAGACGGATCTGCAGCTCTACCTGCGGCAGATCAACGAGGTGCCCCTGCTCACCGCCGACGAGGAGAAGCACCTCGGCTGGCGGATCATCAACGAGAGCTGCCCGCAGGCGAAGGATCGGATGATCCGAGCCAACCTGCGCCTGGTGATCTCGATCAGCAAGAACTACCTCCACCGGGGCCTGCCGCTGGTGGACCTCATCGAGGAGGGGAACCTCGGCCTCATCCGCGCCGTCGAGGGATTCGATCCCGCCCAGGGCGCCCGCTTCTCGACCTACGCGGCGTGGTGGATCAAGCAGGCCATCAAGCGGACCCTCATCAACGCGGTGCAGCCGATCCACATCCCCGCCTACATGGTGGAGCTGATCGCCCGATGGAAGGACGCCGCCCGCCGCCTCGAGGAGGAGCTCGGGCGACCGCCGTCGACCCCGGAGCTGGCGCGGGCGATGGACCTGCCGGTGCGGAAGCTGATCGCCATCCGCCGGGCGATGCGGGCCTTCCGGGTCCCGAGCAACAGCGGCACCGGCGAGGACGGCGACATCCTCGACCTGAGCGACATCTTCGAAGACACCCGCAGCAAGCCGCCGGAGGAGAAGGTCGCGCAGAGCGAACTGCTGCAGCGGATCCTCCAGCTGCTCGACGACATCGATCCCCGCTACGCCCGGGTGCTGCGGCTTCGCTTCGGCCTCGAGGGCCGCGAACCGCTCACGCTGAAGGAGATCGGCATCCAGGTCGGCCTCACCCGCGAGCGGGTCCGGCAGATCGAGGTGGAGGCCCTGCGATGGATGCAGCAGGTCCTCGAGGGCGAGCGTCCCCGCCGACTGCACCGCCGCAGCGACGCGGGCCGCGAGACCCCCGCCCGGACCCGCGAGGAACCTCGACCTCCCCGCGAGTCCGACCGCCGGGCGTCGAAGGCCGCCCGGACCCGCAAGGCCTGACGGTTCCCTCGTCGAGATCCCCGTCCGGCCAGCGCCGCGTTCAGGCCCGCTTGTAGAAGGGAAGCGGCACCACCTGCCCGGCCGCCTGCTCCCGCCCGAGATCGATCTCGACCGATCCGCCCGCGTCGCTGTGGGCGGCGTCGACGATCGCCATCGCGATCGGCACCTCGAGGGTCGGACTGAAGCAGCCGCTCGTGACGGCGCCGATCACCGCACCGCCCGCTCGGACCGCCATCCCCTGCCGAGGACTCCGGCGGCCCTCGAGTCGGATGCCGACGAGACGCCGGGAGAGGCCCTTCGCCTTGATCGCCTCGAGGGCCTCCTGCCCGATGAAGCGGCCGGCGCGATCCTCGCCGACGCCCTTGTCGAGGTTCACCGCGAAGTCGAGGCCGCAGGTCAGCGGATCGACGTCCTCGTCGATCTCGTGGCCGTAGAGGGGCATGCCCGCCTCGAGGCGAAGGGTGTCGCGGGCGCCGAGGCCGGCCGGGCGGATCAGGTCCGAGGACCCCTCCGCCTCGAGCATCATCTTCAGGGCCTGCCGCGCCATCATCGCGGGCAGGATCACCTCGACGCCGTCCTCGCCGGTGTAGCCGGTGCGGGAGACGAGCAGCTTGATGAAGATCAGGTTCTTCTGCACGAACCGGTACCGCTTCAGCGTGGGCACCTCCCGGCTGAAGCGGCCGATCACCTCCATCGCCCGCGGGCCCTGGATCGCCACCATGGCGGTCGACTCGGTCTCGTCCTTCATCGAGAACACCAGGTCGCCCCGGACCGCCGCGAAGTGCTCCTTGAGCTTGTCGCGGTTGGAGGCGTTGCAGACCATCACGTACTCGTCCTCGTCGAGGCAGTAGACGAGGACGTCGTCCCGGCAGCCGCCCCGCTCGTTGCACACCAGCGAGTAGCGGCACTGCCCCCGCTCCATGCCGAACACCCGGCGGGTGCACACGAGATCGAGGAAGCGGCGGGCGTGCCGGCCCGAGAACCGCAGGCGGCCCATGTGGCTGACGTCGAAGAAGCCGCCGGTCGTGCGGACCTGGCGATGCTCGTCGATGATCGAGCCGTAGGTGAGGGGCATCTCCCAGCCCGCGAACCCGACCATGCGGCCGCCGAGATCGCGGTGGTAGCTGTGGAACGGGGTCTTGAGAAGCGGCGGAGCGGCGGCGGTGGTCATGGCGGGACGGTATCCGCCCGCTCCGCCCGCTGCCACCGCTGCGGCCTCGCAGCCCCTTCGACCGGCGCGTCCGGAACCGGCCGGACGCCAATCGCCCTTCGCCGCGTCAAGGCCGCCCCCGCCGACGCCGATCCTTCCTGCAGATCGAGAAAGACACGAAGCGGATCCGCCGCCGACGCTCCGCAAGGGCCGAGGCCGTCCAGTGGAACCGGCGCTGGTCGCCGGGAGGGAGAGGGAAGGATGCCATCTCGCCATCCGTCGGGATCGAACCCGGCCTGCGTCGCGCCGTCGCTCGTCCGTGCCGCCTTGGCCGCCATGGCTCTCGGCATGCTGGCCGCTGCGATCTTCCTGCCGTAGCGGCCGGCGGCGGCCACCGATCTCGCCGCACGCGGCCAGGCGCCGCGGCCGGCGGCCGGCAGCACCAGCGGCTTCCGCAGCGGCCCCGGCCATCCCCGCGCGGCCGAACGCTGCCGGTCCAAACGCCGCGGGTGCGGCAGCCGCGATCGCGGCGGCGGCTCCCTCGCGAACCCCGCCTCGGCCGCCTCGATCGGAAGGCCCGCCGCGACGCTCAGAGGACCCGCTCGAGCTTGGCGATCTCGAGCACGAGGTTCTTGATTCCGACGGCCTTGAAGTTCACGCGGGCGCTGGTGCCGTGCCGCCTCGGCGTCACCGCCTCCACCCGTCCCACCCCGAAGAGATGGTGCCGCACGAGGGTCCCTGCGGGGAAGCGGGCCGCAAGGCCGCCCTCGGCGTCGCCGTCGTAGACGATCGTGCGTCCTTCGTCCGCCGCCATCGCGCGGGGCATCGACGGCAGGCCGTCCCCGAACCCGAACTCCCGCCGGGACGCCCTCGGGGAGCGGCCGACCCTTGCGACCGACCCCTCCGGCAGCTCGTCGAGGAACTGGCTCGGCACCGTCGCGGCGGTGAAGCCCCGCACCATCCGCGAAGCCGCGCAGGTCAGCACCAGATGCCGCTCGGCGCGGGTCATGCCCACGAAGCAGAGTCGCCGCTCCTCCTCGAGGTCGACCTCCCCGCCGGCGTGCCGGGAGAAGGGCAGCAGTCCCTGCTCGAGTCCCGCGATCGCGACGAAGGGGAACTCGAGCCCCTTGGCAGCGTGCAGGGTCATGAGCGTCACCGAGCCCCGCTCGGGATCGATCCGGTCCGCGTCGCTCACCAGCGCCACCGTCTCGAGCCAGGAACGCAGCGCCGCGGCGAGGGTCGCCCCCGCGGCCTCGTCGCCGGGGTCGGCGGCGTCGCCGGCGTCGGCGGCGGCGGCCGGCGGATCGAACTCGCTCGCCGCGGAGACGAGCTCCTCGAGATTCGCTCGCCGCTGCTGGCTCTCCTCCGCATCGTCGGCGGCATGCGCCGCCTCGAGACCGCTCTCGCGAAGCACCGTGGAGACGAGGTCCCCGAGCAGCTCCGGCCCCTGCGAGGCCGCGATGCCGCTCCACCGGCGGACCATGCCCACGAATCTCGCCGCCGCGGCGGCGGCGCGGCTCGAGACGCCCTCGATCTCGCCCGCCCCCGCGAGCGCCTCGAAGAGTCCGATGCCCCGCTCGATCGCCGCGACCTCGAGGCGTCGAAGCGTGGTGTCCCCAAGGCCCCGCGTGGGCGTGTTCACGATCCGCCGCAGGCTGATCTCGTCGGCGGGGTTGGCCACGAGGCGGAGGTAGGAGACGAGGTCCTTGATCTCCTTGCGCTCGTAGAAGGCGGTGCCCCGCGCGATCGTGTAGGGCAGGCCCCGCCTGCGGAAGGCCTCCTCGAGGACGCGGCTGAGGGCGTTCACGCGGTAGAGCACCGCCATGCCCCGCAGCGGCACGCCCGAGAGCGATGCCCGCTCGATCGCATCGGCGATCGTCTCGGCCTCGTGCCGCTCGTCGATGCAGTGGACGATCCGCGGCGGCTCGCCCTCCTCGAGTTCGCTGAAGATCCGCTTGTCCCGCCGCTCGCGGTTGTGCGAGATGAGGGCCGCCGCGGCCTCGACCACCCGGCGGGTGCTGCGGAAGTTCTGCCCGAGCGGCACGACCTTCGCGCCGGGGTAGTGCCGCTCGAAGTCGAGGATGTTGGAGAGATCCGCGCCTCGCCAGCCGTAGATCGACTGGTCGGGATCGCCCACCACGAAGAGGTTGCCGCCCTCGCCGGCGATGGCGCTGGCGATGAGGAACTGCGCGGCGTTGGTGTCCTGGTACTCGTCGACGAGCAGGTGGCGGTAGCGTTCCTGCGCGGCGAGGCGGACGCGATCGTGGTGCTTGAGGGCCTCCGCGGTCCGGAGCAGCAGGTCGTCGAAGTCGAGGGCGCGGCTGCGGGCGAGCAGCTTCTCGTACTCCCGCCACACCCGCAGGATGTTCCGCTCCCGCCAGTCGATCGCGGAGCGGCCCCAGGCCTCCACGCCGAGCAGGCGATTCTTCGCGTCGCTGATCACCGCGCCGACCCGCGCCGGCGTCCACTCCGAGGTGGAGAGATCCGCCGCCGCGATCGCCTTCTTGAGGGCGTCCCGCTGATCGGAGGCGTCGAAGATCGAGAAGTCCGGGTCGATCCCCAACTCGGCGGCATGGGCCCGCAGGAACCTCGCCGCGAAGCTGTGGAAGGTGGCCACGGTGAGGCCGCGCCGATGCCATCCCCTCGCCGCGAGCAGCTCGTCGACGCGACGCTCCATCTCCCGCGCCGCCTTGTTGGTGAAGGTCACCGCAAGGATCTGCCAGGGCGGGACGCCCTGCGCGACGAGGTGGGCGATCCGCCGCGTGATCACGCGGGTCTTGCCCGAGCCGGGGCCGGCAAGGACCAGCGCCGGCCCCTCGAGGTGGGTGACCGCCTCCCGCTGGGCGGGCGTCAGGCCCTCGAGGCACGGATCGTCGGAGCGGGCGTCGGTGTCGAAGAAGGTGTCGTCGGGCACGCGGGCGAGCATAGCCGTCCGCGCATGCGGCTCTCGCCGCGTCGGCGAAAGCGCCCTGCGCGGCCGCGGGCAGTCTGTCAAGCCGAACCATCGGCCGGGCCCCCTGCGATCGCGGTTGCGGATCTTCTGTGGAGGAACCTGTCGGAGTTCGCCGCGGCCCGCAGGTCTCGGTCAGACTGGGACTTGAGGAGGCCGCCGGGCGGCGCCGAGGTCCGCCGCGGAGCCATCTCACGGCGAGGTCCCACATTTCGTTGTGGCCGTTGTTGCGGGCACTAGATGTAGGGGTAGGATGCCCCCCTGCCGCTCCACCGTCGGTGGCGGCAGATGGTCGTGAATCGTGATGCTCGTGATGCGGAAGCCTGGTCAGAAAGGCCTCGCGGCAGTTCCGGACGGGGCGAGGTTCCCCGCTCGGTGAGCGGGCAAACCGCCACCGGCACCGGGGGCACCGGCGTCGGGGAGCGAGGGAAGAGAGGACGTTCGCACGGAGACGTTCACGAGCAGTCGGTCAGCGGGAGTCCGTCACCAACCGCCCTTCGAGAGACCCGGAGATCGAGTCGCCGCCTTCGACGCCGCACCGCCACCCACGCCCAACGCCGCCAATCGTGATCACCCACTTGAGCCTCCTGCCTGATCCTCCTGCCTGACCAACCCGCCTGACCCTCACCCGCCCATTCCGATCCCCGCGACCGGCCACGCAGTCCCCGCCCCGTCTCGCCCCGCAGTCCCCGGCCCGGCACCCGCAACCCGCCCGTCCCCAACTCGTCTCGTCCGTTCCCGTTTGGCCATCGAGCGTCTCCCCCGTCCGTCACCGCCCGCAACCGATCGGCACGCCGCCGGCGACCGCGAACCACCCAACGCGTTCCCTCGAAAGGAGGTCGGCCCGAAGATGTCTGTGCTCTGCGACCGCGAGATCCGAGAGACCATCGAGATCGAGCCGTTCGAGGAGAGCCGCAAGCGTCCGGGCCGGATCTCCTTCGGCGTCTCGAGCTACGGCTACGACGTCCGCGTCGGCTCCCGCTTCAAGATCTTCACCAACACCGTCAGCGGCGGCGTGGCGGTCGTCGATCCCAAGGCGTTCCGCTCCGACCTCTTCGTGAGCGTCGACACCGCCGAGACCGGCCTCGACCACATCGTCGTTCCGCCCAACTCCTTCGCCCTCGCGGAGACGGTGGAGGTCTTCCGGATCCCCCGCGACGTGATCGCGATCTGCGTGGGCAAGTCGACCTACGCCCGCTGCGGCATCATCGTGAACGTCACGCCCCTCGAGCCGGAGTGGCGTGGCAAGGTGACCCTCGAGATCTCCAACACCACCCCCCTGCCCGCCAAGATCTACGCCAACGAGGGGATCGCCCAGATCCTCTTCCTCCGCGCGGAGCGGACCTGCGAGGTCAGCTACGCCGACAAGGCCGGCAAGTACCAGGATCAGGCGGGCCTGACCCTGCCCCGCGTCGATGCGGGCGTTCCCTGACGCCCTCGTGCGTGCATCGAGTCCGATTTCGGTTTCCCGTTTCCTGTCCCGTCCCTTCCCCTCCCCTTCCCTCTCCTCACCTCCCCACCAACGGATGGACCCGCGACCATGAGAATTCCCCGTCGCTTCACCAAGGCCGGTGCCGACGTCTACGCATCCTTCGAGTGGACCACCCGCTCCTCCCGCATCACCAACGCCGACGGCTCGGTCGTCTTCGAGATGAAGGACGCGGAAGTCCCGTCCGGCTGGAGCCAGCTGGCCACGGACATCATCGTCAGCAAGTACTTCCGCAAGGCCGGCGTGCCCCAGGTCGGGCCCGATGGGCGGCCGAAGGCCGATGCCGACGGGCAGCCGCTGCTCGGGCCCGAGCGGTCCGCCCGGCAGGTGGTGCACCGCCTCGCCGGCTGCTGGCGGCACTGGGGCGAGACCCACGGCTACTTCGACGGCCCTGAGGACGCCTCGGCCTTCTACGACGAGCTCGTCTTCATGCTGCTCTCGCAGATGGCGGCCCCGAACAGCCCGCAGTGGTTCAACACCGGCCTCAACTTCGCCTACGGCATCTCCGGGCCCCCGCAGGGCCATTGGATCGCCGATCCCGCCACCGGCAGCGTCCGCCTCGCCGACGACGCCTACAGCCATCCCCAGCCGCACGCCTGCTTCATCCAGTCGGTCCGCGACGATCTCGTCGGCGAAGGCGGCATCATGGACCTGTGGGTCCGCGAGGCTCGCCTGTTCAAGTACGGCTCCGGCACCGGCACCAACTTCTCCGCGCTGCGGGGCGACGACGAGCCGCTCTCCGGGGGCGGCCGCAGCAGCGGCCTCATGAGCTTCCTGAAGATCGGCGACCGCGCTGCGGGCGCCATCAAGTCCGGCGGCACCACCCGCCGCGCCGCGAAGATGGTCTGCCTCGACGTGGACCACCCCGACATCGCGGAGTTCGTGAACTGGAAGGTCCGCGAGGAGCTCAAGGTGGCGTCGCTCGTCGAGGGCCTCAAGCACCTCCCGCCCGAGCAGCGGGAGCTGGCGGAGCGGCTCGGCCTTCGCCTCGACTACGACTTCAACGGCGAGAGCTACCTCACCGTCAGCGGCCAGAACAGCAACAACTCGGTGCGGCTCACCGACGCGTTCCTCGACGCCGTCGACGCCGATGCCGACTGGACGCTGATCCGCAGGACCGACGGCGCCCCCGCGGCCACGATCAAGGCCCGCGACCTGTGGCACCAGATCGTGTTCGCGGCATGGCGGTGCGCGGACCCGGGCGTGCAGTACGACACCACCATCAACGCCTGGCACACCTGCCCGGCGGGGGGACGCATCAACGCGAGCAATCCCTGCTCGGAGTACATGTTCCTCGACAACACCGCCTGCAACCTCGCCTCGATCAACC
>CAZQUA010000051.1:0-12860 GCA_964596455.1 uncultured Isosphaeraceae bacterium
ATTCGGAGCGGCGAGGATTCCGCGGCTTCGCCTGCGGGACCGCCGCCTAGGCCTTCGCCGGCGGCCGGTCTGCATGCGGATCGAGTCGGTGCTCCGAGAGCCGCGAGAGGCAGATGCCCGCAGCGACGGCGGCGTTGAGCGAATCGACACCCGCGGCCATGGGGATCCGGACGAGGCTGCGGCAGGCCCGCAGGGTCTCCGCCGCGAGTCCGGAGAACTCCGAGCCGATCGCGAGGATCGCCCGATTCGTCCGGGGAACGCGGCCGATCGGCACCGCCGAGGCGATCGTTGCGGCGCCGAGCAGTTCGCAGGCGTGCCGGTCCGCGAACGCCTGCAGCGATTGCGGCCAGGGCGACAGGCGCATGAAGGGGATCTCGAGGGCATGCCCGATCGAGACCCGGAGGCTCTTGCGGTACAGCGGATCGTGGCAGCCGGGGCTCAGCAGCACGCCCGCGACGCCGAACGCGGCAGCGTTGCGGAAGAGCAGGCCGATGTTGTCGATGTTCCGGATCTCCTCGCAGGCGAGCAGCAGCGTCGGGGCCTTGCGGTCGGCCACCGCCTCGGCGATCCGCTCCTCCCCATCGGCCGGGCGGCGGCCGAGGGCGAGGAGGCCCCGGTGCAGCGGGAAGCCCGTGATCGACTCGAGGGCCGACTGCGGTGCGACGAGCAGCGGCACCGCCGGATCGGCGCTCGCGGCGATCAGGGCGGCCGCCCGCGGAGCCATCCGCTCGCTCGCGAGCACGGAGAGGCATCGGCCCGGCACGCGAAGCATCCGCTCGACGACGAGGGCCTGCTCGCCGATGAACCAGCCCTCGCCGCCGAGTCGCGCCGCGAGGTCGGCATCGCGCAGGTCCCGATAGGGCGCCAGCCGCGGATCGTCCGGGGCGAGATCCTCGCCGACGCGTGCGGCCGGCATCGACGGCGGCTCGGTGGGCTCCTGATGCGGTCGGTGCTCGTGGCTCATGGCGTCGGTGTCGCCGGGGACGGCGCCATCGCCGTCGTCGCGGACCCGTCGGGAGATTGTGACGCCTCGCCGCCGCTGCGGGGGACCGCGGAGGGCACCGGTACACTTCGCCGATGCGCGACTCGAGTCTGCCGCCGGATGCCCCGACGATCGATCGGGCCCTCGAGTCGACCCTCGAGGACCGGCGGGTCGCGGAGCTCCTCTCCACCGGCGCCGCGGCGCCGCAGCTCGCCGAGGCGGTGGGCGCCCAGGAGGCCGCCGACGCCGCCGACACCCTCGAGCAGCTGCCGCAGGAGGCGGCGGTCGGGGTGCTCGGCGAGATGGATCTCGAGGCCGCCGCCGAGGCCCTCGCCCACATGGTGCCGGCGCTCGCGGCGGGCGTGCTCGAGGACCTCGCAGCGGAGCGGGCCGACCTTGCGGCGCACCTGCTCGAGGAGATGGCTCCCGACGACGCCACGGACCTCCTGCAGGAGGTCGACGAGGCCACCCGCAGCCGGATCCTCGCGAGCGTGCCCCATGGCTCGGCCGCCCGCATCCGCGAACTCCTCGAGTATCCGGAGGACACCGCCGGCGGCATGATGACCACCGACTACCTCGCGGTGCGGCAGGAGATGACCGTCGCCGAGGCGGTCGAGGCGATCCGCCGCGCCGATCCGGGCGACGACACCACCTACGCGTTCGTCATCGACCGCCGCGGCCACCTCGAGGGCACGGTGAGCCTGCGTCGCCTGCTGCTCTCGGGCCCCGCGGCCCGCATCGGCGAGATCGTCGAGTCGCGGTTCGACGCCCTTTCGCCGGAGCTCGATCGCGAGCAGGTGGCCCGGGAGTTCGCGAAGTACGACCACCTCGTGCTGCCGGTGGTGGATCGCCTCGGCCGACTGCTCGGCATCGTGACGGTGGACGACGTCATCGACACCATCCGCGCCGAGAGCACCGAGGACGCCCAGATCATGGTGGGTGCCGGACGCGAGGAGGCGGTGCACTCCTCGATCGCCGAGAAGCTCCGCAGCCGCCTGCCGTGGCTCTTCGTCAATCTCTTCACCAGCGCCGTCGCGGCCCTGGTGGTGCTGAACTTCGAGGGCCTGATCGCCGAGATCGCGGTCCTCGCGGTGCTGATGCCGATCATCGCCAACCAGGCGGGCAACGCCGGACAGCAGTCGCTCGCGGTCACGCTGCGGGGCATCGTGCTCGACGAGATCCCCCGCCGCGGCGCCGGGTCGCTGCTGCTGCGGGAGTCGGCGGTGGGACTCGTCAACGGCCTCGCCGCGGGAATCGTGGTGGGGGTGGTGATCGGGCTCGTCGAGTCGCTCTTCGGCACCCGGACCGACGGCGTCGAGGCGTGGCGGCTGGGCGTGGTGGTCGCGGTGGCGATGGCCGTCGCCCTCACCATCGGATGCCTGACCGGCGCGGCGATCCCGATCCTCATGCGGCGGTTCGGCGCCGATCCCGCCACCGCGAGCACCATCTTCCTGACGATGGTGACCGACAGCATGAGCTTCCTGACCTTCCTCGGCCTTGCGAGCGGGCTCTCCGGATGGTTGGGGGTCCCGGCCCCGCCGGCCTGAGGCGACGCCGAATCCGCCGCGGAGACGGACCGCCCCGACGCCCGCCGCCGAGTCAGCCGTACGCCTCGACCGCGTCGCAGGTGCAGACGAGGTTGCGGTCGCCGTAGGGGTTGTCGACGCGGCCGACCGCCGGCCAGAACTTCGACGACCGCAGCCACGGGAGCGGGAAGGCCGCCTGCTCGCGGGAGTAGGCGTGGGGCCACTCGTCGGCGGCCACCCTCGCGATCGGATGCGGGGCATTGCGGAGCGGGTTGTCCTCGCGGTCGCTGCGGCCCTCCTCGATCGCGCGGATCTCGTCGCGGATCGCCACCATCGCCTCGCAGAAGCGATCGAGCTCGCCGAGGCTCTCGCTCTCGGTGGGTTCGATCATCAGCGTGCCCGGGACCGGCCAGGCCATGGTGGGGGCGTGGAAGCCGTAGTCCATGAGCCGCTTGGCGATGTCGTCGATCTTGATGCCCGCGGTCCGCTCGAAGGCGCGGCAGTCCACGATGAACTCGTGGGCGACGCGGCCATGGGCGTTGGCGTACAGGATCGGGTAGTGCCCCTCGAGTCGCTTGGCCATGTAGTTGGCGTTGAGGATGGCGATCTCGGTCGATCGCCGCAGGCCCTCGGCGCCCATGAGGGCGATGTAGACCCAGGGAATCGTCAGGATCAGGGCGGAGCCGTAGGGGGCGGCGCTGATCGGGCCGATGGCGTGGCGTCCCGCCGATGCCGGCCGCACCACGGGATGCCCGGGCAGGAACTCCGCGAGCGCCGCGGTCACGCCGATCGGGCCCATGCCCGGGCCGCCTCCGCCGTGGGGAATGCAGAAGGTCTTGTGCAGGTTCAGATGGCAGACGTCCGCGCCGATGTCGGCCGGGCGGGTCAGGCCGACCTGGGCGTTCATGTTGGCGCCATCCATGTAGACGAGGCCGCCGTGGGCGTGCACCGCCTCGCACAGCTCGCGGATGCGGTCCTCGAAGACGCCATGCGTGGACGGATAGGTGATCATGCAGGCCGCGAGGCGGTCGCGGTGCTCCTCCGCCTTCCGCCGCAGGTCCGCAAGGTCGATGTTGCCCTCCTCGTCGCAGGCGACCGGCACCACCCGCATGCCCGCAACCACCGCCGAGGCGGGGTTGGTCCCGTGGGCCGAGACCGGGATCAGGCACGCATCGCGATGGACGTCGCCGCGGTGGCGGTGGTAGGCGCGGATCACCATCAGGCCCGCGTACTCGCCCTGGCTGCCGGCGTTGGGCTGCAGGCTCACCGCGGGGAACCCGGTGATCTCGGCCAGCCAGCCCTCGAGCAGGCGGAAGAGTTCGGCATACCCCTGCCACTGCGAGGGCGGCGCGAAGGGATGGATGCCCGCGAACTCCGGCCACGACACCGGCAGCATCTCGCTCGTCGCGTTGAGCTTCATGGTGCAGGAGCCGAGCGGGATCATCGAGTGGGCGAGCGAGAGGTCCCGCGACTGCAGGCGGGTGATGTATCGGAGCAGCTCGGTCTCGCTGCGGTGGCGATGGAAGACCGCCTGCCGCATGAACTCGCTGCGGCGGCGAAGCGGCGCGGGCAGCGGCGGGGCCGATTCGGCGAGGGCCTCGGCATCGAGGCGGGCGGGATCCCGCTCGGCGGCGGAGCCTCCGCTGCCGAAGCACTCCCAGATCGAACGCAGGTCCGCGGCGGCGGTGGTCTCGTCGAGGGTGATGCCGATGGAGCCGTCGCCGTAGCGGCGAAGGTTCATCCGCTGGGCGGCCGCGGCGCGGTGCACGGCCTCGGCGTCGCCGGCGGGATGCACGCGAAGGGTGTCGAAGAACGGCCCGTCGTGCACGCGGTGCCCGAGGCGCCGCAGGCCTTCCGCGAGGGCGGCCGCGAGGGATCGCACCCGCGTCGCGATCGCGACGAGTCCAT
This sequence comes from uncultured Isosphaeraceae bacterium, assembly GCA_964596455.1. GTDB lineage: Bacteria > Planctomycetota > Phycisphaerae > Phycisphaerales > SM1A02 > CAZQUA01. The sequence continues at coordinate 4,417 of CAZQUA010000051.1, forward strand.
CCGGCCCGTGGTAGACCCCATAGAAGCCCGCCATCACCGCCAGCAGCACCTGCGCGGTGCAGATGTTGCTCGTGGCCCGGTCGCGGCGGATGTGCTGCTCGCGGGTCTGGATGGCCATGCGGAGGGCGGGGGTGCCCGCCGCGTCCCGGGACACGCCGATCAGGCGTCCGGGCATCTTCCGCACGAACGACTCGCGGGTGGCGAGGTAGGCCGCGTGCGGGCCGCCGAGGCCCATGGGGATCCCGAACCGCTGGGTCGATCCCACCGCGATGTCCGCGCCGAGCTCGCCGGGCGGCACGAGCAGCGTCAGGGCGAGCGGGTCCGCGGCCATGACGAGGACCACGCCCGCTTCCTTGAGCGTCGCCGCCGACGCGGCGAAGTCGAGGATCCGGCCGTCGGTGGCGGGATACTGGACGAGGGCCCCGCAGAGCTCGGCGAGATCGGCTCGCGCCGCGAGATCGGCGGCGGGACCGACGCGGACCTCGAGGCCGAGGCCGGACGCACGCGTCTCGACGACCGCGATGGTCTGGGGATGGCACTCCTCGGCCACGAAGAACGCCTTCCGCTGCGGCTGGGCGCCGAGGCACATCGTCATCGCCTCGGCGGCGGCAGTGCCTTCGTCGAGCAGGCTGGCGTTGGCGACGGGCAGGCCGGTGAGCTCGCTCACCATCGTCTGGTAGTTGAGCAGCGCCTCGAGGCGGCCCTGGGCGATCTCCGCCTGGTAGGGCGTGTACTGGGTGTACCAGCAGGGGTTCTCAAGGACGTTCCGCACGATCACCGCCGGAGGCAGGCAGTCGTGGTAGCCCATGCCGATGAAGCTGCGGAACACTTCGTTGCGGGAGGCGAGTTCGCGAAGGCCGGCGAGCAGCTCGGCTTCGCCTCTCGCCGCGACGGTCGCCCCGCCGCCCGGCGCGGCCTCGAGCTCGAGCGGGCCTCCGAGGCGGATCGCCGCGGGGATCGCCTCGTTCATCAGCTCGTCGAGGCTGCTGCAGCCGATTGCGGCGAGCATCGCATCGATCTCCTTGGCATCGGGCCCGAGGTGGCGATGGGCGAAGGTGTCGAGCGGGGCAAGGCGGCTCGCCGGCGACGAGGATCGCGGCGACGCGGCGGTGGCGTCCGAGGGAGTGATGGGGCTCATGATGGCACCGGGGCAGAGGGAGTCCGGACGGGGCGGCCGGGCGGGATGGCGGGATGGCGGGATGGCGGAATGGCGGAATGGTCGGATCGCGAATCGGGTCGCGAGACGGAACGAGAGTCGAAAGGATCGCCAGAGACGCGAGTATAGATGCGGCGCTCCCGCAACCGGCTGCCGCGAGAGGGCGGCCACGCCGCGGACGCATTCCGTGGTTCGACGCCCGCGTCCGTCGCGAGGCACCTTTCGGTGCGGTCTGATGGATGACTGAGGACCCGAGACTCGCCCATCGGCCGGCCGGCCAGAAGGCGAGACGAAGCCGTGTTCCCGCAGATGCCGCCAGTCGCAGCCGATGCACCCACGCGGACTGGCCGCAGATCGAAGTCCGGCGGATCGGTCGGACGGAACCTAGGGTGTTGCTCCCGCCGGGCGACCCCCGCAACTTCCCGGCAGAACCCCGCGAGAGAACCGATGCACCGCACCGCTTCCATCCGACCGGCCGCTCCTTCGCCGACCTTCCGGAGACCGACCCTCGCGGCCGCCGCCGCCGCGGTCGCATCCCTCGCGGCGGCGACGACGGTTGCGGCCGCCCCGCCGCCGGCGACCGGGCGGGTCGAGGTCGGAACGGTGGACGTCTACACCTTCTCGCCCGCCGAGCACCGGGTGGCGGTCGATGCCGAGACCGCGGACCTTCGCCGCCTCTTCGAAGACCTCGGCGAGGCGGCGAGACGGTGGCAGCACCATGCGGTCACGCTCTCCAATCCCTACTTCGAGGGGCGTGCTCCCGGCGAGGCGGGGATCGAGCGGGCCGCGGACTACCTGATCTTCTGGTTCGAGCGGATCGGCCTCGAGCCCGCTTTCGACGGCAGTTACCGGCAGACCTTCGCGGTGCCGGGAGGGCCGGTGCTGGAGTGGGCGGCGGTCTCCGTCGACGGGACCGCGCTCGAGCCGGGCGAGGAGAGCGTCGAACTTGCCAACACCGGCCTCGGGGAGGTCGAGGGCGACCTGGCCTTTGCGGGCTACGGCATCGTGGATGGCCCCGATGGCTTCGACAGCTTCGCCGAGGCGGGCGATCTCGCGGGGAAGGTCGTCATGGTCTTCCGCTACGAGCCGCTCGATGCCGAAGGACGCAGCCGCTGGAGCGAACGCCGCTACAGCCGCCACGCCTCGCTCGCGGCGAAGTTCAAGGCGATCGAGTCCCGCGGCGCCGCGGGCGTGCTGCTCGTGAACCCCCCGGGGGTGGCGGTGGGCGCCACCGGCATGGAGCGTCCGCCGCGGGGCGGCCTTGGCGATCCGCTTTCGATTCCCGTGGTGCAGATCTCGCCGGAGGCGGCGGAGCGGATGCTGGCATCGCTTGCCGCAGGCAGGGGCGAACCGCGAAGCCTGCTCGACTGGCGTCGCCTCGCCGACGAAGGCGGGGCGATGCCCACCGCCGCCGCCCCGCCGCGGGTGCGGATCGCCGTCGAGCGGGTGGTGAGCGAGACCTCGAACGTCGCCGGCATCCTGCCCGGCGCCGGTGAACTCGCTTCGGAGTGGGTCGTCGTCGGCGGCCACTACGACCATCTCGGCCGCCTTGAGGGCGGCGGGATCGACGCGATCTATCCCGGCGCCGACGACAATGCTTCCGGCACCGCCGCGGTCCTCGTGCTCGCCGAGCAGTTCGAGAGAGCCGCGGCCGCCTCCGATGCGGCAGGCGGCGACCGCCGTTCGATCCTCTTCATCGCCTTCTCGGCGGAGGAGCAGGGCCTGCACGGCTCCCGCCACTTCGTGCGGCATCCGATCATGCCCGCGGACCGCGTCAACGCGATGGTGAACCTCGACATGATGGGACGCCTTCGCAGCGACGAGCTGCTCGTGGCGGGCGTCGGAACCGCGGAGGGCCTGCTCGATCGCCTGCGGCCCCACTTCGACGCGAGCGGCTTGCTCGTCCGGGCCGATCCGAGCGGTCGCGGCCCCTCGGACCACAGCAGTTTCCACGGGGCGGGCATTCCCGCGATCTTCCTCTTCACCGGGGTGCACGACTCCTACCACGAGCCGGAGGACGAGTGGCACACCCTCGATCCCGCCGGCGCCGCCAAGGTGCTCCGGCTTGCGGAGGCGATCGTCGCGGAGCTCGCCACGGGACCGGCGCTTCGTGCCTCCGACGCGGCCCCGCCGCCGCCGCCCGGCCCTCGCCCCGGCTACGCGGCGGTGCGGCTGGGGGTCATGCCCGGCCTCAGCGAGGGGGAGGAGGGGGGCTTGAAGGTGGAGGCGGTCTCCGCCGGCACCAGCGCGGCCGAGGCCGGGATCCTCGCCGGCGACGTTCTGGTCTCGTGGAACGGCAGCATCCTGCACGGAGCCGGCGACCTCGTGGCCCGACTTCGCGAGCATCAGCCCGGCGACGCGGTGATCATCGTCCTTCGCCGTGACGGCGAGGAGCGGGAGGTCGAGGTGGTGCTGCAGGCGGCGGCGCCGCGGCCGGGCCCGGAGTGATCGGGCGACGCGTCGCCGCGATCCGCCTCCGGCTCAATCCCAGCGGAAGACGCCCTTCTTCCAGGCGTAGACGTAGGCGACCACGCTCGTCGCGATGAAGAACAGGATCCGGCCGAGGAACAGCAGACCCTCGGGGCTGCGCGGACCGAGTTGGGTGAAGGTCACCGCCCAGGGGTACAGGAAGATGATCTCCACGTCGAAGACGAGGAAGGTCATCGCCAGGATGTAGAAGCGGACGTTGAACCGCCGCCGGGCGGTCCCGAAGGGATTCATGCCGCTCTCGTAGGCGATGCCCTTCACGGCGTTGTCGCCGCTTGGGCCGAGCAGGTGGCTCGCCACGATGTTCACCGCCGCGAAGATCGCGGCCATCGCAAGGAGCAAGGCCACCGGCAGATAGCTGTTGAGGTCGACGGCAAGGATGTGCACGGGAGCTCCGCATGGCCGCGGGGGGACCGCGGGGCGGGCATGCTACCCCAACCCATTCGGGCGTCCACCGCCCGGATGGGCGGGCGTCAGCTCGCCGACCAGTTGGTCAGCAGGAGGGCGAGGTCGCCGCCATCGACGAGTCCGTTGCCGTCGAGGTCCGCGGGCACGCCGGACTGCCCCCAGGCGTTGAGGAGAATGCCGAGATCGGCCCCGTTCACCACGCCATCGCCGTTGAGGTCGCCCACCGGACCGGCAGCGGCACCGTCGGCCACGATCGTGAGGTCCACCGCCGAGGAGCCACTGGCGCCGGAGAGCGTGCCGTTGAGGACCAGGTTGGCGGTGTCGCCGCCGAGGGTCGGCAGCGGCAAGGGCGTCGCGGGCAGCTCCTGCTCGAAGGACTCCGAGAACTCGCCGGAGGTCTGGCTGGTCGCGACCAGTCGGTAGCCCGAGGGAGTCGCGACGAGTTGGCCGCTGAAGGGAAGCACGCCGGGCGTGGGTCCGATCTCGAAGACCTGCTCGCCCTGGGTCGCGATCGCGAAGGTCTCGACGGGGATCGCGCCCTCGATGGCGAAGCCGCCCTTGCTGGCGGTGGCGACGAGGGTCGCCGCCTCGGTCTGCCGAACCTCGAGCACCGTGAGGGCCGCCTCGCCGAGGGGGATCTCGATCGGGAAGCCGCCCGGGAAGAAGCCGCTCGGATTGATCGTCCGGAAGGTCGAGTAGTTGATCGTGAACGAGAGGTCGACGGACGCCGTGGCATCGCCGAGCAGGTCGAGCAGCAGCTCCTGCATGGTCGCGGTCGCGGCACCCTCGGTCCAATCGAGGAGGAAGCCGCCTTGCGGCGAGGACTCGGCGCCGCCGGAGATCGCGATCTCGCCGCTGAAGGGGATCGGCATGTTGCCGCTGCCGCCGAAGAGGCCGAGGCGGGTCTGGGTGCCGCCGGGGTTGCTCTTGGCGTCGAAGTCGCCGATCAGGGTGCCCGCGAGCGGCGTCGAGAAGCTCTGGCTGAAGAGCGAACTGCTCGCGGCGGCGTCGAGGACGAAGGCGTATTCGACCGCCGTCGCCACCGGCGCCGCAAGGCTTGCCGAAGCTCCGGCAAGGCACGCGGCGGCGAAGCCCCGACGGCGGCCGGACGGGCGACGGAGCGATCTGGAATCGGGCACGGCGGAGCTCCTTGCAGGCGTGGCACGAGAGCCGCGAGCGACTCCGGTGGCACAGGGCATGTCAGGCTGGCGGATCAGGGAAGCGGGCGGCGGTTCGCAGTCGAGTCAGGGCATCCTCGTCGTCGCGGGCGGGCCCTCCCGCCGCCGCGATGCCGCGGGCGGACCCGCCGAAGCCGACTCGGAAGGGGACGCCGCGGGAGTCTTCGAAGGAAGGTAGCACCCAAACCGTCGCATCCAAGCGGGACTCGTTCATTCCCGGCCTTGCCGCGATCTTGGACGCCGTTGCGGACGCTCGATCGGAGCGTGGCGGCGAGGCGAGTTCCGCGGGAATCCCGCTCAGCCCTCCGGAAGCGACCACGCGGCGAGAAGTTGGGCAAGATCGCCGCCGTCGGTCAGGCCGTTGCCGTCCAGATCGGTGGGTCCGGCTCCGCCCCAGTTGACCAGCATGATGGCGAGGTCCGAGCCGCCCACGCGGCAATCGCCGTCGAAGTCCGCCGCCGGGCAGTCGCAGCGGCCTTCCACGAGGTACCGACGGCCGAACGGGGCGGGCGGGGGCGGCGGGGCGTCCGGCTCCGGCGGGTTGTCGGGGTCGATCTCGTCGCAGGCGAAGGCGCTTCGGAAGGGACCCTCGACGGTGCCGCCGGAGATCACCGCATGGAGATCCGCGACGCCCGCGGGCACCTCGAACTCGACCTCGCCGCAGGGGCCGATCGCCGCCTCGGCCAGGACCTCGAGGGTCCCGTCGCAGCGGCCGGCGATCAGCTGCACCACCGCCGGGAACTCGGCGCGGAATCGCACCGAGGCGATGCCCGGGTCGAGGCGATGCCAATCGAGATCGCGGGAAGGGCCGCTCGTCCACTTGCCGGCGACGGTCTCGCCGCAGGCCAGCGAGCCGAAGCCGGCACCGGTGGGCGAGCAGCCGTCGTTGAGGCGGTCGTAGCAGGCCTCCTCCTCGCTGCGGGCGTTCGCCGGGATCGCGAGTTCGCAGGCCGGCACGCCGCAGAGTTCGATGGCGCGGCGGGCGCAGATCGAATCCCAGGCGATCGAGCGGCACCAGGGATCGAGCGCGGTGACGAGGCTGCAGCACGCCGCGTCGATGCAGCCGACCGAGGCGTGGGCCTCGAAGCAGGGGCCGGTGTTGGGGCAGACGAGTCCCTCGCAGAGGCCCGCCGCAAGCTCCACGCAGAACTCGTCCCACGCGCTGGTGCAGCAGAACGAGTCGGCCTCGCACACGAGGCCGCAGCACTCCGCCTGCATGCAGCCGGGCGTCTCGTTCACCTCGAAGCAGCCGCCCGCTCCAGATCCGCACTGCGACGCGGCCGGCGCCGCCGCGGCGGCGAGCGAGGCGAACGCGATGGCGGCGGCGAGGCGGCTCATCGACGCCGTCCTTCGGCGGCCACGGGGCGAGACTCCGGCCCCCACGCCGCAAGTTCGAGAGCGAGATCGATCGCATCCGTCCGCCCGTCGCCGTTGCGGTCGCCTCGAGGGAGCAGACGAGGCGTCGCGGCGGTCGGCCGCACCGTCGCGTCGTTCGCCGAACGCTTCGCACGGCGCCCGGTGGTGCCGTCGCCACCGGCGACGCCATCTCCGGAGCGATTGAGGAAGACCACGAGGCGATGGGTGTCGTAGGCGGTGGCGATCAGGTCGGGGCGGCCGTCGGCGTCGAGGTCGGCGACGGCGACGGATCGGATGAAGACCTCCTCGAAGAGCGTGGCCGGTTGAGCCACTTCGATGCCGCCCGGGGCCGCGGCGAGGTTCCGCCACACCGAGAGCACACCGGGCAGCGCCGAGCCGGTGGCGAGGTCGAGACGCCCGTCGCCGTCGAAGTCCGCAAGCGCCGCCGACCAGAGGTAGCCAAGCATCGCGAGCGGCACCGAGCGGCGGTCGGTCAAGTCGCCGCCGCCGTCGTTGCGGAAGAGGAAGAGATGCTGCACCGGCGCGATCAGCAGCGTCGGCACGAGCAGATCGGTGTCGCCATCGCCCTCGAGGTCGAGCGTCGCGATCGACGTGAGGGCGGGCCGCTGCCCGTCGACCTCGAACGGCGCGATGCTGCGAAGGCGCTCGGCCTGCAGGGGCTCGCCCCCGAACCCGGCGATCTGCAGGCGGCCGGCCCCGATCGCCGGCAGGATCGCCTCGTCGCGGCCGTCTCCGTCGAGGTCCGCCGCGCGAACCTCGACCGGGTAGCCATGGCCGCGGGTCTCCCGGCCGACCACCCTTGCCGGGCCCGCCGAGAAGGCGAGGCCGTCGCCGCGATGCCCCTCGACCGATGAGGATCCGTAGTTTGCGAACGCGAGATCGAGTCGGCCGTCGCCGTCGAAGTCGCCCGCGGCCGCGCCCCGCGGTTCGCGGCCGAGCGGGAACGTCGCCGCCTCGGCGAAGGCGCCGCCGCCGAGTCCCCGCAGCAGCACTCCGCGCCCCACGAGGCGACGGCCGGGAACCGCAAGGTCGAGCTGGCCGTCGCCATCGAAGTCCTCGACCGCGATCGCGTCGGCCGGCACGCCGGTGGGGATCGCCATCGGCGGCCCGAGCACGCCACCGGGACCGCCCTTGAGAAGGAGGACGCTGCCCTCGCCGCCGCGGCCGGGCACGAGCAGGTCGAGCCAGCCGTCGCCGTCGACGTCCCTCGGGACGATCGCGGTGGGAAAGAAGCCGGCTTCAAGCTGGATGACCTGCGGCGGCGCGAACGCGATGCCGCTCTGGCCCAGCGCCGCGGAGGCGGATGCGAGCAGCATGGCGATGCTGCTGCCTATGGCCGCCGGCCGGCTCGCGGCGACGCGACGTCGGCCTGCGGCGGCCGGAGGCGGCGGGGGAGCGTCCGGGGCGCGTGGTGGCGAGAACGGCATGAGTGGAAGAGTTCGCCGTTGGCGTGCGGACGGTTCGTCGCGTGCGTCGCGAGTTCGAGGGTATGCCGGCGGCAGGAGCGGCGAGGGCGGCGGACTCACCCCGAGCCGAGGCGGCTCTCGAACGCCTCGAGGCGACGCCGATGGATCGGGCGATCCGGTTCGAGCAGCAGCAGGGCCCGCAGGTGCATGCCCGCCGCCTCGGGCTCGGAGGCCTCGATCGCGATCGCCGCCGCCAGTTCCCGAAGCGGCGCGTCGTAGGGGTCGATTCGCACCGCCTTGGAGACCGCCGCGAAGGCGTCCGGTCGCCTGCCGGCGGCGCGAAGTTGGCGGGCCAGTTCGATGGCGTAGATGTTGTCGTCCCGTTCGGTCCGATCGAGGGCCTCGAGATGGGGGATCGCGGCGAGCGGATCC
>CAZQUA010000052.1:0-7834 GCA_964596455.1 uncultured Isosphaeraceae bacterium
ACGCTTCGAGAGCCGCATCGATCAGCGCCTGCTGCGCCGAGGCGGCGTCGACTCTCGCAAGCACTTCGGCGACCATCGACTGAAGCGAACCGCTCTCGCGGCGCAGGGCCTCCGCGAGCGGTCGCTCCGCGTCCGAGACCGGCAGCACCGTCGAGCCCGCATCCGCGAGCGACTCGAGAGCCTCGAGCGAATCCATGGCGTAGGTCAGGGCCTCGGCTTCGTCCATCGGACTGCCGAGGGTCTCCCGCAGGAAGGCGGCGATCGCGGCGGGCATGTCGGCCATTCCGGTTCCGCTCACCGCGACCATCGACGCCACATCGTCCTGCAGGCGATCCCGCACCTGATCCGCCTCGATCACCGTCGCGACCGCCACCACGGGGGTCGCCCACGAGAGGCTGCTGCCGCGGGCGCCGCGGACCGCGGCGTCGATCGCCGAGGAGCTGCCGCGGACCACGATCAGATCGACGCCCACGTTGCCGAAGACCGCCGGCTCGATCTCGGCGTAGGAGTCGCCGGTGCCGACCACGGTGAAGCCGATCCCCGAGAGCATCCCCGCCGCCTGCCGCCGCTCCTCGGCGTCGGCGGCGATCACCGCCGCGAACGCCTTGTCGGTGCGAACCGCCGAGGCGAGCAGCGGCACCACCGAGCGATGCCCGGGGAACTCGCTGCGGGGATGGGCCTTGGCAAGGACGAGGGCCGCCTCGAGGCGAACCCGCCGGCTCGGGTAGGTCAGGCACTCGAGCAGGGGCTGCCGCCCGCCGGAGGTCAGCGACGAGGCCCCCGCGGTCTCGGCAAGCACCGCGATCGCGGCTCGGACGAGCGGGGTGTCCGCCACGTCGACCGCGAGCGCGAGCACTTCCTGGCAGGTGGAGGGACCGGCCGCGGTCGCGAAGAACTGCGGGCTGTAGCGATCCCCGCCGCCGAAGACGGGATCCTCGACGCCGGCCTCGGAGGCCTCGATCTCGCGGCGGAGATCCGCCGCCACGTAGGCCGCCAGCGCCATGCGGTCGTCCGGCTCGAGGCTCAGGGCCCGGCGGGCCATCGACATCGCCATCACGTCGAACCAGATCTGCTTGGGCACCGGCAGCGGCTCGAGGCCGGAGAACGCGTCGGAGGTCCAGTAGGACAGCGCGTCGACCCCGTCGAGCGACTGCACCGGGGGAAGGGTCACGAGCGCCTCGTCCCCGCGGAAGTAGCGAAGGGCGAGCGTGGTGAACTCGGCGGCGGCGCTTCCCTCCCCTCCGCCGATCGCGGCCGCCGCCGACGCCGCCGCGAGGCGGGTGGTCTCGGCGGACTCGGGGTTCTCGGCAAGCTCGGCGAGGAACGGCAGCGCCGGCGTCGCACCCGGGGCGCCGATCGCGGCGAGCACCTGGCAGATCCGCTCCTGCAGGCCGACCTCGAGGTGGGGCATGGCCACGCACATCGGGATCACCCCGCTCGCGCCGATCTCCTGCACCAGCACCGCGGCGGCTTCGTTGCGAAGCCGCGGATCCTCGGTGGTCGCCATCACCTCGAGCAGCGGACGCACCGCGTACTCACCGGCCATCCGCAGGCGATCGCGGCCCATCATGCGTCCGCGGACGGTGCCGCTCAGCAGCGTCACCGCCTCCTCGATCCGATCCGGCCGCACCGCGAGGTCGAACCGCCCCTGCTGCACCATGACCCCGAAGCGAGCCACGATCTCCTCGACGCCCTCGAGGCGGCGTCCGCCGCCAAGCGCCTCGTCGAACCGCTGCGAGAGCTCCGAGCCGTCGACGAGCTCCGCGAGCTCGGACGGCGTGATGCCGCTGTCGAGCAGGGAGTTCGCCGACGCCGCGGCGAGGTCGCCGCGGCCGATGATCACGAAGTGGATGAAGTTCTCGAGGTCCCGCTGCCGGGTGTCCGCGGCGTGGGCGACGCGAACGGATCCCGCCGAGACCGCGAGCGTGAGAAGAAGCATCCAGCTCGCGGAAAGAGCGGGTCGGGATTGACGATGCATCGGCGGTCGTCTCCTCGGGGGAGGGGTGAAGGGGAGCACGCGAGCCCCGCCGGCCGCCGGAGCGGGCGATCGAGGCGCCGGCCGCCGCCTCGGCGGGCCCGCAACCGCGGTCCGCCGCCTGCGACCGAAGCCTCGGAACATACCTGCCGTGGAGAAGGAGTGTCAATGAAGACGGCCCCGCCGGCCCGCCGCCGACGGGCCTCCGCCCGCGTGCTATCTTTGCCCCCTCGAAGTGCGCCGGAATCGGATTCCGGCCGTCTCGCCGACGGCTCCTCGAAGAGGACGGGCGGGGCGAGGGAAGGCGGTGAAAATCCGCCGCGGACGCGCCGCCGTAACGGGTCGAGAGGCCAGCCTCTCAACGCTCGATCAACCATGCCACTGAGGCCGCCCGCCGGGCACGCCTTGGGAAGGCCGATCGAAGCGGACCCGAAGCCGGAAGACCTGCTTCGAGTGTTCGGGTCGACGCCCTCGCGAATGGGGTGATCGATCGGTCGGGTCCCCTGCGGCGCGAGGTTGCCCTCGCGGCCCGCGCCGGGTGCCGCGCCGTCGATCCACCGCTTCTTCCGCCCGAGCGTCGACCCCACCGCCGGCCCGCGGCTTGGCCGAGCGGTGGATGGTCCGGCCGCGCGGAGCGCACGACATGTCCTGGTTCGTCGGTTCCCTTCGATCGCCTCGGGGAGGCATCGCCTCGTCCCGCTTCCCCACCTCGCCGCTCGTCGCCGCCGCGGCGGCGGCGACCGTCGCGACGGTGGCCGCGGCGCAGCATCCCTTCGCGGGAAGCGTGGTCTCCTACACGCCCGGCGCCGGCGTCAATCCCGCCTACACCAATCCGTCCGTGTCCCTCGGCGAGCCTTCCCGGTTCACGCCCGACCCCGCCTTCCCCTCGGCGGTCACCCCCTTCCAGTCGCCCTACCTCGCGAGCCAGGTCGTGCAGATCGGCCCCGGCGGCTCGCTCGTCGTCGAGTTCGATCCGCCGATCGCCGACGATCCGCGGCATCCCTTCGGCATCGACCTGCTGGTCTTCGGGAACGCGTTCTTCCTCGACGCGGCGTATCCCTCGGGCGTGGTCGGCGGCGTCTTCGCGGAGGGCGGCCTCGTCGAGCTCAGCAGCGACGGCCTCGCCTTCACGCCCGTGAAGGGCCTCGACGCCGACGGCCTCTTCCCGACGATGGGCTGGATGGACGTGGGCCCCTTCGCGGAAGCGGCGGGACGCGTGCCGACCGACTTCACGCGGCCGGTCGATCCGGCGATGGCCGTCGCGGTGCTCGGGGCGAACTATCCGACGCTGCAGGAGCTCTACGACGGCAGCGGCGGCGGCGTCCCGGTCGACGTCGCGGCGGCGGGCCTGTCGACCGTCCGCTTCGTGCGGATCCGCGTCCCTGCCGACGCCGGCGAGGTGGTCGAGATCGACGCCTTCGCAGCGGTCTCGCCGGAAGGCCTTCCCGAGGACCTCGACGGGGACGGCACGGTGGGCGGCGGCGATCTCGCCATCCTGCTGCAGGCCTGGGGCGGGTGCGGCGATCCCGCCGACTGCCCCGCCGACCTCGACGGCGACGGCGCGGTGGGCGGCAGCGATCTGGCACGCCTGCTGGGGGCGTGGCAGGGATGAGCCGCGTCGGCCGGCACTGCACGCGAGGCCGCCCGCCGCATCCGCGGCGCGGCGGCTCCCGCGGCCTCACCCTGCTCGAGACCGCCGTCGCCATCGCGGTGACGCTGCTGCTGCTGTCGCTGCTCTTCCCGGCCCTCGGACGCGCCCGCAGCCATGCCCGCAGCGCCGAGTGCCAAGGGAACCTTCGGCAGCTCGCGGTGGCGGCACGGACCTACGCGGAGATCCACCGCGAGCGGTATCCCGCCGCCATCCTGCACTTCGTCACGCCCGCGGGGCTTCGCACGGAGTGCTGGGACTTCACCCACCATCCCGACGGCCGCGTCGCCGCCGGGGCCCTGCGGGGCCTGACCGACCGGCCCGAGCGGGTGCAGCAGTGCCCCTGCTGCCTCGAGCACTCGACCTTCGGGGACGATCCCGCCACCGGCTACAACTACAACACCACCTTCATCGGAACCGAGGGGCACTGGCCGACGCTCGACGCCTCCGGGGCGACCCTCGACGGCTGGCGGCATGCCCGCCGGGGCCTTCCGGTGACGCTGCACCGCCGCCCGGACTCGACGGCGCTGCTCGGCGACGGCGGCTGGAGCGGCGGCGCCAACAAGTTCATGCGGGCCCCGCTGAACCGCGTGGAGTTCAGTTGGGGCCTCGTCTACGCCGGCGGACAGGCGTTCCGCCACGACGGCGCCGCCAACGTCGCGTGGCTCGACGGGCACGTCTCCTCGGAACGGGATCCCCGCGAGGGCCCGCAGGCGGGCACTTCGCTCTCGAGGGACGTGCTGGACTTTCCCCGCAACGGGTTCCTCTCCGAGGACGACTCCCGCTACGACCCCCGCTGAGGCCCGCCGCGGCGGCGGGTCAGAACCGCTTGTGCACCGGCCGTTCCGACGGGGCGGAGACGCCCATCAGCAGGCGGACCATCGCCAGATCGTCGGGCGTGGTGACCTTGAGATTGCGGGGATCGCCCTCGACCACCACCACCGCCTCGCCGAGGCGTTCGACCACGCCGCTGTCGTCGGTGGTGCCGGCGGCGTCCGCCTCCGCGTAGGCGCGGCGGAGCAGCGACGCCTCGAACACCTGCGGCGTCTGCACGAGCACAAGGCCTTCCCGCGGAAGGGTGGCCTCGACGAGACGCCCCGTGGTCGCCTCGGCACCGGCATCGCCGAGGATCGAGTCGGCGATCGCATCCTCCTCCGCGGCGGTCACCCGCCCCTCGCCCACCCGCTTGACGGTCGCGGTGATGCTCAGGCCGGGGATCACCGCCGCGTGCACGCGGGCCGCCTCGAACACCCGATCGAGCAGCTCCGGCGGGGTCGCGGGCCGCGCCGCATCGTGCACGGCGACATGGGTCGCGTCCTCCGGCACCGCCGCGAGCGCCGCCTTCACCGTCTCCCACCGCTCGATCCGGCCGCCGGGCACGATCCGGACGCCGTGGAAGGAGAGTTGGGCCCCGAACCGCTCGCGGAACTGCTCGAAGGCCTCCTCCTCCGGCGGCGCCGCGACCACGATCGAAGCGACCTCGTCCCGCTTGGTGAAGAGTTCGACGGTGCGGAGCAGCATGGCCCGCCCGCCGAGATCCTGCGAGAGCTTGTCGCCGATCCCGAAGCGGCGGCTCGCACCCGCCGCCGGAATGATCGCGCAGATCCTCATGGTGACTCCTCCCTCACGCCCGCCGCCGGCGCCGCGGGCCGATCGGCCGGCGGAGGCGGGGCCGGCCAGGCCGCGGGCGGCGAGCCGAGCGGCGCCAGCAGCGCCTCGAGCGCCAGCGCCGTGCCGTAGTTGGCGCTTCGCTCGAAGACGCGGTCGTTCCAGGTGCCCGCCTCGTCGCGGACCTGCACAAGGCGATCGAGCAGGGATCGGCGCAGCGTCGGCCGCCAGGCGGCCGGCAGGCGCTCGATCGCTTCGCCGACCGCGGCGTGGGCATACATGAAGTAGTAGGGAGCGACGCCGTAGGGCGGGACATGGGTGCCGTTGCCGCGACGCCTCGCCTCGAGCTCGTGCCAGTACGCAAAGAAGCTCTCGACCGCCCGCCGCAGCGACTCCGGTTCGAGTCGGCCGGCCTCGACGAGGACGAGATCGCCGCTCGCCATCCGCCCGACGGCGCCGGGACGCTGTGCGGGATCGATGCGTCCGCGGCCCGCGCCCATGTACTCGTAGGTTCCGTCCGGCCCGCGATTCCGCTCGAGCGACGCGAGGCCGCGGGCAAGCAGGGCCTCGTCGACCTCAAAGCCCGCGGCCCGCGCCTCCGCCAGGCTCCGCAGCACCGGGGCGGTCATGAAGGGAGCCGCCGCGTCCGGCTGGTCGAGCGGCCCCCGCCGCGCGTAGTTCCATCCGCCGACCTGCGGGATCTCGATCGCGGCGAGGCCGCCGAGGTAGAACGCGATCGCCTCGTCGACGCCCGCAGGCGGAGACTCCTCGCCCGCGAGCGGCCCGCGTTGCTTGAACCGCACGAGGAATCGCAGGCCGTAGGCGTAGCCCCACCCCCGCACGTCGTAGCCGCCGCCGTACTGGGGGCTCATCAGCGGATGCTCGATCGCCTTCGCGACGAAGGCCGCGGCACGCCGGATCGCATCGCATCGCTCGGGATCGGCCTCGAGGCCCGGCGCCTGCAGCAGGGCCATCCCCGCGATCGCGGTGCCGCCGACGCGGTAGCCGATGGGAATCTGCCGACGGACCCGGTAGACCCCCTCGTAGGGCCACTGGTCCCGGGCGTCGCCCTCCTGCATCGCGAGCAGCCGGGTGACCGCGGCTCCGACCATCGCCGCCTCCGCCTCGGGCAGGCCCGCGGCGCCGGCCGCCGCGATCCTCGCCGCCATCGCGGTGCCGCCTTCGTCCGCGGCCGCGGACGCCTCCGTGGGCGGCGGCGAGTCCTGCGGGATGGCCATCGCGAGCAGCAGCACGCCGACGAGAAGCATCGGGGCACCGTAGCATCCTCGCCTCGCTTCGACAGCCCCCGCCCGCCGACTCCGGCGAACCCTCCAGCGCCATGCTTCGCATCCTCGCCGGCCTCTACCGCTCCCGCCATCTCGAGAGTCCCCGCGGCGAGGATCGCACGCGGCCGATGACCGCGAGGGTCAAGGAGTCGGTCTTCGGACTGCTTCGAGGCTGGTTCGAGGAGGCGCGGGTGCTCGACCTCTTCGCCGGCGTCGGCACGATGGGCCTCGAGGCGGCCAGCCGCGGCGCTCGCGAGGTGGTCTGCGTCGAACGGGATCCCGCGGTCCTCGCCTGCCTTCGCCGCAACATCGAACGCCTCGGCTGCGGCGATCGCGTGACCGTGCTCGCCGGCGACGCCCTCGCCGCGTCGACGCTCGCCCGGGCCGGCTCGCCCTTCGACGTGGTCTTCATGGATCCGCCCTACGAGCTCATGGAGGAGGAGCGGTCGCGGGAACGGGTGCTCGCCGCGGCCGCACGCCTGCGGGAGGCGATGGGCGACAAGGGCTTCCTGGTGCTTCGCCGGCCGGTCGATCCCCGCACCCCGCCGCCGCCGGCACTGCCCGGATTCGACGGTCCCGAGGTCCACGACTACGGCAAGGGCATGCAGGTGCTCCTGTACTGCCCCGCCGCCTGAGGGCCGCGTCGCGGCCATCCGCTCCCCTTCGCCTCGGCACCTCGCCCGTCCGCCCTGCCATGCCCGACTTCGCCCTGAAGCTGCCTTCGGCCCTCGCCGCCCGGGCCCGCGACCTGCGCCTGCTCGGCGGCCGGGTGCCGGCGCTCCTGGTCGATCCGACGCCCGACCCGTCGCGGCGGGAGCCCCCGCCGATGCTGCTTTGGATGCACGGGCGGACGGTGGACCGCTTCCTCGATCCGGGCCGCTACCTGCGCCTGATGCGGGCGGGCATCGGCGTCTGCGCGATCGATCTTCCCGGCCACGGCGATCGCCTCGACGCCTCGCGGCAGCATCGCCACGCCATGCCGGGGGTGATCGCGGAGGCCCTCGGAGAGATCGACGCGGTCTGCGACGAGGCCGTGGCCGCGGGCGGCTTCGACCCCCGCCGCCTCGCGATCGGCGGCATGAGCGCCGGCGGCATGATCGCCCTCGCCCGCCTCGCCGATCCGGAGGCCACGCCCCGCTTCGCCGCCGCGATCGTGGAGGGCGCCTCCGGCTCCTGGGATCCGCTCGATTGGGGCGAGCTCGACCCGCCGGGACGAGCGTTCTTCGCGGCCCGCGACCCGATCCGGCACGCGGCCTCGTGGCGGCCGCTGCCGCTGCTGGTGCTGCACAACCGCTTCGACGAGATGGTGCCGCTCGC
>CAZQUA010000052.1:7934-12715 GCA_964596455.1 uncultured Isosphaeraceae bacterium
GCGTCGATGGGGGCGTCGATGGGGCCTCGCCCGGCTCGCTCGAACTGGTGGTCTTCGATCGGACCGGGGCGCCGCAGGAGCACGCCGGGTTCGGCCGCTTCGCCGTCGAGGCGAAGGACCGCGGCATCGCGTTCCTCGCAAAGCACCTGCAGGGCCGCTGAGGCCTCACTCCGGGGGTGGCGTCGCGAAGGGGCTGCGGCCCCGCCAGATCAGCGTGCCCACGCTCCGTTCGAGCAGGCGCGACTGGAACGCCTCGAACTGCTGCTGGAACTCCGCGAAGTCGGGATTGAAGTAGGCCGCGAGGACCGCCCTTCCGCTGCGGGTCGACACCCCGCGGCGGCCTCGTCCGCTCTCGCCGGCGTGGCGGGCGAGGCGGGCCGAGATCCGCCCCTCCACCGCGTCCTCGAGCAGCTGGTGCAGCGCGGGGCGGTAGCGTCCCTCCTCACCCTCGATCAGGAAGTGCACGAGCACCCACAGCTGCGCGTAGTAGGTCAGCAGCTGCCGCCCGCCCCCCGCGAGCAGCGACTGCGGCGAGCGATCGAAGAGGTCGGCGGTGGCGAGGAGTTCCCCGCGACGGCCACGGGCCCGCAGCTCGCCGTAGCGTTCGAGGTTCCGCCACGGGATGAAGGTCGCCGTCCCCGCGGCGCTGTCGAAGCGATGCCCCTCCATGTAGGTGGCGATCCCCTCCTCGAGCCACACCGGCAGCGGCTCGCGGAACACCGACTGGGTGTACTGGTGCCATCCCTCGTGGGCGGTCAGGAAGAGGGTGTCGGTGCGGCCGAGGTCGTGCAGCACCACCTCGCCCCCGGCGGTGTAGGCCCCCCGCCGCAGCCGCAGCATCGAGGCGGACTCGCTCGGGGGCAGCTTCCGCTCGGTGAAGCGGTTCCACTCGGAGCGGGCCCCGAAGATGTAGGTCCGCATCGGCTCGGCGGGCAGGGGCAGATCGACGATCGCGGTGCGGTAGTGGTCGAAGGCGGCCTCGCAGAAGGCCGGCAGGATCTGCCGCAGCGACCGGTCCCGCAGGCTCGAGTGGATCCGGTAGTTGCGGGTCGCGAGGATCACGCCATCGGCGACTCCGCCGATCTCCGCACCGCTCCAGGGGGACTCGGTGACGAGCAGACGCTCCGCGACCGCGGCGGCGGAGGACCCGGACGGCTCCGCGTCCGGGGCGGCCGGGGCGGCGCTTGCGGTCGCCGCCGGGGCGGCGGACGCTGCCGGCGGCGGGGGCGGCGAGGAGCAGGCCAACGGCGGCAACGCCAGCAGGACGCCGCAGGCTCCAAGGCGTGCGAGGGCGGCGAGGCGTTCGCGGATGGAGGTTCCGGAGGTCGTGCCGGCCATGCTGCTTCCGGTTCTCCATTCCGCCGCGACGGATGCGTCGCATCGCTCGCGGGGAGGGTAGCGGCTCGATGCGGCCGCGGCGCCCCGGCTCGCACGGAGGCGAGACGACGCCGGACGGGATGCGGGGCGGGCCGAAGTCCGGCGGATTCGTCGGATCGGACCTCGGGCGAACCCGGCCGCCTCCCGTACCATCGCGTTCTGTCCCTCCGCGACGACGCCATGACCACCAACCACCCATCGCCGCCTCCCCCTTCGCCCCGCCACACGGCGGTGGTCGGCCTGCAGTGGGGCGACGAGGGCAAGGGCAAGATCGTCGATCTGCTGACCGCCCGCCACGACGTGATCGTCCGCTACAACGGCGGCGCCAACGCCGGGCACACCGTGGTGGTGGGCCGCGAGCGGTACGCCCTGCACCTGATCCCCTCGGGCATCCTCTACCCCGACAAGACCTGCGTCATCGCCAATGGAACGGTGGTCGATCCCGAGAAGCTCCTCGAGGAGATCGACTCCCTGCGGCGGCGGGGCGTCGAGGTCGGCGACAACCTGCGGGTCTCGAGCCGGGCGCATCTCGTCCTGCCCTACCACAAGGAGCAGGACGCCGCCTACGAGGAGTTCCTCGCGGCCCGCAGCGGCCTCGGCGAAGCCACCGCCGCCATCGGCACCACCCGCCGCGGCATCGGCCCCGCCTATGCCGACAAGGTCCGCCGCTCGACCGCGGTGCGGGTGGGCGACCTGCTGCATCCCGATCGCCTGCGGCGGCGCCTCGAGCTCTCGTGCGGCCTTCGCGCCGCCGAGATGACGGCGCTCGGCGTCCACAGCGAGCCGCCCGATCCCGCGGCGATGGCGGAGTGGTGCCTGGCGCTGGGGCGGCGGCTCGCGCCGTTCATCGAGGACACCGCCTACCGCCTGCACGACTGCGTGGCCGCGGGGCGGTCGATCCTCTTCGAGGGTGCCAACGCCTGCCTGCTCGACATCGACCACGGGACCTACCCCTTCGTGACGAGCTCCAACTGCTCGAGCCTGGGGATCCCCGCCGGCACCGGCCTCCCCGGCCGCCTCGTGCACCGCGTGGTCGGGATCATGAAGGCCTACTCGACCCGCGTCGGCGCCGGCCCCTTCCCGACGGAGCTCTCCGACGCGATCGGCGAGCGGATCCGCACCCGCGGCCGCGAGTTCGGCACCACCACCGGGCGGCCCCGCCGCTGCGGATGGCTCGATCTCGTCGCGGTCCGCTACGCGGCGATGATCTGCGGCGCCGACGCGCTCGCCTGCACGCTGCTCGACGTGCTGAGCGGCCTCGACGAGCTTCGCATCTGCGTCGCCTACCGCCGGCCCGATGGCGGGATCGTCGACCGCTTCCTGCCCGACGCGGAGGACCTCGAGGGGCTCGCGCCGATCTACGAGACCCTTCCCGGATGGCAGGAGGAGATCGAGGAGGCGCCGGACCGCGAGGGCCTGCCCGGCAACGCCCGCCGCTATCTCGACCGGATCGAGGAGCTCGTGGGATGCCCGATCGAACTGATCGGCGTGGGGCCCGAGCGAAACCAGACGCTCACCTCCCCGGCGATCGCCGCGGATCTACACTGACCGCATGCCCGCGCCCGCCGATGCCGCCTCCGCCGACGCCCCGACCGGCGAAGGCGAGGCGAGGCCGGCGGCGATGGGCATCCGTCCCCGCCACATCGCGGTGATCATGGACGGCAACGGCCGGTGGGCCTCGCAGCGGAACCTGCCGCGGGCGGCGGGGCATCGCCATGGTGCCGAGAGCGTCCGCCGGATCGTGACCGAGGCGGCGAGGCTCGGCATCGAGGCGCTCACGCTCTACTCCTTCTCGAGCGAGAACTGGAAGCGGCCCGCGGTCGAGGTGGACGCGCTGATGGAGCTCTGCGTGGAGTACCTCGCGAGCGAACGGAGCGAGCTGCTCGCCAACGGCATCCGCTTCCGCCGCATCGGCCGCCTCGAGGGACTTCCCGAGTCGGTCCGTCACGCCCTCGCCGCCACCGAGGCCGCGACCGCGCAGGGACGAGGCATGACCCTCTCCATCGCCATCAACTACGGCTCCCGCGGCGAGCTGACCGACGCCTGCCGGCGGATCGCCGACGCCGCCAAGCGGGGCGAGATCGAACCGGCGGAGATCGACGAGGCCACCATCGCCGCGCACCTCGACACCGCCGGCCTGCCCGATCCGGACCTTCTGATCCGCACCGGCGGCGAGATGCGGGTCTCCAACTATCTGCTGTGGCAGATCAGCTACGCGGAGATCCACGTGACCGAGGTGCTGTGGCCGGACTTCGGCGAAGCCGACCTGCATCGCGCCATCGAGGACTTCGCGAGGCGGAACCGCCGCTTCGGCGCCGTCGAATCCTCGCCCCGGCCCGCCGGCCCGGTGCCGCATGCCTGAGGGCGACGTTCCGAGCGGGGAATCTCAAGGGCCGCGGTTGCCCCTGCGGGGGTCCACCGCCATACTCGCCAAGGGTCCCTGCCGCCTCCGCTTGGACCACCGCCGCCCCGACTCCGCTCCGCCCGATCGCACCATGCCCCGATCCCCCCTGCGAGTCCCCTGCCGCCGCCTCGCCGCCGTTGCGGGCGGCGCCGCGATCGCGGTCGCAACGCTCCTTCACGCCGCCCCCCAGCAGACCCCGGTCTGGCAGCCGCCGCCGGAGCGGAACGCCTGCTACGGCATCAGCGTCGAGATCGGCGAGCTGCTGCCCGGTGCTCCGTTCCCCTTCGCGGTGGTCGGCAGCTACCTGCGGAACTTCCCGGGCAGTCCGCCGATCCCGGCGGTCGACAACGCCGGGGCGATCTTCGTGCTTCGCTGGGGCGGGCCGAACTTCGGCTGGCTGCCCGAGGCGACGCTCTTCCCGCCGGTGCCGGCATCCAACACCTACTTCGGCCGCAGCGTGGCGGCCCTGCAGGCTCCCGGCCGCGGCGACTTCGCCTTCGCGGGGGCCTACCGCGACTCCGTGCCCGGCCCGGAGCGGGGCGCTGTGCAGATCTACTCGTCGCCGCCCGGCAAGGGGTGGTCCGCCGCCGGCACGCTGCGGCCCGGCCTCGATGGCGTCGACGGCGAGTGGTTCGGCTTCTCGCTCGATGCCGGGCACGTGGACGCGGCGAACATCGACAACCTGATCGTCGGCGCCCCGCGGGCCCGCCCCTCGGGTTCCTCCACCACCAACGGCGCCGCCTACATGTTCGCGCGGCGGTTCGGCGGCTGGACCCGCATCCGCAAGTTCGGCGGGGCCGGCGTCGGCGCCGCGACCAACCAGTTCGGATGGTCGGTGGCCCTGCTTCCCAACATCGTCACCGTGCCGGGAGAGGCCGCGACCGCCCCCCGCAAGCTGGTGGCGATCGGCTCGCCCGGAAAGGCGGTCGATCGCGGGCAGGTGCACGTCTTCGAGGCGGCGGCCGGATCCTCTTGGAACACCGCCACCGAGCGGATCCGC
>CAZQUA010000053.1:0-12574 GCA_964596455.1 uncultured Isosphaeraceae bacterium
TGAGCTAAGCGCCCGAGCGGCGAGTGTAGCGGGGCGGCGGGGCCGGAGGTCCGCTTCCCGCGGGGAGGGCGGGGCCCGGGCGGGGGCGGCGATAGCATCGCCCGCTGTGGATGGCGATGCCCCCAACGAGGCCGCGGGAGCGACGGAAGGCGGCGACGCGGCGACCGCCGACGGGTCGTCTCGCGACGGCGCGGTCACCATCGCCTCGCTGCTCCGCACGCTGCCCCGGGAGCGGCGGGAGGCGTTCCGGCGACGCCTTGCCGCCCTCGGCCAACGGCCGCGTTCGCGGGCGGCGATCGAGGCGGAGATTCGCGAGGCGGTCGCGGAGCGGCGGGCTCGCGAGGCCATGCCGCTTCGCCTCGACCCGCCGGAGGATCTGCCGATCGCGGCCGAGTGGGAGCGTCTGCAGGCGCTGCTGCAGCGGCATCGGGCGGTGGTGGTCGAGGGTGCCACCGGAAGCGGCAAGAGCACGCAGCTGCCGCGTCTCTGCGCGGCGATGGGGCGGGGCATCGAGGGGCGGATCGTGGTGACCGAGCCCCGCCGCCTCGCGGCGCGGGCGATCGCCCGCCGCCTCGCGGAGTCCTGCGGCACGCCGCTCGGGGCGGGCGTCGGATACCGCACCCGCTTCGAGCGGCAGGTCTCCGCCGGCACCCGCATCGAGGTGGTCACCGACGGCGTGCTTGCGGCGATGCTGCGGCGGGACCGCCTGCTTCGCGGCTTCGACACGGTGATCCTCGACGAAGCCCATGAGCGGTCGATCACGATCGATCTGCTGCTCGGGGCGATGCGGACGGCCTTGCGTTCGCGGCGGGACCTGCGGGTGATCGTGACTTCGGCGACGCTCGCGGCGGGACCGCTCGCGGCGTTCCTCGGCGAGGCGCCGGTGGTCTCGATCGCCGGGCGGCAGCACCCCGTGGAGATCCGCCACCGTCCGCTCGATGCGGATGCGGAGGGCGACGATCCGGAGGCTGCGATGCTCGATGCCGCGGGCGATGCGGTCGCGGGCCTGCTCGCGGAGATCGATCCGCCCGAGGGCGACCTGCTCGTCTTCCTTCCGGGCGAGCGGCAGATCCGCGAACTGGCGGAGCATCTCGAGGGCCGGGTGCCGGGCGGCGTGGAGCTGCTGCCGCTGCATGCCCGCCTCGATCCGGCCACGCAGGATCGGGCGTTCGCGCGGCCGGCGGGCCTGCGGGTGATCCTGGCCACCAACGTGGCGGAGACCTCGCTCACCCTGCCATGGGTCCGCGGCGTCGTGGACACGGGACTCGCCCGGGTCGCCCGGTTCGATCCGCGGCGGCGGGTGCAGCGTCTGCGGATCGAGGCGATCAGCCGCGCCTCGGCGGCCCAACGGGCCGGACGCTGCGGCCGGGTCGGGCCGGGAATCTGCGTCCGCCTCTACGGCGAGGAGGATCTCGATCGCCGCAGCGAGTTCACGGCGCCGGAGCTGCTGCGGTGCGGCCTCGCCGGCGTGATGCTGCAGCTGTCGCACCTTCGCCTCGGAGCGATCGAGCGGTTTCCCTTCCCCGATCCGCCGTCGCCTTCGAGGATCGCCGAGGGGCGACGGAGCCTCTGGGAGATCGGAGCCATCGAGGCGAGCGTCTCCGAGGAGGGCGGATCGCCCCGCGACCGCCTTCAGCTGACCGCGATCGGGCGGCGGTTGGCGGCGATGCCGCTCGATCCTCGCCTCGCCCGCGTGGTGCTCGGCGGCCTCGAGGAGGACTGCCTGCCGGCGGCGACGGTGGTGGCGGCGTTCCTCTCGGTGCAGGATCCCCGCACGCCGCCGCGATCCCGCGCCGGCGAGGAGTCGCCGGAGGCGTCCGCGGCACGGGGCGATCCCTTTCGCGATGGGCGTTCGGACTTCCTCTCGATCCTGCGGCTGTGGGAGGCCTGGCGGAGCCGTGGCGGCGAGAGTCGCCGGGCCGCCGCCGCGTGGTGCCGCCGCCACGGCCTGCATCCGGCGCGGATGCGGGAGTGGAGCGAGGTGCACCGGCAGCTGCAGGAGCTGCTGCATCGGCGATGGCGGATCCGCCGCGACGAGTCGACGGGCCCGCCGATCGCTCTTGCGGACCCGGCGAGGCTGCATCGGGCGGCGCTTCGGGGACTGGTTGGCCTCGTCGCGGCGAAGGAGGCCGAAGAAGCGGCGCCCCGCGATTCCCGCATGCGGCCCCGCCGCGGCGCCGCACCGCCCGAAGGCGAGTACCTCTCCGCCGACGGGGTGCGGCTGTCGATCTGGCCGGGTTCGGTGCTCGCGAAGCAGGCGCCGTCGCTGCTGCTCGCCGGTGAGATCGTCGAGACCCAGCGCCGCTGGGTCCGCACCGTCGCACCGATCCGCAGCAGCTGGATCGAGCGGGTGGCCCCGCATCTGCTGCAGCGGGAGCGGTTCGAGCCGCACTTCCTCGCCGAGAGCGGGCAGGTCGCCGCCTGGGAGCGGGTGCGCCTCGGCGCGATCACCATCGTGCCGCGGCGGCGGGTGCCGTTCGGCCCGGTCGATCCCGCGGCGGCGCGGCAGGTCTTCATCTCGGCAGGACTCGTCGAGGAGCGGTGGCGGACCCGGGGGAGCTTCCGCCGCCGCAACCGTCGCCTGCTCGACCGCATCGAGGCCGTCGAGGCCCGCACTCGTCGACCCGCGGCGATCCTTCGGGAGGGTGCCATCTACGCCTTCTACGACGCCCGCCTGCCTGCGGAGATCCACAGCGGCCCGGCGTTCGAGTCGTGGCGGCGGAACGCCGAGCGACGGGACCCGGCGGTGCTGCGGATGGCCATCGAGGATCTGGCGGCCGAGTTCGAGTGGCCGGATCCCGCGGCCTATCCCGACGCGCTGCTTCTCGAGGGCGAGGGCCCGCCGCTGCGCCTGCCGCTCCGGTATCGCCACGAGCCCGGCGGGGAGCAGGACGGCGTGGTCATCGAACTGCCGATCGAGGCGATCGAGCGGTTCGAGCGGCTGGCCCCGCCGCGCCTGCCGTGGCTGGTGCCGGGCTTGCTGCCCGAGAAGGTGCTCGCGACCATCCGTGGACTGCCCAAGGCGACGCGGATCCGCCTCGGCGTTGCTCGCGAGGCCGCTCGCGAAGCGGTCGACGCGATGCGGTTCGGAAGCGGCGGGTTCGCCTCGTCGCTGGCGGCGGTGCTGGCTCGCCGTGCTGGCGAGGCGATCCCGCCGGCGATGGTGGCGGAGGCGGCCTCCCGCTGCGAGTCGCATCTCCGCTTCGGGATCGAACTGGTCGATCGGGAGGGCAACCGCCTCGACTTCCGCCGAGACGGGGGATCGTGGTCGCGGCGGTGGGGCGAGGAGGCAAGGCGACGGATCGGCGAGCAAGGCCCCGATGCCGCGGCGGATCCGGAGATCGACCGCTGGTCGCTCGGCCCGATCGACGCGTTGCCCGAGTCGCCGATCCCGCGGGAGGTGATCGTCCGCTCGCGAGGCGTCGCGATCGCCATGCATCCCGCGATCGAGCCCGCCGAGGGGGGCGACCGCATCGCCCTCCGCCTCCGGAGCGATCCGGACGAGGCCGATGCGGTGACGGGCGAAGCCCTGGTCTCGCTCTTTGCGCGGGAGGCGAGGGAAGCCATCCTGCACCATCTCGACTACCACCCGCTCGCGGCGCTGCTGGCCGACGCCTGGCCCGACCGGGGGACCCGCTCGCGGCTCGCCCGCCTCGTCGCGGCTCGCTGCTTCGATCCCGATCCGGCGTCCATCCGCAGCCGCGGCGCGTTCGAGCAGCGCCTCGAGCAGCGCCTGCCGCGACTCTTCGAGGTGGTCGATCGAACCCTCGGGGCGATCGCGGACGCCTCGCGGCGGGCCGCGTCCCTGCGGGAGTCGCTTCGCGAACCGGCGCCGCAGGCGTGGCGGCCGGCGATCGCGGCGATCGAGGCGGAGCTGGATCGGCAGTTGGGGGCAGGCGGCCGGCTGCCGGCGTGGCCGCCGGCGTCGATCGATCGCCTCGCGGCGACGGTCGAGTCGCTTCGCCGCCGCTTCGGCCGCCTGCGGGCGGGACTTCCCAAGGCCGAGTCCGAGGCGATCGGGCGTCTCGAAGCCTGGCGGTCGTCGCTCGCGGCGTTGCCGCTGCATCCGGCGGATCGCCGTCGTCTCGCCCTGCTCGAGGGCCTCGAGCAGCGGTCGATCGCGGTGTCGGCGCCGGATCTGACGCCGCCCGGCACGCCGTCGGAGGCGTCGCTCGCTCGGGCGATCGACTCGTTGCTGGCGGCGGCGGCGCCGTCGGCGGATCGCCCCCCTCCATGAAGAAGGCCGCCCCCTCGCGGGGGCGACCGGCTCCTGAGGCCTGTGGAAGGTTCGCCCTCGACGGTGTGGGCCGGGTCAGCAAGCCGTTCGCCATCGATGAGGCGGTGGGCCTGGTCATCGCCTTCAACGTCGGCCCATGCAAAGGGACCCCCGGCCGAGGCCGGGGGTCCCGAGAGGGCGGGTCAGCGATCGCGGCGACGCAGCGCCGGGAAGGCTGGTCGGGTCACTGCGGGCAGGCGCCCCAGGCCTGCAGCATGGCCCCGAGGTCGGCGCCGTCGAACTTGCCCCAGTTCTGGAGCAGGAGGCCGAGGTCCGCACCGCCGACGATGCCGTCGCCGGTGAGGTCCCACGGGCAAGCCGGGGCGTCCGGCTCGCAGCCGGTCGCGGTCGGCAGAGCACAGCCCTTGGGGGGCTCGATCAGCAGGCCGTAGGCGAACGCGGCCGACCAGCCGCAGAGCCAGTTCTCGGTGGGGGAGAAGGCGCCGCGGTAGGCGACGGGGGTGTAGAAGCCGTCGTTGGGAGCGGTGCCGACGCTGGTGAGCGCGGCGTTGCGGGCCCGGGGATCGAGGGCGAGCACCGGGAGCATGTTCTTGCCGCCCTTGACCACCGGGGCGCCGCGGACGATCTGGCGGATCGGCTCGTCGGCGACCGCAAAGCCGGGCACGAGCACGTTGTTGTTGGAGGCCGCGAACACGTTCAGGGTGTTGGCCTGGGTGTAGGCGTTGCTGTTGAGGTTGCGGAAGAAGACGCTGTCGGTGATCTCGCAGAGGCGGCCGTCGACCTGGGCCTGGTAGAAGGCCGCGGGGTTCGCCGGCGCGTTCACCGTGGAGTAGGAGTTGAACGGAGCGGTCCAACGCTGCGCCCAGGTGAGGGTGCCGTTGAAGCCGTACCCGGCACCGCCGTCGCCGTCGACGTTGTCGAGGCCGATGACCTGCTCGCCGCCGTCCATGAAGATCGACTGGCGGATCTGCAGGTTGGCGTTGTCGCGCCACGCGGTGAGGCGGTCGCCGTCGAGGGGCTGGCCGATGATGGTCATGTTGTAGAGGGTCGCCGTGGTGACCGGCTGGGCGTCGGACTGCTCGGCGCCGTCCGCCTCGATGGCGTTGTCGCCGACGCCGGAACCCTGCGGGGCATTGCAGCTGTGGCCCTGCACGATCAGGCCGAACTGGGCCTTGCCGCGCCAGCCCTGATCGACGTCGAGGCTGTCGTCGCCGATGTTCCAGATCGAGAAGTTCTTGAGGTTGACGGTGCCGCCCCAGATCTCGATGCCGTCGTCGACGTTGTTGATGACCTCGACGAACTGGATCTCGGTGCCGCGGCCGATGGCGCCGAGGGAGAGGCCGTTGAGCTCGTTGCCGAGGCCCACCACCCGTCCGCCGTAGCGGAGCGAGAGGTAGCTGATGCAGCCGGAGTCGTCATCGTCGTCGCCGCCGCCGTAGAGCACGTTGGGGTCGCCGGGGAACGCCGCCACGAGGCCTTCCATGGGGCTGAGGTTGTTCGGGTTGGGCGTCTTGGTGTTGCCCTCCGGGTAGCTCGCGCCGATGTAGGCCCGACCCATGATGGTCAGGTTGCCCCACTCGTTGCAGCCCTCGCGGTAGGTCACGAGGTCGTCCGAGTCGGAGGTCATGATGACCGGGGCGTCGGCGGTGCCGTTGACGAAGATCTTGGCGCCGCGGCACACCGCGAGGCTGCCCGAGCCGCCCGCGGTCGTCGGGCTCGCGATCAGCGTTCCCGGCTCGATGGTGAGCGTGGCGCCGGGCAGCACGTAGATCTGCTGCGTGAGGCGGTACACGTTGTCCGCGGTCCACGTGGTGGAGGTCGCGATGTTCTCGGAGACGAACACGTCCGCCGCGTGCGCCGAGGCCGCGGCCGCAAGCGTCGCGGCGATGGCCCCGCCACGCTTCCAGGTTCCGTTGGTTCCCATGGTCGATCTGCTCCCTGATCCGGTCGTTCGAAACGAGGCGGACGATGCCGCCGCCGCCGCTCCGTTGCGGCGGTGTCGGGGAGAAAAGTAGAAGTCGCCGGTGGGCGAATGATCCGGATCGCGCACGGATTGCGCAACCGATCGGCTCAGGCCGTGTGAAGCCGGCCGGCCGCCATGACCCTCCATCGCCCTGACGGGGCAGCCGAGGGCGGATCGCTCACGCAACCGCTACGGCTCCTTCACGCAACGCTCACGATCCGCGGCGAATGTCCCGCCGTTGAGGGGACGCCGTCCCGGCAGGTGCCGGATCGGGCGTTCCGGCGACGGCCACCGGGATCGCGGGGCGGAGGCGATGGCTCGAGGGCTCGAGGCTGATGACCCGATTGATTCCGACGACGCTGCTCTCGTGGATGCTCCTTGCGGTCTCGGCCGCGGGAGCGTCGCCTCCAGCCGCAACGCTCCCGGCAGCGTCGGCCGCTCAAGACGCTGAAGCCGCAGGGGTCGCATCCGCCGAGGGATCCGAGGGCGATTCGCAGCGGCGGATGGACGCGGGCGAACTGCTCGCGTTCGCCTTCGAGACCGCCTCCGCCATTCCATCCGAGCCCCATCTCCGGGACCGCAGCCGCTCGCAGGAGCGGGTGGTCGTCGCGGCGATCGAGCTCGGGCGACTCGACGATGCAAGGCGATGGCTCCCCGCCATCGAAGGTTGGCGGCGGGGGGTGGCGGCGGCGGATCTCGCCTATGCGATCGCGGACGCGGGCGATGCCGCGGAGGCTCGGCGCCTGCTCGCCACCGCGGCGGCAGCCGCCGCAGGCGCCGGCGATTGGCAGAGCGAGCGGGTGCTCATGAGGATCGCCCAGGTCGAGGCAAGGCTCGGTGGAATCGAGGCGGCCGAGGCGATCGCCGACTCGCTCGCGCCGGTGGAGGGCGGCAAGGTCCGCGCCGAGATCGCCGAACGCCTCGACGCGGCCCAACTCGACGAGGAGATCGCACGGATCGAGGCCGCGATCGCGGCCGGGCAGCGGTTCGACGAGGTGGGCAACGCCGTCGATGCCCTGATCGCGGTGCACCGCCGGGTCTATGGCGACGCCCCGCGGCGGGAGCGGCTCGAGCAGGCCGCCGAAGCGGCATGGCGGTGGATTCCCCTTCGCGTCCGCATGGAGAAGCAGGGGGCCTTGCTCCGCAACGCGATCGCTGCCGGCGACGAGGCCGGGGTCGCGCGGTGGCTCGCGGCGATCGCGGCGGTGGCGGGCGGATACGACTGGGCTCCGGAGGACCGCGTGCCGATCCTCGCGGAGCTCGCGCGATGGCGACTCCTCGCGGGAGACCTCGACGGGGCCCGGGCGGCGGCGACGGAATCGCTCGAGGTGTTCTCGAAGGGACGGGACCTGATCATCGACGTCTTCCGGGGCGAGGCCCTGCGGCCCCTCGCGGAGTCCTTCGTCGCCCTGGGGGATCGCGAGGGGGCGGCGCAGGTCTACGCCCTCGCCCTCGACGAGGCGTTCGTGAACCCCAACGCCCGACCCCGGGCGATCGACCTGTCCGCGGCGGCGACGTCGATGGCCCGCAGCGGCTTCGAGCCGGACGCCGCCACCGCCGATCGCCTGACGGCCCTGCGGCGGAAGCTGGATCATCCGTGGTGAATTCCCTGCGGATCCTGCTCGCGGCGGGCAGCGTGGCCGTGGTGGCCTCGCTCGCGACGGCGCAGCAGGCCGGGTCGATCCGCGGCGTGGTCATCGACGCCGACTTCGACGTGCCGCTGCCCTTCGCCGAGGTTCGGATCTCCGAGACCGGGGCGGTGGCGACCGCGAGCGCCGACGGGAACTTCGTCTTCGGCGAGGTGCCCGCAGGCCGCTACACCCTCGTCTTCTCCAAGGAGGGGTTCACCCGGCAGATCCGTCCGGAGGTGGTGGTCACGGCGGGCGGGCTGACCGAAGTCGATGCCTCGCTGACCGGCGACTTCCTCGAGCTCGACACCTTCGTGGTGCAGGAGCTCCGGGTGGGCGGCGGCTCGGAGGCGGCGCTGCTGCAGCTTCGCCTCGAGAGCCCGGCGCTGGTCGACTCGATCGGATCGGATCTCATCCGCCTTTCCGGCGCCACGGATGCCGCGGCGGCCCTCCGCCTGATCCCCGGCGCCACCGTGATCGACGGCTTCGCGGTGATCCGCGGCCTGCCGGACCGCTACGTGAGTTCGCAGCTGAACGGCTCCCGCCTGCCGACCGCGGATGCGGACAAGCGAGGCGTCGAGCTCGACCAGTTCCAGAACAGCGTGATCGAGAGCATCCAGGTCTCGAAGACCTTCACGCCCGACCAGCAGGGCGACGCCTCCGGCGGAGCGGTGAACCTCGTCCTCAAGAGCATCCCCGCGGAGACCTACATCCGGGTGTCCGCCCGCGCCGGCTACAACACCCAGACCACCGGGCGGCGGGACTTTCTGACCTACGAGGGCGGCGGCATGACCTACTGGGGCGACGCCCGTGGGGCCGGCCAGCCGCAGGTGCCGGGCACCAACTGGACGGGGGCGGTGGGGGTCAGCGAGGGCGAGGCCCCCCTCAACCAGCGTTGGACCGTCGAGGCCGGCGGCCGCTGGGAGAGCGACGGGGTGACCGTGGGCGGCCTGACGAGCTTCTACTACGAGAACGACTACGACTTCTACGACAACGGCGTGAACGACTCGCTGTGGGTCACCTCGCCCGGCGCCGCCCCCACCCCGCAGCAGGTGCAGGCCCAGGGGCCCGACGACTTCAAGACGGCGCTCTTCGACGTCACCAAGGGCGCCGAGCTGGTCCGATGGGGCTGGCTCGGCACCGCCGCGATCGAGTTCGAGAACAACTCGATCGGGGTGACCTATCTCTACACCCGCACCGCCACCGACGTCGCGACGCTCGCCGAGGACACCCGCGGCAAGGCGTTCTACTTCCCCGGCTACGACGTCGACGACATCGACGATCCCGGGAACGCCTCGGAGAACCGCTTCTTCGCCCCCTACGTGCGGACCGAGACCCTCGAGTACACCGATCGCACGACCTCGTCGCTGATCATCAACGGCGACCACACCCTGCCGCTCGAGGATCTCTGGATCGGCGACCACTTCGCGTTCAAGGCGCCGATCCTCGACTGGGCGGTGACGATCGCCTCTGCGAGCGAGGACAAGCCGGACACCCGCCGCTTCGGCTCCTTCTACACGCCGCCGTCGCTCAATCCCGGCTTCCCGCCGTTCGTCCCGCCCTTCCTGATCCCCGAGCAGCAGTTCCCCTTCAAGCCCGCGGCGCTGTTCCTGCTGGGCAACCTGCAGCGGACCTGGCAGACCATCGACGAGGACACCACCCAGTACGCGGTCAACCTGCTGCTGCCCTTCGAGCAGTGGAGCGGGGACGAGGGCTTCGTGAAGTTCGGCGTGTTCGGCGACAGCCTCTCCCGGCGGTTCACCCAGCAGAGCTACAGCAACTTCAACCAGCCGGGCATCACCTTCGATGGAGGTTGGGACGAGTTCTGGTCCGCCGAGTTCCCCGAGGGCGACCATCCCATCACCGACGGGCCGCCCTTCGTGGACGTGGACTACAACGGCTCGCAGGAGATCTTCGCCTGGTACGGCATGGCGGACCTGCCGCTCGACTCGTGGATCAAGCTGATCGGCGGCGCCCGGGTCGAGTCGGTCAAGCTCGGCATCGTGAACATCCCCGAGGAGGACGCCACCTGGTACCCGCCCGGCTCGGTGGCGGTGACCGCCCTCAATCCCGGCGACGCCGACGTGGACCTCGACGAGCAGTACGTCCTGCCCTCGATCGGCTTCGAGGTCTCGCCGATCGAGAACCTCTACCTGCGGGGCTCCTACGCCCAGACCATCGCCCTGCCGACCTTCAAGGAGCTGACGCCGATCCTGCAGCAGGAGTTCCTCGGCGGCGACGTCTTCATCGGCAACCCGAACCTGCGGATCAGCGAGATCCAGAACTACGACCTCCGCATCGACTTCGTGCCCACCACCGGCAGCCTGTTCTCGGCGAGCTGGTTCTACAAGTCGATCACCAACCCGATCGAGCGGGTGCAGCGCCTCGCGGTGGGCTTCAGCTACACCACCGCCGTCAACTTTCCCGAGGGCACGATCCAGGGCTGGGAGCTCGAGGCGCGGCAGGACTTCGGGGCGATCCACGAATCGCTGACGGGCTTCTCCCTCGGCGCCAACGCCACCATCATCGATTCGCAGGTGACCCTCTCCGCGGAGGAGGCGGCGATCTTCGCGCAGCCCAACATCGCCGTGCCCA
Organism: uncultured Isosphaeraceae bacterium; assembly: GCA_964596455.1. GTDB lineage: Bacteria > Planctomycetota > Phycisphaerae > Phycisphaerales > SM1A02 > CAZQUA01. The sequence goes on from CAZQUA010000053.1 coordinate 10,424, forward strand.
TCACCTCGCGGCCGATGACCGACGCCCCCGACTACCTCTACAACCTCTTCGCCACCTACGAGGTGCCGGACCTCGGCACGCAGTTCGGCCTCTTCTACACGGTGACCGGCAACATCCTGCTCGCGGGTGCCGGCGAGAGCGACGGCAACTTCGTGCCGAGCGTCTACCAGAAGCCGTTCGGCACCCTGAACTTCACCCTGACCCAGCCGATCGGCGAGCACTTCCAGCTGACCTTCCAGGCGAAGAACCTGACCAACCCGGTGTTCCGCGAGGTCTACGCGGGGCCGGGCATCAGCGGCGAGTTCACCCGCAAGTCCTTCTCCACCGGCATCGACCTGTCCCTCACCCTCGCGGCCCGCTTCACCTTCTGACCCCGCGGCCGCCCGGAGATCCCCATGCGTTCCCGCCTGCGACCCGAACCTCGCCCTTCCCGCCGACCGGGAGGGCCGCTGCTCGCAATGCTGCTCGCCCTGCCGCTGCTGGCCGCGGCATCGCCGCGCGACGACGCCCCCCCATCGGTGGAGCCGGTGCGGGACAAGGTGGCGAGATACGTGGAGGCCCGCAAGGCGATCGCCGCGGAGCGTCTCGCGTTCGCGCAGTCCAAGGAGTCCCTCGAGAGCCGCGTGGAGATGCTCGCCACCGAGACCGCGGGGATCGAGCAGCGGATCGAGGAGGCGGCGTCGAGCCTCGCCACCGCCGACCGCCTGCAGCAGGAGCTGCTCGATCGCAGCGCCGCCCTCCGTTCGGCCTCGGAGCTGCTCGCCGGCGAGGTCGCGGTGCTCGAGCGGCGGGTCGAGGCCCTGCTGCCCCGCCTGCCCGACCCGATCCGCGAGCGGGTCAAGCCGCTCAGTCAGCGGATTCCCCAGGATCCCGCGGCCTCGAAACTCTCCATCGGCGACCGCTTCCTGAGCGTCGTGGGGATCCTCAACGAGATCGACAAGTTCAATGGCGAGATCACCCTCGCGAGCGAGGTGCGGAGCCTGCCCGACGGCGGGCAGGCGGAGGTGACGGTGCTCTACCTCGGCGTGGGGCAGGGCTACTACGTCAACTCGACGGGGACGATCGCGGGCATCGGCACGGCCGGCCCCGACGCCTGGTCCTGGCGGCCCGCCAATCAGGCGGCGGCGGCGATCGCGATGGCGGTCTCGGTGCTGCAGGGCGAGGTGCCGCCGCAGTTCGTCCGCCTTCCCATCCGGATCGACTGAGGGAGACCCTTCCGATGAACCTGCGATTCCTTCCCGTCGCGACCCTCGCCGCGCTGCTCGCCTCCGGCGGCGCTGCGGCGCAGAACGCCCCATCCGCCGCGGCCCCGCGGGCCGGCGGCTTCACGAAGGCCGCCGCCTCGATCGATGCCCGTCTCGAGGCGTCGCTCGCCGAGCTCGCCTCGCTGCGGGAGCAGATGGCCGAGGAGCTGCTGCCGCTCAACCGCGAACTTGCGGCGGCGGAGCGTCGCCTCTCCGACGCCCGTGCATCCCTGCAGGAGCGGGTGCGGGAGCTTGACCGCCGCAACCTCGCGGTCTCGACCCTCCGGAGCGAGATCGAGGCTCGCGGGCAGGAGGCGACCTACCTCGCCGGCCTGCTCGGCGAGTACCGCCGCAACTTCGAGAGCCGCCTGCACATCGCCGAGCTGCAGCGGCACCGCGAGGCGATCGCGGCGGCGTCGCTCGCCGCCGACAACCCGGCGCTCTCCGAGCAGGAGCTGGCGCTGGCGCAGGCGGCGCTGCTCACCGCCTCGCTCGACCGCCTCGAGGAGGCGGTGGGCGGGGCCCGCTTCGAGGGGACCGCGGTGGGCGAGGGCGGCACCGTGCGGAAGGGGACCTTCGTGCTCGCGGGACCGGTGGCGATCTTCGAGCCCGAGGGCGGCGGCGGCGGCACCGCGGAGACCCGCCTCGGTTCCCTCGAGCCGGCCCTGCTCCCGCTGAAGGATCCCCTCGACGTGGCGGCGGTGACCGACCTTGCGGCGCTCGGGTCCGGCGAGCTGCCGCTCGATGCGACGCTCGGCAACGCCCACCGTGTCGAGGAGACCCGGGAGACCTTCCTCGAGCATGTGCAGAAGGGCGGGCCGGTGATGATCCCGATCTTCGCCCTCGCCGCTGCGGCGTTCTCGGTGGCCCTGCTCAAATGGATCGGCCTCTCGACGGTGCGCCTGCC
>CAZQUA010000054.1:0-12502 GCA_964596455.1 uncultured Isosphaeraceae bacterium
ATCGGGAACCTCGAAGTTCCGCGCCGCAGAACGCTGCGGACGGGTCGAGCGAGACGTTGCAAGATGGCTCCGAGATGCCCGCTGCCGCCGAGCCGAGTGGCCCTGCGGCGTCGCCCGAGGGCGAGACGGCCGCGAATTCGCCACCGGCCGCCCCAAGCGAGCCATCGTGGCTCGATCGCTTCGCCGAGGCGTTGCGGGACCTCGCACCGACGCCATCGACCGCTCCCACGCCTGCAGCCGACGCAACGGGCGGTGCCGAGAACGCGACCGAGCCTCAGGAAACGTCGCCCAACGAGGCGACCGAAGGCGATGCGTCGCCGGGTCCCGATGCGAACGCCCCGCCCGAGGCCACGCCGGCTCCCTCGCCCGCGTCGCCTGAAGCAACTCCCTCGCAAACGCCCGCGGGGACGCCACCAGCGGCGACGCCAGGGCCTTCGCCCGCATCGTCCGAAGGAACTCCCTCGCAACCCCCCGCGGGGACGCCACCAGCGGCGACACCGGCGCCTTCGCCCGCATCGTCCGAAGGCGTTGCCTCTCAGTCGCCCGGGGCGACGCCGCCGACGGCCTCGGGCGAGTCGACCGGCGGACGGACTGCGGACGGCTCCGCCTCACCGACCGCGCGGCCATCGGAAGGGCCATCGCCTTCGGGATCGTCGCCCGTTGTTCGCGGCGATGCCGAGTCGGGATCGCCATCCTCCGCATCCGGCGGCAGCGGCGAGTCCGCGGCGGACCCGGCGGGCGGCGGTGGGGCCCCTGCCGGAGCGGGTGCTGGTCGCGGCAGGCGGTCGCCGCAGGAGGCAGCGCGGGAAGCAAGCGAGGTCCTTCGCCGCATCGCCGAGACCCGTCGCGGCGTCGAGCAGTTGCGGCGGGACGCGCAGTCGCTCGATTCGATCTCGCGACGCCTCGCCGACGCCGGCAGCGATCGGCCCCGTTCGGCGGGGACCGAGTCGCCACCCGCCCGCCGAGAACTCCTCGATGCCGCCGAGCGTCTGGCGACCGCGGCAGCCGATCCGCCCCGAGGCGAGCGTCTCGCCACCTGGCTCGAGGCCCCGGACCTTCCCGAGGGCACCGCGGCCGAGGCGATCGCGGGCAACCCGGCCGCGGCGGCGGCGCTTCGCCGCGCCGCAGAGCGGGCCATCGAGGGCGGCACCGTGCACCCTCGCCATCATGCGGCGGTGCGTCGCTACTTCTCCCGCCTCGAATCGGCGACGCCTCCCGCGAGTTCGCCATGATCCGCTTCGAGCATCCGCAATGGCTGTGGCTGCTCCTGCTGCTGCCCTTGGTGGCGATGGCGTGGCGACGCCTTCCGCTGCCGACGCCGCGGCGAGTGCTCGCGGTGGGCCTGCGGGCGACGGTGATCGTGCTGCTCGCGATGGCATTGGCGGATCCGAGCAGCGTGCGGCGGGACGATCGCCTCAGCGTCGTCGCGATCCTCGACGTGAGCGGCTCGGTGCGGGATCTCTCCGAGTTGGCCGCCACGCCCGAGGGCGCCGCGGCGACCTACCGCGATCTGCTCGCGCGGGCCGCTGCGGCACGGGGGCCCGACGACCGCTTCGGACTGATCGCCTCGGCGCGGGATGCCGAGGTGATCTCGATGCCGATTCCGGCGGCACCCGCGACCGAAGGCCTCGATCGCCTCGATCCGGAGGGAACCGATCTCGCCGCGGCGATCCGCCTCGCCGGATCGATCCTGCCGCAGGACCAAGGCCGGCGGGTCCTGCTCGTGAGCGACGGCCGCGAGACCCGCGGCGATGCCGAAGCGGCGGCGAAGCGGGTCGCCTCGGCGGTGCTTGGCGGGCCGCCCCTGCCGATCGACGTGATGCGGGTGCCGTCGATCGAGTCGCCGGAGATCCGCGTGGCGCTCTTCGACGCCCCCTCTCGTGCCGCCGCCGGCGAGACCATCTCGGTCGCGGCGGCGATCGAGAGCACCCTCGAGACGCGGGTTCGGGTGCAGCTTCGCCGCGATGGCCTGCCGCTGCCGGGATGGGAGGCCGGGGTCGAGCTCGACCTTCCCGCGGGCGGCCGCTTCGACCGCTTCGAAGTGCCGCTCGCCTCCGATCCGGTGCAGCGGCTCGAGATCGCCGTGGAGCCGCTCGATGCCGCAGCGGATCGCATCGATCGGAACAACCGCGCCGAGGCGGTGGTGGTCTGCCCCGGACGCGGCAGCGTCCTGCTCGTCCGGGAGGGCGCTCCGCAGCCCGGGCCGCTTGGGGAGATCCTCCGCGAGGCGGGCCTCCCGCTTCGGGTGCTGCCGCCGGAGTCGGTGCCGACCGACCTGCTCTCGCTGCAGGGCTGGGATCTCGTGGTGCTCGAGGACCTCGCGGGGCATCGTCTGCCGCGGGAGACGCAGGAGCATCTCGCCCGACACGTCGAGACCTTCGGCGGCGGCCTGCTCATGACGGGAGGCCGCAACGGCTTCGCCGCCGGGGCGTGGCATGCATTCCCGCTCGGCGAGATCCTGCCCGTCCGCAGCGAGCTTCCCCGCAGCCTCACGACCCCCACGAGCGCGGTGGTGTTCGTCATCGACCGTTCCGGCTCGATGCGGTCGCCGGTCGCGGGCGCCCGGGCCACCCAGCAGCAGGTCGCCAACGAGGCCACCATCACCGCGATCGAGTCGCTCGGGCCGCGGGTGCTGGTGAGCGTCGTCGCCTTCGACCACGCCGCCGCCGTGGTGCTGCCGCCCACCCCCAACGACCTGCCCGAGGCGTTCTCGCCGCGGATCCGCGGCATCTCGCCGGAGGGCGGCACCGATCTGGGGGCGGGCCTCGCCGAGGCCGAGGCCCTCTTCGAGGCGATGCCGCAGATCGAGCAGCGGATCGTGGTGTGCCTGACCGATGGCGTCGACCGCGATCCCGACGGCGCCGTCGAGACCGCTACCCGGCTCGCCGGCAAGGGCGTCACCGTGCATGCCCTCGGCGTGGGCGACGAGGCCGACCATGCGACGCTCGCGAGGATCGCCGAGGTCGGCGACGGCCGCTTCTGGGAGATCCGCGATCCCCGCCGCCTTCCCGAGGTCATGGTGGAGTCGGTGCGGGTGGTGAACTCGCCGCTGATCCGCGAGGAGACCTTCTCTGCCAAGGCGCTCCCCACCGCATCGGTGTTCTCCGAACTGCTCGCCGCGGCGCCGCCGCTCGGCGGCCTGTCGCTCTCGAGCCTGCGGGAGGAGCCGACGGTGCTGCTCGACGCCCTGAGCGATCGGGACGAGCCGCTGCTGGCCCGGTGGCAGGCGGGCGTCGGACGCGTCGCCGCCTTCACCTCCGCTGCGGATGGCCCCTGGTCCGCGGCCTGGTCGCGATGGCCGCAGCGGGCGGCGTTCTGGCTGGCGCTGTGCCGCTGGCTCGCACGGGAGGAGTCGGCGGCGGTCCGGGCCGAGGCGAGCATCGACGGCGACGCCCTGCTCATCGAGGCGGAGATCGCATCCGAGGGCGGCACGCGACCGCGGGAGCTCTCCGCCACGGTGCATGGCCCCGACGGGACCCGCCGGCAGGTTCCGTTGCGTGCGGTCGGTCCGCGCCTCTTCCGCGGCGAGGCTCCGGCACGGGATGCCGGCGCCTATCTCGTGGGCGTCTTCGCCTCCGCCGACACCGGCCTTCCTCCAGCCATCGCCGCCGCGACGCGAAGCGAGAGCGAGGAGTTCGCCGGCGGCGCCGCTCGCGACGGATCGCTGTTGGCGCGGATCGCGGCAGCGTCGGGGGGGCGGGAGCTTCCGTTCCCGGATGCCGCCGGGGAGGACACCACCGGCGAGCGGCTCTTCGATCCCGCCGAGCGGGTGCTCGTCGAGGGTTGGCGGGAGCTCTGGCCGTGGCTGCTCTGGGCGGCCTTGCCGCTGTTCTGGCTCGACGTCGCCAACCGCCGGATCGCGTGGAGCCCCGCGGCGGCGGCGCGATCGCTTGCCTCGCCGTTCCACCGCCGCGGCGGTCATCCCGCCGAGGCGGCCCTCGGAAGCGTCGCCGCCGCCCGCCGCGCCAAGGCGGCGGCCGCGAAGCGCACGAGGTGAAGGCGGCGCCGTCCGGCGAAGCCGCCGGCCTTCGGCCATCCATCGGCCCCTCGGACCGAACCTAGATGAACCTCGTCCGCCCCGGGATCGGCACGGGCATCTGCGGGCACTCCGCGAACTCGAGCACCGCCGGCATCAGATCCTGCCGGCTCGCCATCGCCTGCTCCCAGGTGATCTCGGCGCCGGTGTAGGCCGCCTCTCGGCCCATGATCGCGGTGAGGGTGCTCTCCGCGACCGAGGTCGCGTCGTTGATGCGGGGCCCATGGCGGATCGCCCGCTGCAGGGCCACATGCTCGTCCACGTAGGGATTGTTGTTGGGGCCTGCGAACCGCCACGCGGACCGCCCTTGGAAGCGGGCGAATCCCGGCCGCAGCAGGGCCATGCCCTCGCTGCCGCTGATCGACTCCTCGACCCGTCCCGGGGTGCCCTGCTGCTGACGGCACATGCTCAGCGCCCACTCGCCGCCGCCCCAGCGGTACTCGAGGCCGAAGTGGTCGAAGACCTGCCCGAACTCGGGGCCGGTGCGGGCCTGCCGGCCGCCGACTCCGAAGCAGGAGGAGGGCGGCGAACCGAACGCCCAGTTGAGCACGTCGAGGTTGTGGACGTGCTGCTCGACGATGTGGTCGCCGCTGAGCCACGTGTGGTACAGCCAGTTGCGGCAGTGGTTCTCCATCTCCGAGCGGGCCGGATCGGGAGCCACGTGCCACAGCGATCCCATGTTCCAGCAGCATCGCCCGGCGAGGGGAATGCCCAGATCGCCCGCGTGGATCCTCGCGATCGCCTCGCGGTAGGAGTGCTCGTAGCGTCGCTGGGTGCCCGCCACGACGCAGAGGCCGCGGTCGTCCGCCCGCGCCGAGGCCGCCAGCACCGCGCGGACACCGGTGGCGTCGACCGCCGCGGGCTTCTCCATGAAGACGTGCTTGCCCGCATCGATCGCGGCTGCGAAGTGGACCGGCCGGAAGCCCGGCGGCGTCGCGAGGATCACCAGATCGCAGTCGGTGCCGAGCACTGCCTCGTAGGCCTCGAAGCCGCTGAAGCAGCGGCTGCGGGGCACCGTGGCCCGAGCGGGATCGACGCTCGCAAGGTGGTTCCGGCAGGACTCGAGGCGATCGGGGAAGAGATCCCCCAGCGACACGATGCGGACCTCCGCGGAGGCGGCGAGGGCGTCGCATGCGGCTCCGGTCCCGCGGCCGCCGCAGCCGATCACGCCGACGGTCAGGGGGTCGTCGCCCGCGACTCGGCGGGCTCCGAGCACCGGCGAGGTCGCGAGCATCGCGGCGCCCGCCGCGATGAAGCGGCGGCGTCCCCACGGATTGGCATCGGCAGGCGAGAACGCATCCGGCATGAGGGAACCTCCTTGGGGCGAACGGATCGCACTCTACTGGACCGGCTGCACTGGACCGGCCGCACTGGACCGGCTGCGGCGCTCCGGATCGCCGGCGTGTCGTCACCCCCGCGGCGGTGCCTGTTCCGCAGGCAGGGCGAGGGTGTTCCAGACGCATCGGTCAAGCGGTTGGCTCGCAGCCTCCGGACGATCGGCATCGAAGAGCACGTAGTCCGAGGCGTGGAGCCGCGAGGTGACCGCCTCGACCGCCTCGCGACCGACCTCCACGAGGATGCGGGGCCGCACTTCCTGCAGCACGCGGCCGCCGCCGGCGAGCACGGCGTCCTCGGCGCCCTCGACGTCGATCTTGAGCAGCGTCGGCGGCGTTGCGTCGGCGAGCAGCGCGTCGAGGGTCAGCAGCGGGCAGGCCAACCGCTCCCGGACGCCGCCGGCGTTGGAGAGTCCTCCGGCAGCAAGCAGGAAGTTCGAGGCCCGCCCCCGTGCGGCGATCGCGAACGCCCCGATGCCGATGCGGTCCGAGATCGCGCAGCAGACCACTTCGACCCGCAGATCCCGGTTCTCCGGGCGGGCGATGGAGGCCCGGACGAGGCCGGCGAGGAATGGATCCGGTTCGACGGCGAGCACCCCGCCCGCCCGCGCCCGGACCGCCGCGGGGATCGCAAACAGGCCGATGTTCGCCCCGATGTCCCACACCTGCTCGTCCGGGCCGACCAGACGCTCGACGAGCGGATAGAGCTCCGATCGCACCGGGCCGGGACGGGCGTGCTTGAGGCTCGCATCGGGCGAGACGAAGACGGTGCGGCGGCCGAACTGCGGCGGCAGGCGGCGGCGGAGCACCACGCCCCGGCTGCACCGCTCGGCGATCCGTCGCAGCATGCCTCGCATGGCTTCGCCTCGTCGCCGATCAGGCGAAGCGGGTCCGCCCCGGCACCGGCACCACCGGCTCGGGCAGCGGCCCCCACTCGAGCGTCGAGGGCCCGAGTTCGCGAGTCGAGGCGAGGAGCTGCTCCCAGGTCAGGTTCGCGCCGGTGTAGGCGGCTTCGCGGCCCATGATCGACATCAGGGTGCTCTGCGTGGCCCATGGGCCGTCGTTGATGGGCGTGCCGCTCCGAACCGCGCGGCAGAGGTCCTGCAGCTCCACCTCGTACATGTTGGGGGTGGGTCCGGTGTAGCTCCAGCGGCTCCGGCCGTCGTTGAACTCGAGGCGGGTCCGGTTCGGGGCCCAGCCGTTGATGAAGCCCAGGCCCTTGCTGCCGGCCACCCAGTCGGTGTTGTCGTTGGCGCAGTTGGCCTGCTGCCGGCAGGTGAGGAAGCTGCGGGTGCCGTCGGCGTACTCGTAGATCACCGCGAAGTGGTCGAAGACGTCGCCTCGCTCCGGGCCGCTGCGGTTGCCGCGGCCGCCGAGGGCGACGCAGCGGGCCGGCGGCTCGTTGCCCCGCACCCAGTTGAGCTTGTCCACGCTGTGGCAGGCCTGCTCGACGATGATGTCGCCGCTGAGCCAGTTGAAGTGCCACCAGTTGCGGAGCTGGAACTCCAGGTCGCTCCACTCCGGCTGACGAGGCTGGATGCCCAGCGGTCCCGAGTGGTAGGTGGAGTGCGCGGCCAGCACCTCGCCGAGTTCGCCCTCGAGGATCCGCCCGTACGCGGCCCGCTCCGGCTCGCTGTAGCGCCAGCAGAAGCCCGACACCAGCGAGAGGCCCTTCCGCCTCGCCGCCTCGCTCGCCGCGAGCACGCGGTTGGCACCGGGCACGTCGACCGCGAGCGGCTTCTCGGCGAACACGTGCTTGCCCGCGGCGACCGCCTTCTCGATCTGCGCGGGGCGGAATCCCGGCGGCGTCGCCAGCAGCACGATGTCGCAGTCGGAGGCGATCAGGGCGTCGGTCGATCCGAAGCCCTCGAAGCGGCGATCCTCCTCGACGAGCACGCGGGAGGCATCGCTGTTGGCCCGAAGCTGCTCGAGGCACCGGTCGATCCGCTCCGGGAAGATGTCCCCCAACGCCCAGACCACCGTTCCCGGATCGGCGGCCAGCGCGTTGGCGGCGGCACCGGTGCCGCGTCCCCCGCAGCCGAGCAGGCCCACCTTCAGGCGATCGTCGGCCCGCAGCGAGCCCCAGACCGGCGTCGTGAGCGGCAGCGTGGCCGCGGCGGCGGTGCCGAGGAAGCGGCGACGATCGATGGCGGCGGCGGCAGAGGGGATCTCAGGCATCGGGGTTCTCGATGGCGGGATGGGATCGCAGGGCCGGCCCCAACGGCGAGGCGGCGTCACGGAACGGGAGCAGGCGGCGGCGCGGCGGCCGCGGGCGCCTCGATCTCGCACAGGACTCGAATCCCCACGAAGCCGCCGTCGGCGAGCCACCACACGCTCTTGGGGAACTGGGGATCGCTGCGGTTCCAGGCGTCGTCGTGGGGCACGCCGCGGCCGCAGGCCAGCGTTCCCGCGGCATCGAGGTAGGAGCCGCCCATGACCGCTCCCCGGCCATCGGCGGTCGTGACCCACTCCGCGGCATTGCCGAAGAGGTCGGAGAGGCCGAGGGCATCGGGACGCCTTCGGCCGAGCGGGTGGGTGGTGCCGTCGGCGTTCTCCGCGACCCAGGCATGCTCGGCGATGGTCTCCGGCGAGACCTTCGATCCTTCGCATGCCCGCCGCCACTCGGCCTCGGTGGGCAGACGGAAGCGGCGGCCGGTCTTGGCGGAGAGCCACTCGCAGAACTGCACGGCGCTGCGATGGCTCATCGAGATCGCGGGGTAGCCGGCATGCCCGAAGCCGCGGTCCATGGAGATGTACGGCTTGCTCGGCCTCGTCACCGCATCGGCCTGCGGCGAGGACGCCCCGGCCTCCTGGTCGAGGCCGAAGACGAACACGTCGTAGAGATCCCAGGGAATCTCCGTGCGGCCGAGCAGAAACGCGGCTCGCCCGTCCGGCCCCGGCACCGGAACGAGGTCGATGCCCACCACCGATCCGGCGATCTCGATCCGCTCCGGGCGAGGCGGCTCCGAAGGCGGGGCGGGCGGCGTCGGCAGCAGGACCGAAAGGATGGCGAGCAGGCTCATTCGGGGCAGGCTCCCCAGCCGAGCAGCATCGCGCCGAGATCCCCTCCATCGACCGCACCCGACCCGTCGAGGTCGCCGACCGGCCCCGGGGTGCCCCAGTTGGAGAGCAGCAGGCCCAGATCGCCGCCATCCACGGTGCCGTTGCCGTCCAGATCGCCGGGGCACGCGACCGGTTCGTCGCAGAAGTATCCGACGATGGCCACGTCGTCGACGCCAGCCTCGACGAGGGATCCACTGCCGAGATCCCTCGCCACGAAGCGGAGACGCATCTGCGAGGTGGGCTCGAGCAGATCGCGGATGCGGTAGGTCCGCTCGACCCACTGCCCGGCGTTCTCGGAGACGAGTTCGATCTCGATCCAGGTCGCGCCGTCGTCGTTGGAGAGCAGCACCGGCATCGAGTCGGAGTTGGGGTTCGACCCGGCGTCGTTGGAGTACCACCGCCAGTAGCGGAGCACCGGTTCGTCGATGCCGGAGGCGTCGAGCGGAGGACTCGTCAGGGTGGTGATGCCGTTGTCCACGTCGTTGAAGCCGGCGCCCTGCCCGGGCGTGTGGACCCCGGTCACGAAGCAGAACTCGCCCTCCGGCGAACGGTCCGCCCCGGGAGCCGCGGAGGTCGCCACGGGAATCGCCCGAATCCAGATCCCCGCCGTGGCGGTGTCGCCGGGCGCCCCCACGATCCACCCCGACTCCTGCTCGAGATCGTCCTCGTCGATCTCGACGCCGCTCGCCGCCACCGCCGCCACCCCGAGGGTGGGCTCGACGTCGGCGAGTCCCGCCTCGTTCTCGATCCGGAACCGGTAGGCGACCTCGCCGCTGCAGCGGAGCTCCGGAAGGATCGCCTCGAAGAGGCCCGGAGCGATCTCGGACATCGGGATCGTCTCGGTGCCGGAGGCGGTCTCGAGGAGCACCGCGGCGGTCTCCGGCCGCAACGGCGAGGCGGGGCCGGCGGCGATCGCCGCCACGAGCCGCTGCCCCACCGGCTCGAGGAGGGTGGGCTGGCCCTCGGGGAAGGACCACTGCGCCACCGCGACCGCGGGACGGATCACGAAGAGGCCCCGCTGCAGGTCGCTCGCGATGAGGTTGCCGCTGGGGAAGTAGGGATAGACGCTCCAGCAGCCGTTGTAGCCGACCGCGTCGGACTCCGGATAGGTGTCGAAGAAGCCGATCTCCACCGGCTCCGTCGGCGAGGAGAGGTCGTACACCCGCACCCCGCTTCGGTAGTTCGCGCTGTAGAGGCGGTCCCCGAGGGTGTAGGCGTTGTGGGTGGTCGCGGGATTCCCGTTGGTGGTCGCCCCGATGTAGACCGGCGCCGAAAGGTCCGAGACGTCGATCGTGTGGATCCGGCTCGGCAGGCCGAAGTTGATCTCGTCCTGCTCGTCGAGGGCGTACAGGAGGGTGCGATCCTCGGAGAGCCATCCCTGATGGCTGTAGGCGGCGAGCGGCCACTGCAGGCGGGAGAGGTTCACGATCTTCGACTTGTTGGTCACGTCGAGGATGTCGAGGCCCGTCTCCACGGAGCCGCCGTTGAAGCCGCTGAAGCAGAAGGCGATCTGCCGCCCCGCGTAGGGCCCGGAGGTGAAGGTGACGATCTGGGCGTCGTGCACGTAGCGGTCCGGCCAGGTGCCCACGAGCGGTGGCGCGACCGGGTCGGCGTTGAGGTCGTAGATCCGCAGGCCGTTGCTGCCGCCGCCGCAGCGGTAGAGGAACCCGCTGGCCTCGTCGATCGCCACGTTGTGGGTGTTGCCGGTGCCCCCGGCGTTGTAGACCCCCACGAGAGTCACCACGCCCGCATCGACCTGCGACAGGTCGATCACCTGGATCCCGCCACCGGCCTCGGTGACCGCATAGGCGTAGTGGCCGTAGACCTTCACGTCCCGCCACAGGCTCGACGAACCGGGGATGAACCCGAGGATCTGCGGATTGCTCGGGTCGGTCACCTCGACGATCGACGTGCCGTTGTTGGCGCCCATGAGGGCGTACTCGCGGCCCGAAGGGGAGACGTAGCCCCAGCAGTCGTTGCCGCTCGTCGCGTCCGGGGCCACGAGGTTCAGCGGAAGCCAGGCCCCGAGGCTGAACCCCTCCGCATCGAACTCGAACTCGGCGATCCCGCCCTCGCTCGCCCGATAGCCATCGCCGTAGACCGGGGGCTCGAGAAACCGCCGCTTGGGGCAGTCCTCGTGGGCGGAGGCGAAGGAGGCGGGAAGGGCGGCGATGGCGAGCGCGGCAGCGGCGATCGGGCGGACCGGCGGATGGGGCATGATCGGGGACTCGGGGCAGGATCGGAACGGGACGCAGTCGGGGCACACCGCGGGTCCGCGACGCCCGTGCGGGGTCTTCGGTTCGAGTCTAAGGCGAGTTCCCGCCGAGACCAACCGCATCGTCCGAATCGGAGGCGATCGGGGCCTGCCGAAGCGACGCCGGCGGACCCCGACCCCGGACGGTCTCGAGGAACGCCACCAGGGCGGCGATCTCCGCTTCGTCCAGATGCAACGGTGCCAGGACCGTCTCGCCGTGATGGTCGAGCAGCACCGCGCCCTCGAGGGTCGAGTAGAAGCGGATCACCGACTCGAGGTCGGGCATCTGGCCGGCGTGCATGTAGGGCGGCGTCGCCGCGGCCTGCCGCAGGCTCGGCGTCCGGAAGCGGCCCCAGAACTCCGGGCCCCGCATCGCCTGGGAGGTCATCATCGCCGCCGCGCCGAGTCGGTCGTCGCTGTGCGGGCCCGCAGCGTTGAAGGCGTCCTCGAGCAGGATGTCGACGCCGAGGTAGCGGCCCGGATCCGCCGCCTCGACGGAACCCCGCGGCGGGATCCCGATCGAGTGGAACTCGCCGTCGCTCAGCAGCGGCCCGCCGTGGCACTGGAAGCAGCCCGCCTTGCCGACGAAGAGCCGCAAGCCCTCGCGGGCTGCGGCCGGATAGGCCGCGGCGGTCTCGCGGTCTCCCCTCCGCCACGCCTCGATGAACCCGTCGAGGGGCGTGGGCCCGCCTTCGAGTCTCGCCTGGTAGGCGGCGAGGGCCTTGCCGAGATTCGCGTAGATCGAGTCGACCCTCGCACGATCCGCTTCATCGAGGGAACGCCACGCAAGGGCCTCCTCGGTCGATCCTCCCGGCCTCGCCGCCCTCGGCAGGCCCCGCAGCCAGGCGGCATCGGGAAGGCGACCGAAGGCCCGTTCGTACTCCGCCGCGAGCCCGGCGTCCTCGCCGAGCAGGCGAACCGCCCCGCTGCGGCTGCCGCCCATCTCGTGGGGACGCTCGATCGGCTGCAGGGCCTGCGACCACATCGAGTCGGCGCGGCCGTCCCAGGTGAGCCAGCGTTGCCGGAAGGCGTCGAGCACCGTGGGCGTGTTGCGGGTGCCGGGCCCCAGGCCCTCCGCGACCGGCCGCCCGTCGGTGAAGTCGAGCGCGGGATCGTGGCAGGTCGCGCAGGAGACGGTGCCGCTGCCGGAGAGACGGGTCTCGAAGAAGAGGCGCTGCCCCAGCTCCGCCGCGGCGTCGTCGGATTCGAAGCGGTTGGTGGGATCGCCGCGGTGCTCGGGCAGCGGCGACATCCGCATCGCCCGCCGCAACTCGCCTTCGGAGAAGCCCCACTCCGATGCGAGCGACTCCGCCGACGCGGGCGGCGGCGGCTCGGTGCCGCAGGCGGCCAGCCCGGCGGCGACCGCGAGCGTCGCCGCGATCCTCAATCGAGCGTGACGGTCCACTGCGCCCGCTCCAGAAGTCCCTCGTGCTCGACGTCGACGAAGAGTTCCCACCGTCCATCCATGTGGAAGAGCATGCCTTCGATCTCGTAGCGGCCGTCGCCGGTCCGGCGGGTCCGCGGCACGAGATTCATGCCGTGGCCGTGATGCGGCATCGCGGCGTCGGCGAACACCCCGACCGAGGCGTCGGCGGGCGGCCCCTCCGGCGACTCCAGCACCTCGACGAGCAGACGGAACGGCTCGAGGTGGGGAATGCCCTCCTCGGCGGTTCGCCAGCGGACGAACCAGCGGCCGCCGCCAGTGAACCCCTCTCCGGAGAACGAAGGCCCGGCCTCGATCGAGAGGGTCGCGTCCGCGGCCGCCGCTGCCTTCGCGTCGGGAGCGTCGGGGGCGTCGGTGGAGGCACCTTCGCC
>CAZQUA010000055.1:0-12446 GCA_964596455.1 uncultured Isosphaeraceae bacterium
GCATGCGGGGGTTCAGGCTGCCCGCGGGATCCTGGAAGATGATCTGCATCTCGCGGCGGAGTCGCCGCATCGACTCGGCGGGCTGCCGGAAGACCGCCTCGCCGCGGTAGCGGACCTCGCCGCCGGTGGCGGGCACGAGGCGAAGGATCGTTCGCCCCACGGTGGTCTTGCCGCAACCGCTCTCGCCGACGAGGCCGAGGGTCTCGCCGCGGCCGATCCGGAAGCTCACGCCGTCGACGGCCTTCACGTGCCCGACCACCCGCTGCAGGAAGCCGCGGCGGATGGGAAAGTGCATCTGCAGGTCGGAGACCTCGAGCAGCGTCTCTCCCTTGCTGCCTTCCTGCGACGACGCGGACTTCGGGGCGACCATGGGGCGGATGGTAGCAGCGGCTCGGCGCAGACCGCTGCGGATGCCGCCACGGCGGCGGTAGACTTGCGGCGATGTCCGCTCCGTCCTCCCCCGCCACCTCCACCGCCCTTCCCGCCTCGGAGGAGCGTTCGCCGGTCTCGATCCGCACCCTCGCCCGCATGGCCCGCGAGGGCGTCCGCTTCGCGGCGCTCACCTGCTACGACGCCACCACCGCCCGCTGGCTCGAGCGGGCCGGCGTGCCGGTGCTGCTCGTGGGCGACACCGCGGCGGAGGTGATCCTCGGGCACCCCGCGACGATCCACGCCCCGCTCGACTTCATGGTGGAGATCACCGCCGCGGTCAAGCGGGGGGCGCCGAACTGCTTCGTCCTCGCGGACATGCCCTTCCTCTCCTACGGCGTGGACGACCCCTCGGGCATCCGCAACGCCGGCCGCTTCCTGACCGAGGGCGGCGCCGACGCCGTGAAGATCGAGGCCGACCGCACCCATGCCCCGCTGGTGTCGCAGATGGCCCGCGCGGGCATCCCGGTGGTGGCCCACGTCGGATCCCGCCCGCAGCATGCCCGCATGCGGGGCGGCTACTGGGCCGCGGGCCGCACCGCCGAGAGCGCCGAGTCGCTGCTCGAGGACGCCCGGGCCCTCGAGGCCGCGGGGGCGGTGATGCTGCTGGTCGAGGCCGCGCCGGTCGAGGTCTCCGAGCGGATCGTCGCGGCCTCGCGACTTCCCGTGATCGGCTGCGGCGCCGGGCCGGCCTGCCACGGGCAGGTCGTGGTGCTGCAGGACCTGCTCGGCCTGACCGACTGGCAACCCGCCTTCGCAGCGCCCGCGGCGCGGCTCGGCGAGTCGATCGCCGCGGCGGCGAAGGCCTGGATCGACCGGGTCGCCCGCAACGACCTCGGCAGCCACCCCTACCTGATGAGCGACGCGGAACGGCACGCCTTCCTCGCGAAGGAATCCTGACCGCGGCGGGGCAAACCGCCGCGGCCTCGCCGTCGTAGCCCAAGGTTCGCCGCGGCGATCGCCGGGAATCCGCCGATCGCCGCAAGGCGAACGAGCCGATTCCGACGACGGATCCTTCGCCATCGCCCCTCGGGAACCCTCCTCGATGACCCGTCCCCTGCACTTCGGTCCTGGCCTGGTCGTGCTGCTCGCCGCCGCCGCGGTCCTCTTCGCGGTCCCGGAGTCCATCCGCCGCATCGGGCACGCCCGCACCGAGGTCGAGGTGCGGGCCGCCGCGGAGCGGCTCGAGCAGGGCACGATCCTCGAGCAGTTCAACGCCGCCACCCGCGACATCGCCGCGGTCATCGAGCCCTCCGTGGTCCACATCGCCACGAGCGGCCGCGTCGCCGCCCGCGGCGGCGCCCAGCCCTACCTCTCCACCGGCTCCGGCTGGGTGTACGACGACCTCGGGCACGTCGTCACCAACGCCCACGTCGTCGACGGGGCCACGCGGGTGCAGGTGCAGTTCCACCACGGCGAGACCTTCGACGCGGAGATCGTGGGGATGGACCTCCGCACCGACATCGCGGTGCTGCGGGTCGACGGGGCCCCGGTGCAGGCGGCCCCGCGGGGCGACAGCGACCGCCTGCGGCAGGGCGACCTGGTCTTCGCCTTCGGAAGCCCCTTCGACTTCCGCTTCTCGATGTCCAAGGGAATCGTCTCGGGGCTCGGCCGCAGCGCCGGCCTCGACGAGATCGACTACGAGAACTTCATCCAGGTGGACGCGGCGATCAACCCCGGCAACTCCGGCGGTCCGCTGACGGACGTCCGCGGGCGGGTGGTGGGCATGAACACCGCGATCGCCACGGGCCGGGGCAACAGCACCGGGCAGGGGCAGTTCGCGGGGATCGGCCTGGCGATCCCGATCTCGATGATCGAGAGCGTGGCCGACCAGCTCATCGAGTTCGGCGAGGTCGCCAAGGGGTTCGTGGGGATCACCGTCGCTCCCCTCGAGATGGCGGCGGCGATGGCCGGCCGCGATCCGGACCTTGCGTTCGTGGCGGAGCGGTTCCGCGGCAGCGGCGCGGTCATCACCTCGGTCACCCCCGGCGGGCCCGCCGACCGCGGCGGCCTGCGGGCGGGCGACGTGATCACCGCGATCGACGGCCAGCGGATCACCTCGCGGGAGCTCGTGCCGGCCCTGGTCAGCTCCCGCCTGCCGGGCGAGCAGGTGGCCTTCGAGGTCTGGCGGGGCGACCGCGGCAGCGACCGCGCGGAGCTGCTCACCCTCCGCGTCGAGCTCGACCGCCTCGCCCCGGGCGTGAACGCCGAAGGCGTCGTCCGCGGCCTGCAGGCGATGGGGATCCGCGAGCTCGACACCCACACCCCCGAGCGATCCGCGGCCCTCGGCGTGCCCTACCGCCGCGGCGTGGTGGTCCTCGCCATCGACGAGGCCTCGCCGCTCGCCGAGGCGATGCCCGCGGGTTCGGTGATCGTGGCGGTGATGAACCAGCCGGTCCTCACCATCGACGACCTCTACACCCGCATCAACCGGATCCTCGGCCAGATCGGCCGGGGCATGCGGATGCAGTCGCTCGAGCTCGAGGTGGTCTCGCCGCGGGGCGAGGAGCGGGTGGTGCAGCTGCCGCTGCGATGACCGCGGCGGCGGCCCTCAGGCGCCCGCCGGGGACAGCATCCGGCGATAGGTCTGCAGGCACTTCGCGGCGGCGCCGTCCCAGGTGATGCCGCGGATCTCGAAGTTGCCGTGCTCGACGAGGGTGCGGCTCAGCGGCGGGTGCCGCAGGACCGCGACGATCTTGTTGGCCATGTCGTCGACGTCCCAGAAGTCCACCTTCAGGGCGTTGACGAGCACCTCGCTGACCCCGGAGGTCCTGCTGATCAGCACCGGGACGTTGTGGCTCATCGCCTCGAGGGGGGCGATGCCGAACGGCTCGCTCACGCTCGGCATGACGTAGAGATCCGCGATCGCGAAGACCCGCGAGATGTCCCGGCCCCGCAGGAAGCCGGTGAAGAGCACCTGGTGGCCGATCCCCATCTCCGCGGCGAGGTGGATCATGTGGGCGGCGAGGTCCCCCGAGCCGGCGACCACGAACTTCACGTTCCGCATCACCTCGAGGACCCGCTTGGCGGCGGCGATGAAGTACTCCGGCCCCTTCTGCATGGTGATGCGGCCGAAGTACAGCACGATCTTGTCGCGGGTCGCGATCGCCTGCAGTCCGGCGCTGGCGGGCTCGAGGTCGACGCCGTTGTAGACCACGTCGATCTTGGCGGCATCGGCGCCGTAGCGGTTCACCACGATGTTGCGGGTGAGCATGCTGACGGTGATGACCCGGTCGGCGCCGTGCATCCCCCGCCGCTCGATGTTGTAGACCGACTGGTTCACGTGCTCGCCGGAGCGGTCGAACTCGGTCGCATGGACGTGCACCGCCAGCGGCTTCCCGGTCATCTGCTTCAGGGCGAGGCCCGCGGGATAGGTGAGCCAGTCGTGGGCATGGATCACGTCGAACTCGAGGCCCTCCGCGGCCTCGAGGCAGAAGCGGGCGTAGCGATCCGCGGCGGCGAGGAGGTCGCCGCTGTAGTCGGCGGCCATGCTCGTCCAGGCGCTGCGGCGCCGCTCGATCGGGCCCGCCTCGGGAAGGATCCGCAGCAACGCCTCGTCGACGCGGTCGCCGGGGCCATGGGGGATCAGTCCCGACTCGACCATCGCCCGGAGACGCGGCGCCGAGAGGCCGCCCTCGGCGACGATCCTCGCCCAGACTGCCGGATCGGCGGTGGGGCTGTAGGCGGGAATGAATCCCTCGGGAAGCGGCAGGAAGCGGGCGTGCTCGAACCGCTCGGCGACCGCCTCGACCCGCGCCGAGGCGAGATCCTCCCACCACGGATCGCTGCCGGCGGGCGGCGGGTTCCCCTGCCCGCGGCGGTCGCGGGCATGCTCCGGCGGCAGCGGCAGCCGGGCCGGCGTGACCAGTTCCACATGGGAGGAGCTGTCGGGCGGGATCGGCCGCGGCAGCACGAAGGTCACCGGCACCCCGGCGCGGTCGAGGGCCTTGGTCAGGCCATGGCAGGCGGTGCCCAGGCCTCCGGTGATGAAGGGCGGGAACTCCCAACCGAGCATGAGGACGCGGGGAATCATGCGGTGCTCGCGGTCAATCCTCGTCGCCGCCGCTCATGTCGCCTAGGGGACGGAACGCCGCTTCGTAGGCCAGCAGGTAGCGGAGCACCGTCGCCTCGGAGTCGCCCGGCACCGGCGTCTCGAAGGTGTAGAGCAGGTCGTCGCTGCGGAAGTGCCGCACCGGCACCCGCGGCGGATTCGACCCGGTCTCGACGCCGAGCTCCACGAGCTCCTCGCCGACGAGCTCCTCGATCGGATCGCCATGGTGCATCAGGTCCGACTCGATCGACTCGCTGAGCCAGCGATCCGCGGTGACGAGGCTGACGATCCACTGCGATCCCTCGCGGAACAGCCGGTACCAGGCCTCCGCGGCGGCGTCGCGGGCGCGGCACTCCAGTCCCGCGGCATCGCAGCGGATCTCGTCGAAGAGGTCGCGGCCGCGGAGATCCGCGGCGATCCGGTCGAGGGACGATTCGCTCATGTGGGTCATGGTGGGGATGGCGGGCATGGCAGCGACCGCAAGAGTCGGAGGAAGGGGCAAGGGACGACGCGTCGCCGAAGAAGGGGAATCCCAGGTGCCGAGGCGCCGAGCGGGGGCCTCGCCCCGATGCTGCCGCCCGTCGGCACGCCCTGCCGCACACGGCCGAACGCCTGCGTCGGCCTCGGGGAAGTCGATGCCTTCGGAAGGCTTCGCTGCATGGAACGACCACCGCTTCGGAGTCCCGCGAAGGGTCCTGAAGGGGGCGATGATAACGGCACCTGCCGAGGGCCATCGCGGGAGCGTCGCCCCGGGCGATCGCCAACGGCCCGCCGCTACGATCCCCGCATGCCCGCCTCGTCCGATGCCCCCTCCACGCCGCCCGCTGCGGGCGACGCGGCCTGGACCACGCGTCGCCTGCTCGACTGGATCCGGGGGCATCTCGAGACCCGAGGGATCGACTCGCCGCGGCTCTGTGCGGAAATGCTGCTGGCCGAGGTGATCGGCTGCGAGCGCCTGCGGCTCTACATGGATCCGGACCGGCCGGCCTCGGAGGAGGAGCGGACCCGCCTTCGCGATCTCGTCTCGCGGGCCTCCCGCCACGAGCCGGTGCAGTACCTGCTCGGCCGCGGTTGGTTCTTCGGGCGGGAGTTCGAGGTGGGCCGGGCGGTGCTCGTGCCCCGTCCCTCGACGGAGACCCTTGTTCAGGAAGCGTTGGCGTGGGCGAAGGCCGAGACCGGCGAGCCGCCGCTGCAGGCCCTCGACCTCTGCACCGGCAGCGGATGCATCGCGATCTCCCTGGCCGCGGAGAGTCGCGGACGCACCCGCCGCGGCATCCCGGCAACTCCGGAGGAGGGCGGCGATGCCGCCGTCCGTCCCCCGGTGCGGCCGATCCGCGTCGTCGCCACCGACCTCTGCCCCGCCGCGATCGAGGTGGCCGCCGCCAACGCCGCCCGGCACGGCGTCGCCGAGCAGGTGGAGTGCCGCAGCGGCGACCTCTTCGCGGCGCTCGCGGCCTCGGAACGGGGCCGCTTCGACCTGCTCTGCGCCAACCCGCCCTACGTCAGCGATGCGGAGTGGCCGCGGCTGGCCCCCAACGTGCGGGACCACGAGCCGACGCTGGCGCTGCGGGGGGGTCCCGACGGCCTCGACCTGCTGCGGCGGATCGTCGCGGAGGCCGCGGCGTGGCTGCGTCCCGGAGGGGCGATGCTGCTCGAGTTCCAGTACGACCAGGGGCAGGCGATGCGGTCGCTGCTCGCGGATGCGGGCTGGACGATGGTGCGGATCGTCGCCGACCACGAGGGCCACGAGCGGGTGGCGATGGCGATTCGGCCCTGAGCCCGCCCCGCAGCGAAGTCTGGAAGGCGCGACCGGTCAGCCCCGCTGGATCCCCAGCAGCGCCTTCTGCACCTCTTCGAGCAGTTGCCGCACCTGGAACGGCTTGAAGAGGAAGCAGTGCAGGCCCTCCTGGCTCGACCGCACGATCGAGTGGTGGGGGTCGTAGCCGAAGCCGGTCATCAGGATCACCGGGGTCTCGCCGCCGGCGTCCTTGGCGGCGCGGAACACCTCGTAGCCGTTGCGGTCGGGCATCCGGACGTCCGAGACCACCAGATCGAACGGGGGCCCGCCCGACGCGGACCTCGCCGCGATCGCGTCGATCGCAGCGCCGCCGTTGCCGCAGACGGTGACGGTGCAGCCCTTCCGCTCGAGCACCGCGCAGATCGTCTGGCGGATCTCCGGCTCGTCGTCGGCCACGAGCACCTCCCGGCCCGCAAGGGTGCGGTCGAGGACCGCCTCCCGCAGGAACTCGTCGGCCCCGAGGATCGACTGCGGCCCGGAGGTGCTCGTCCGCAGGCGAGCCTCCACGGCGGCGACCGACTCCACGATGCCCTTCGCAAGCTCCGCGGCGTCGGGGTGCTCGACGCGAAGGCGGTCGGCGGCGGCCCGGATCGCCGCGAGCGGCGGCTGCAGCTCGTTGAGCACCGTCTCCGCGACCTGGCGGTTGGTGGTGTATCGCTCCACCACGAGCATGTCGAGGATCGTCATCGCGAGGCCGATGTAGCGTCCGTAGAGCTCGAGGCAGAGGCGATCCTCCTCGTCGAACCGCTCGAGCTCGGTGCTCTCGACGTTGAGGATGCCCACCAGGTCCTCGCCGCGGCGGATCGGCACGGTCACGCTGCTGCGGGCTCCCGCGAGGCCGGGGGCGTAGAGCGGATCGCTCGCGGTGTCGCGGCACACGTAGCCCTGCCCCGTCGCCGCCACGAGGCCGGAGATGCCCTGCCCGCTCTCGCGGGCGAAGAGCCGCTCGCCGATCGGCAGCGGAGCGATCTCGCGGGTCATCACCAGCTCGAGCTGCCCGCTGCGGCGATCGAGCACCCGCACCTCGCAGCTGCCCACGCCGACGATCGCGAGGATGCCCTCGACGACCTTGCGCTCGAGCGACCGCAGCCGCTCGGTGACCGCGAGCGACACCACGCCGCTGTCGACCTCGAGCAGCTCCCCGCCGGCGGCGTCCACCGCCTCGATCCGCCGCTGCAGGCGGCGGCTGGCGGTGACGTCGAGCATCAGGCCGATCGCCCGCGAACGGCCGCCGCCGGCCTCGGGAAGCACCGCGACCACGACCTCGTACTCCGCCCGCCCGCTGCTGATCTGGGTCCGCACCGAGCCGGGCTCGCCGCGGGGGCCGCGAAGTTCGCCGCCGCGGCCCTCGGAGGCCCGCTCGAGCTCCCCGAGACCCTCGACGCACGCATCGGCGAAGTGCCGCAGCAGCTCCGGATCGGCGGCGCTCAGGCGAGCGTTCATCCAGAGGATCTCGCCGCTGCGGTCGACGATCCCGACCCCCTCGCCGAGGCGGTTGATGGTGTCCAGCGCCGCCACCTCGTCGACGCCGGAGCGTCGCGGCGCAGCGCCTTCGGAGACGGTGATCTTGAAGCGTTCCTCGAGGGCCGTCCGAAGCGGGAGCGGCAGCGACTCGATCGAGTCGAGGTCGGGGAAGACGAGCGGACGCTTCGCGGGGCCGGGCATGCGTCGAACCGTCGAGGGAGTCGCGGAGTGTAGGTCGCGCCGGCGACCGGCCGCAAACGCGGAACGGCCTCGCGGCGACGGGAGTCGCCGCCGCGACTCCGCGTAGACTCCGCTCGATCGACACGGCTCGCCCCGCCGCCTCAGCGATGATCGCCGCCACCAACCTCAGCAAGCGATTCGGCCCGGTCAGCGCGATCGAGGGCCTCTCCTTCGAGATCCCGCGGGGATCGGTCTGCGGCTTCCTCGGCCCCAATGGATCGGGCAAGACCACGACCCTGCGGATCCTCGCGGGGCTGCTTCGCCCCGACGAGGGCCGGCTCCGCATCGGCGGCATCGACGCGATCGAGGACTCCCTCGCGGCGAGGCGGCTCGTGGGCTACCTGCCGGACGGGGCCCCCGGCTACGCGGAGATGCGGGTCGAGGAGAGCCTGCGGTTCCGCTTCCGGATCAGCGGCGCCGCCGGGCCGATGACGCCGGCGATCGAGCGGGTGATCGAGCAGTGCCGCCTCGGCGAGGTCCGACGCCGCCTCGTCGGCCGCCTCAGCCGCGGCTTCCGCCAGCGGGTCGGCCTCGCCGGCGCCCTGCTGTCGCAGCCGCCCGTGCTGCTGCTCGACGAGCCCACCGAAGGCCTCGATCCCCTGCAGGTCCTGCAGTTCCGCGAACTGCTGCGGGAGTTCGCCGCCGAGCGGACGGTGCTCCTGAGCAGCCATCTGCTCCCCGAGGTCGAGGCGGTCTGCGACTCCGTGATCCTGATCCTCGAGGGTCGCCTCGTGGCGGCGGGGCCGCTCGCCTCGCTTCGGGACGGCGCCGAGACCGCGACCATTCGCCTCGAACTCGCCCCGACGGATCCCGCCGCCGCCGAGACCGCTCTCGCGGGCCTCGCCGCGGTGCGGCGGCTGCAGATCGCTCGCGACGGCGAGGGCGGCCCGCTGCGGATCGCCGCGGTGGTGGAAGCCTCGCAAGCCGATGCCGCTGCGGAGACGCTCGCCGAGCGTCTCGCCGCGGCGGGCCTTCGCCTCCGCCGACTCGAGTCGCGGCGACCGAGCCTCGAGGAGCTCTTCCTCCAGTTCGCGCGACGGTCCGCCCGGGTCGATGCGGAGTCCTCCGCATGAGGAGCACCCTCGCGATCGCCCGCCGCGACCTCGCCGCGGCCTTCGCGACGCCGCTCGGCTGGCTGCTGCCGGCGGCCTCGGCCCTGCTTTGCGGGGTGGTCTTCATGAGCGTGGGCTTCCGCAACGGCGAACCGGCGAATCTCCGCGGCGTGCTCGTGGCCCTCGGCTGGGCGACGGTGCTGCTGGCGCCGGCGGTGGCGATGCGAAGCCTCGCCGAGGAGCGACGCAGCGGCACCCTCGAGCTGCTGGCGGCGGCTCCGGTGCGGGAATCGGCGATCGTGCTCGGCAAGTTCCTTGCGGCGATGGGCCTGCTCGCCACGCTGCTGCTGCCGGCGATGGCCTTGGCGATCCCGCTCGAGCTCCACGGCTCGCCCGACTTCGGGGAACTCGCCTGCGGCCTGCTCGGCCTGCTGCTCGTCGGCGGCTCGATCGTGGCCCTGGGGATCCTGGCCTCGAGCGCGGTCTCGAGCCAGCTGCTTGCGTACCTGGCCACGATGATGCCGTGCCTCGGCCTGGTGCTGGCGGTGAAGCTGCTGCCTTCCTGGAGCCCCCCGCCGCTCGCGGCGGCCCTCCGCGAGACCGATCCGCTTCGCCGCCTCGACGCCTTCGTGATCGGCCTCTTCGACAGCGGCAACGCCGCCTACTTCGTCGCGGCGGCGGCGGCCTGCCTGGCGTTGGCGACGCTCTGCCTCTCCCGTCCGCGGATGGCCCCCGCTTCCGGCGCCGCTCGGCCGGGGCGGTGGCTGCACACGGCGGCGCGGGTCGCGGCGGTGGCGGCGCTGGCGGTCGGCGCCGTTCGCCTGCTCTCGACCGAACCGCTGCGGATCCGCCTCGACCTCACCCGCACCCGCGCGTACGCGCTCTCGCCGGAAACGGTGTCGCTGCTGGCGAATCTTCCGGAGGGGACCTGGGCGATCGATCTGCTCGTGGTGCCCGGCGAGGGCGACTCCGCGATGCTGCGGCAGGTGGACGAGGTGCTGCGGCGGTTCGAGGCCGCGAGGCCGGGCCTGCGGACCGGGCGGATCGATCCCGCCGATCCAGCGGATCTCGCGGCCTACGAACGCCTGCTCGCCTCGCTCGAAGCGGCCTTCGCCACGGAGACCGCCGCCTTCGCCCGCGAGGTCGAGGCCGCACTTGCGGATCTCGATCGCCTCGAATCGTTCGCCGCGGCGCGACTGCCGACGACGACCGCCTCGCTCGAGGGGATGCCCGCGGAGGACCCCCGCCGCGAACCGCTCGCCGCGGTGGCGTCGCTCTTCGAGCAGATCCTCGCCACCGGTCCCCGCCTCGCCGGCGAGATCCGAGGCCTGCTCGAGACCTCGGCTTCGCGGCCCTTCCCCGACTGGGAGGGCGCTCGCAGCGCCCTCGCGGCCCATCACCGCCTGCGGTCGGACCAGCTCGCCACGGGGCTTCCCCGCGATGCCGACGCGGTCGCCGTGGCGCAGTCGCTGCGGGACTCCATGGATCGCCTCGAACGCCTGCCGCCGCTCGGGCTCGACGAGATCGCCCGTGCGGTCGCGAGCGGCGAGGCCGCGGTCGTCACCGGGCCCGGCGGGGCCGCGAGCATTCCCGGCTGGCAGCTCTTCCCGGCGGTGGCGCAGGGCGACGACGAGGGCGTCCGCTTCGATCGCCGCTTCCGTGGCGAGCAACTGCTGGCCGCGGCGATCCGCGGACTCGGGCAGGACGCGCCGCCGATGGTGGTGTTCCTGCACAGCGAGCCGCTGTCGCTGCTGAGCCGTCGGGAGGGCGGCGGCGACCTCGCGGCGGTCGCGGACGAGCTTCGCGCCTCCGGCTTCGAGGTCCGCGAGTGGGGCGTGGGCTCGACGGCCCCGCCGCTGCTTCGCCCCGGGCAACGGGCCGCCTGGGTGGTGCTGCCCCCCCTTCGTCGCACGAGCCTCGAGACCTCCCCCCGCGAGCGGGCCCTGATCGACGAGGCCCGCCGCCTGCTCGAGCAGGGCGAGCCGCTGGTGCTGAGCATGGCTCCGAGCGTGCTGCCGCTCGTCGGGCAGCGGGATCCGTGGGCAGCGCTGCTGGAGCCGCTCGGCGTGACCGCGGACACCTCGCGGGTGGTGCTCGAACTGCCCGAGGGCGAGAGGGACCGCGAGGTTCGATCGCTGCACGCGACCCGCGACGCCGCGGAGGCCCATCCGCTCGGGCGAGCCCTCGCCGAACGCAGCGTCGCCGTCGCCTACCCCGTGCCTCTCACCGCCGACGACGCGGCGACCGCCCGCATCGAGGCGGTGCTGTCGCTTCCGCCCTCGCCTCGCCGCTGGGTCGAGGAGGACTGGCGACGCCTGCGGGAGGCCGCCGAGGTCCCCGCGAGGAAGCGGCAGGATGCGGCGATGCCGCTGGTGCTGGCGATCGAGCGGGCGATGCCCGGCGAGAGTCGGACGCAGCGGGTGCTGGCGGTCGCGTCCTCGGCATGGATGCTCTCCTCGCTCGCGGACCTCGCGGTCTCCCTCGGGGGCGAGCGGTTCGCGTGGGCCCACCCCGGCAATCGGGAACTGATGCGGGCGGGTGCCGCGTGGCTGGTCGGCCTCGACGAGTGGGTCGCGGCGGGCGGCGGCGGCGAGATCGCCCGGCTCGGCGGCATCGGCCCGGAGGTCCGCCGGACCTGGGGCGTGCTGCTGCTGGCGGTGCTGCCGCTGCTGCCGCTCCTTGCCGGAGGCCTGGTGCTGTGGCGAAGGGACCGCGCCGCATGAGGATCGCCACCACCATGCTCATCGCCGCGGCGGCGGCGATCTCGCTGCTGGCGGCGTCCTGGCTCGACGGCCGCGGCGAGGGCCCGACCGCGGGGCCGCAGCCGCTGCTCTCGGCGGAGGAGCTGCCGATCGAACGGATCGACGAGATCGAGATCCGCCGCGGCGACGCTGCCTGGCGACTGCTTCGGGAGGAGGGCGTGTGGCGGCAGGCGTCGCCCTTCCCCCATCCGATCGACGCCGCCGCCGCGCGGCGGATGATCGTCGCCGCGGAGTCGCTCCGCTCGAGCCGCACCCTCGCGGCGTCCGCGCTGCCCCGCGGCGGCGACGGCGAGATCGTCGAGGTAGGCCTCGACCCGCCGCTCGCCGAGGTCGCCTTCCGCTGGAGCGAGGGCGATCGCCGGCAGGAGCTCGCGATCGACCTCGGGCGTCGAAGCGTCGCGGGACGGGCATGGCTCCGCCGCCGCGGCGAGGATGCGATCCATGCGGCGAGCTCCGAGCTGCACGACCGCCTGCTCGCCGACGATCCCCGGAACTGGCGGAGTCGCAGCCTCTTCGAGGCGGATCGCCCCGAGCCGGACGCGATCCGCCTGCTCGTCGGGGGCAGCGAGGTCCGCCTCGAGCGGCAGGGGCGGTCGTGGCGACTGCTCGAGCCGGTCGCCACCCGCCTCGACCGCGACAGCGTGCAGCAG
>CAZQUA010000056.1:0-12023 GCA_964596455.1 uncultured Isosphaeraceae bacterium
TCGCGAGCTTCACGATGTTCTCGCCGTCGAAGTAGATCGGGTTCGGCGCGAAGCTCGCCCCGGCGCTGTGCTCGATGCCCTGGTCGACCGGGAGGATCGAGACGTAGCCGGTGCCGGCGAGGCGGCCGTGGCCGAGGATCGCCCCGATCGAGCGCAGCACCTGCGGGCTGCGGTCGCTCGGCATCCACACGCGATCCATGAAGTCGGGGCCGGGCAGCTGGAGCAGGCCGCGGTCGACCTTGGCGCGATGGGCGAGAAGGGATTCGGCTTCGGCTCCGAGGTGGGCCTGGATGTCCTGGATCGAGGCGCTCGCCATGTCGATGGGTCCGGTGGTGCGGATGCCGGCGCGTCCCGCGGACGCGGCGCGACGCCATCCTATCGGGCGGATCGGGGCGGCTTCGCTACCATCGCCGCCCTTCGATGCTGGCCTCCCTGCTGCTGCTGCTGCTCTCGCTGCTCCTGCTGACCGCGGGGGCGGAGATGCTGGTGCGGGGCTCGAGCACCCTGGCCTTCCGCGCCGGGATCTCGCCGTTCGTGGTGGGCATGACCATCGTCGGCTTCGGGACGAGCGCCCCCGAGCTCGCCGCGTCGGTGGTGGCGGCGCTTCGGGAGGTGCCCGAGATCGCGGTGGGGAACGTGGTCGGCTCCAACATCGCCAACGTGCTGCTGGTGGTGGGCCTGGTCGCGGTCGTCAAGCCGATCCCCGTCGACGGCCGCTCGGTGCTGCGGGACATCCTGCTGCTCGTGGCGGTCTCCGCCCTGCCCTACGCGGCCCTCGCGACCGGCGGCGTGCTCGGCCGGATCACGGGCATCCTCTTCTTCGCGGGACTGCTGCTGTTTCTCTACCGCAGCTGGCGAAGCGGGCGAGGCGCGGTGGACGAGTCCGCGGCGCCGCATCCGAGCGGCTGGAGCGGATCGGCCTGGTTCAACGTCCTGCTGACGGGGGCGGGCATCGGGGTGCTGGTATGGAGCTCGACGATGCTCGTCGAGTCGGCGGTCTCCCTCGCGACGTCGCTGGGCATCTCGGAGCTGGTCATCGGCCTCACCATCGTGGCGATCGGCACCTCGATGCCGGAACTCGTCACCAGCCTCGTGGCGGCGCTTCGGGGCCGATCCGATCTCGGGCTCGGCAACATCGTGGGTTCGGGGATCTTCAACGTCCTCGGCATCCTCGGCCTGACCGCCGCGGTGCACCCGATCGAGATCGACCCGCAGGTCTTCCGGTTCGACATGCCGCTGATGATCCTCGCCGCGCTGCTGCTGCTGCCGTTCGCGGCGACCGGGCGTCGGGTCTCCCGGATCGAGGGCAGCATCCTCGCGGCGATGTTCGCGGCCTATCTCCTGGCGCTCGCGACCGGCGTGCCCGGCTCGCTGATCGGCTGATCGTCGCCCTCACTCCGTCGGCAGCGACCGCTCGATCCAGCCTCCGCCGAGCACCTCGCTGCCTCGGTAGCACACGATCGCCTGCCCCGGCGCGAGCGGCTCCTGCGGCTCGCCGAAGCGGACCTCGAGGCGCGGCCGGCCATCGTCGCCATCGGCGAGCGTCGCCTCGGCGGCCATCGCCTCGCCATGGGCCCGCCACTGGGCCTCGCAGCGGATCGGCGAGGACGGGGGTGCTCCGAACCAGTTCACCTCCGCCGCGATAGCGCCGACCGAACCCGCCGACCCCCGCGGGCCCACCACCACCTCGTTGCGGGCGGCGTGCTTGGACAGCACCACCAGCGGCACGCCGGCCGCGACCCCGAGGCCCCGCCGCTGCCCGATCGTGAAGTGCTGATGGCCGGGGTGCTCGCCGAGGTCGCGGCCCTCGGGGTCCACGAGGCGGCCGGGCCGGATCGCCTCGGGGGTGCGGCGGGCGAGAAGGCCCGCGTAGTCGCGGTCGGGCACGAAGCAGATCTCCTGGGAGTCCGGCTTGTCGAAGACCGGCAGGCGTTCGCCGCGGGCGATCTCGCGGACCTCGCTCTTGCGGAGATCGCCGATCGGCAGCAGCGTCCGCGCGAGGCGGTCGGGGCGGATCCCGAAGAGCACGTAGGACTGGTCCTTCGCCCGATCGAGGCCCCGCGCCAGCCGCGGGGCTCCGTCGGAGCCTGCCGCGATGCGGGCGTAGTGCCCGCTCGCGACCCAGCCGCAGCCAAGCTCCTCGGCGTAGTCGTGCAGGCGCCCGAACTTCAGCCAGTCGTTGCAGCGGACGCAGGGGTTGGGGGTGCGGCCGGCGTTGTACTCGCCCACGAAGTAGTCGATCACCCGCCCGAACTCCCGGCGGAAGTTGCAGACGTAGAGGGGAATGCCCAGCCGCGCCGCGACGAGGCGGGCATCGGCGGCGTCGTTGACCGAGCAGCAGCCCTGCTTGCGGGGCGAGGGCCGGCACGCGGGCGCGTCGGCCCCCTCGACGAGGCCCTCCGGCTCGTCGGCGGTGCCGAGCCGCATGAAGCAGCCCACGACCTCGTACCCCTGCCGCCGCAGCCGCACCGCCGCGACCGAGGAGTCGACGCCGCCGCTCATCGCAAGCAGGACCTTGCCGCGGCCGCCGGGTTGGAGCGGGTCGTCGCTCACGGGGCGAGTCTATGGAGGCGGGCCGAGTCGCGGCTCGTTCCCACCCGGGCCCCGCCGGATCAGTGCTCCTCGCCCTTCAGGAGACGCTCCACGTAGTGGATGTCGAACGCCGCGTTCACGAAGGGCACGCTCTCGAGGAGACGCTGGTGGAGGGGCACGGTGGTGCGGATCGGGCCGATCTCGATCTCCCGCAGGGCCTGCCGCAGGCGGGCGATCGCCACGGAGCGGTCGGATCCGAAGGCGATCAGCTTGCCGATCATCGAGTCGTAGTTGGGCGGGATCCGGTAGCCCGCCCGGGCATGGCTGTCGAGGCGGATGCCCGGGCCTCCCGGGGCCACGAAGCGGTCGATCCGTCCCGCCTGCGGCATGAAGTTGCGGTCGGGGTCCTCCGCGTTCAGGCGAACCTCGATGGCGTGGCCGAGGATCCGCAGGTCCTCCTGCCGCACCGAGAGCGGCTCGCCGGAGGCCACCCGGATCTGCTCCTTGACGATGTCGACCCCGGTGATCATCTCGGTCACCGGATGCTCCACCTGCACGCGGGTGTTGACCTCGAGCATGTGGAAGTCGTGGTTCGCGTCCATCAGGAACTCGACGGTCGCCGCACCCGCGTAGGACGCCGCGCGGATCAGCTCGGCGGCGGCCGCCGCGACCCGGTCCCGCTTGGCGGGATCGATGTTCGGCGCCGGTGCCTCCTCGATCAGCTTCTGGTGCCGCCGCTGGCTGGTGCAGTCCCGCTCGAAGAGATGCACCGCGTTGCCGTGCTTGTCGCCGAGCACCTGGATCTCGAGATGCCTCGCCCGTTCGAGGAACTTCTCGACGTACACCGCGCCGTTGCCGAACGCGGCGGACGCCTCCTGCCGGGCGCTTTCGAGACCCGCCCGAAGCGACTCCTCGTTGCGGGCGATCCGCATGCCCCGTCCGCCCCCGCCCGCCGCCGCCTTCACGATGACCGGGAAGCCGATCGCCTTGGCGACCTCGATCGCCTCCTCGGGGTCCTCGAGGGCGCCGTCGGAGCCGGGGAACACCGGCAGACCCACGCTCTTGGCGAGGCGACGCCCCGCGATCTTGTCGCCGAGCTGCGCCATCGCCTCGGGGCTGGGGCCGATGAACTCGATCCGGCAGTCCCGGCAGACCTCCGCGAAGTGGGCGTTCTCCGAGAGGAAGCCGTAGCCGGGATGGATCGCGTCGGCGTTGGTGATCTCCGCCGCCGAGATGATGCGGTCGATGCGGAGGTAACTCTCCTTGGCGGGCCCGGGCCCGATGCAGACGGTCTGCTCGGCGTGGGCGAGCCACGGCCCCTCGCGATCCGCCTCCGAGTACACGCAGACCGGCTCGATGCCGAGCTCCCGGCAGGCCCGGATGATCCGCAGGGCGATCTCGCCCCGATTGGCGATCAGCACGCGTGAGAACATGCGAAGTGTCCTGGAGCCCGGCGAGGCGGCCCGCGAGGATCGATCCCGGGGTTGCCGGCCCCTCCCGGGCGGCCTGCCCCGAGGGTCAGCGGGCCCGAAGAAGGAACAGCGGCTGCCCGAACTCGACCGGGGTGCCGTTGCGGACGAGCACCTCGTCGACCACGCCGGACACTTCCGCCTTGATCTCGTTGAAGACCTTCATCGCCTCGACGATGCAGACGACGGTGTCCGGACCGACGCTGTCGCCGACCTTGATGAAGGGCGGCTTGTCCGGCGCCGACGCCGAATAGAAGGTGCCCACCATGGGACTCTCGATCCGCACCCGGTTGTCCTCCGCGGCCGGAGGGGCCGCCGGGGGGGTTGCCGGGGCGGCCGCGGCCGGAACCGGAGCCGCTGCGGACGGCGGGGCCGCCATCGGGGCGGCCGCCGGCACCGAGTGGGCCACCACCTGCGGCGGCGAGGTCAGGCTCTGCCGCCGGATCGTCACTTGCTCGGCCTTGTCGCGGAGATCGATCTCGGTGAGGTCGTGACTGACCATCAGCCGGACGAGTTCCTTCAACTTGCGAATGTCGATCATCTCGAATGGTCTCGACCCGCTTTCCCCGCGGTCGGGGGTTCCGTCCGGCGAATCCCGGGCGGAATGGGGCGAAAGGGTACCAACTCGCGCGATCTCCCGCTATCGGCGGGGGATCTCCCGCGAAACCCCCCGTGAAACCCACCCAACCCGTCTGAATCGATGGCCTTCGCTGCCGCGAGGCCTTGCGGACAACCGCTCAGCGGCCGCCGCGGCCTTCGGGCCGCATCGACACCGGAGGCTGAAGCAGCTCCGCAAGAACAAACGCCCGCTGCAGGCTTCGCGGATCCTGGGTCTCGCCGAGGATCGACCGCGTGTCGAGTCTCGCTTCGCCCGCCGCCGCCGCCACCTCGCTGAGCGTGGGCCTCGCCGGCTCGGCCTCCGGGATCGGCGGCCACTGCCGGTCGGCCGCGGCGCGGGCCGGTCGAGCCTGAGGAGCGGCCGGAAGCGTCGGTGCCCGCGGGGATGGCGTCTGCCTGGCTGGCGTCTGCGGGGAGGGCGTCCGCGAAGACGGCGTCCGTGAAGACGGCGTGCGGGGCGAGGCCGCAGCGGCCGATGCCCCCTTGCGAGCGGGGGCCGATGGTTCGCCGCTCGCGGACCGGGCCTTTCGCGAAGGCCGGACGGGCTTCTCCTCGGTCCGCTGCGCGACCCTGTACACCTGCTCGAAGGTGCCCTCCGCGGAGCGAGCCCGCGACGACTGCGACGCCGCAGCGGCAACCGCCGCGGATCCTTCACCGGTCGAAGCCGAGCTTCGCCGCACCACAACGCCGGCGCCGAGCTCCTCGAGGCGGCTTCGAAGCAGGCCCGCGTCGCCTCGCGAGATGCCCACCGCGATCGGCGCGGGCGTCGAGGCGACCACCATCATCGCGGTGGCCGGATCCATGCCGAGGTCGTGCCGCAGCAGCCGCATCACATCCATGTGCCGCTCGCCGGCCCGCTCGAGAATGACCTCGTAGTTCCCGCCGCCGCCCTGCAGGGACTCCCGCCGCGGCGACGACTCCGGCGACGCCGTCCCGGTGCCGGCCTTGAGCGCCGCTTCCCGGGCCGCCCGCCGCTCGGCCACCTTGCGGACGATCCCGATCACCAGGTTGATGACGATGATCAGGACGAAGAACCAAAAGCCGGATCCGGGCATGCCTCCATCGTAGGGGCAGGCGGATCCGATGCCAGCCACGCCGCCGCCGGGCCGAAGAGGCGAGCGAGGCGATCCGGCCGCAGCACCTCCCCGAGGGGCCCGGCCGCGGCGAGACGCTCCGCCTCGAGCAGCCACGCATGGCTCGCGAGGCGCCGGGCCAGCAGCAGGTCGTGGATGCTGACCAGGACCGCCGCCCCTTCGGCAGCCACCGACGCCAGCACGCCGGCCAGTTCGTGGCTCGCCCGAAGATCGAGGGCCGCAAACGGCTCATCCAGCAGCAGGACGCCCCCGCGGGCCAGTTGGGCGAGTCCCCGGGCGATCGCGGTCCGCTGCTGCTGCCCCGCCGAGAGGGTGTGCACCGCCCGGTCCCGCAGGTCGCCAAGTCCGAGGCGGGCGATCGCCGCATCGACCCGCCGCGGATCGTCCGGGAGGGCGTACCGCCCCATCGCGACGATCTCCTCGACGGTGAAGCCCGCCGGCAGTCGCACCTGCTGCGGCAGGTAGGCGAGCATCGCCGCCCGCGACCGCGGCGAGAGCCGGTGCGGCTCGAGCGTGCGGCCGCCGAGGCGAAGCTCGATTCGCCCCTCAAGCGGCGGCAGCAGCCCCGCGATCGACCGCAGCAGGGTGGTCTTCCCGACCGCGTTGGGGCCGACGATCGCGGTGATCGCGCCGCCCCTCGCCTCGGCGGTGACGCCCGCCAGCACCCGCCGCGAGCCGACGGCGAGCGTCACCTCCCGCAGGGCGACCGAGACCGGCCCCGCCTCCGCCGCGGCGACGCTCACGACCAGCCCTCGAGGCGGCCGCGATGCAGCAACCAGAGGAACGCGGGTCCGCCGAGCAACGCCGTCAGCACCCCCACCGGCAACCGCCCCGCGCCGAAATCGATCGGCTGCCTCGCCGCATCGGCGCCCACCAGCAGCACCACGCCGCAGAGGGCCGTCGCGGGCACCACCAGGCGATGCCGCACGCCCACCAGCAGCCTCGCGGCATGCGGCGCGATCAACCCGATGAATCCGATCGGCCCGGCGATCGCGACCGCCGAGGCCGCGAGCAAACCCGCGGCGGCCAGCAGCAGCCATCGCAGGCGGGAGATCGCCAGGCCCACCGAGATCGCCTCCTCCTCGCCGAGGCCGGCGACGTCCAGCGCCTTCGCCGCGAGCATGCCCGCAAGCAGGCCCGCCGCGAGCACCGCGGCCCCGGCGGCGAGCACGCCCGGTTCGGGCCGCTCGTCGATGCGGCCCATCGTCCAGGTGATCAGATCGCCCCGCACCCCCACCGGCAGCAGGTGATGCACCACGAGCAGCAGGGCCCCGCAGAGGCTCGACACCACGACGCCCGCGAGGACGAGCGTGAGCGGATCGAGACCGCCCCGCCGCCGCCCCGCGAGCGAGACCGCCGCAAGGGTCGCCATCGCCCCCACGAACGCCGGAACCACCGTGCCCGCCGCCGGCAACGCGACGCCGAGGCCGATCGAGGCCGCCAGCGACACCGCGATGCCGAGACTGGCGCCGCTCGAGATCCCCAGCACGAACGGCGAGGCGAGCGGATTGCGGAGCAGCACCTGCAGGAAGAGGCCCGAGAGGCCGAGGCTCATCCCGACGATCCCGGCGCTTGCGACGGCGTTCAGGCGGAACGGCAGCACCTGCGGATCGGGCCAACCGAGTTCGATCGACCACTGCCCGCCATCCCACGCCCTTCCGATCAGCAGGCGAAGCAGCACCACGCCGGCGGCGGCCGCCACGAGCAGCACCATCGCGAACGCCCGCCGCGTCATGGCGGGAATCCGTCGGCGATCGCCTGCCGCAACGACTCCGCGGCGCCGATCCAGCCGCTGCCCGGGGTCAGGGCCTCGGGATGCTCGACCTGCCGCACCCGCCCCGCCGCCGCAGCCGGCAGCGACGCGAGGCGAGCGAGGGTCGCCTCCGAAGCCGCCCGCTCCCGCAGCAGCACTAATAGGCCCGGATCGAGCCGGACAAGATCCTCGAGGGAAAGTTCCGGATAGCCGCGGGCCTCCACCGCGTTCGCGACGCCGAGGCGATCGAGGAACTCGCCCACGAAGGTGCCCTGCCCGAACGCCATCGGCGGCTCGAGCGAGAAGAGCACCGCCACCGTGCCCGCCGGAGGCGGTGCGAGCGGCCGGCACGCCGCCTCGAGACGGGTTCGCAGCGACGCCGCCCGTTCGGACCACTCCGCCGCGGCGGCGGGCTCGGCGGCGTCGGCCATCGCCTCGGGCAGTCGTTCGAGCAGCGACGCGAGATCGCCGAGGCCGTCGATGCGGAAGGACTCGATCCGGAAGCCCCGCTCGGCCGCGGTGGCGGCCAGCGCCGGATCGGCCCCGCCCGCCGGCGGCTGCACAAGGACGAGATCCGGCGAGGCCGCAAGCAGCGCCTCGAAGTCGATCTCGAGCAGGCTGCCCACCGCCGGCACCGACGCGGGCAGATCCCGGCAGAACGGCGTCCGGCCGACGAGGCGGTCCGCGGCGCCGAGATCGAGCAGCGTCCGCGTGATCGCCGGGCTCAACGAGACCACCCGCGGCGAGATCGCCGCGTCCGCCGGAGGAGGCGGGGCGTCGCCGCCGTGGCATGCCGCGATCGCGAGCAGCAGCGGCGCGAGGCGTGCCCCGCTCACGCCGCCACCATCTGGGTCTTCACAAGACGGCGGTACTCCTCGCAGCGGTCGAGCAGCTCCTCGTGGGTGCCATCGTCGGCGATCCGCCCCCCGGCGACCATCACGATGCGATCCGCCGAGAGCACCGTGGAGAGGCGATGGGCGATGACGATCACCGTCCGGCCCACCGAGAACTCCGCGATCGCGGCGTTGATGAGCTCCTCGCTCTCCGCATCGACCTGGCTGGTGGCCTCGTCGAGCAGCAGGATCGCCGGATCCCGCAGGATCGCCCGAGCGATCGCGATCCGCTGCCGCTGCCCGCCGGACAGGCTCGCCCCCTGCTCGCTCACCTCGGTGTCGTAGCCGCGGGGGAGCGCCTCGATGAATCCCGCCGCCCTCGCGAGGCGAGCCGCGGCCTCGAGCCGCTCCCGCGGAGCGTCGGTGAGGCCGAAGGCGATGTTCTCGGCGATCGTCCCGCGGACGAGCACCGGCTCCTGGCTGACCACGCCGATCTGCCGCCGCAGGCTCCGCAGGTTCACCGCGGCGAGGTCCTGCCCGTCGATGCGCACCCGCCCCTGCGTGGGCTCGAGCAGGCGCGGCAGCAGCGACAGCAGCGTGGTCTTGCCGCAGCCGTTGGGGCCCACCACCGCCACCCGCTCGCCGTGGGCGATCGTGAGGTCGATCTCATGGAGCGCCTCTCTCGCGGCCCCGGGATAGCGGAAGGAGACCCCCTCGAAGCGGATCTCCCGCCGATGCCTCGGCAACGGCGGCAGCGCCTCCCGCTGGGGACCCCGCTCCGTCGGCACCGCGAGCAGCTGCAGCAGACGCTCCGCCGGCGCCGAGGAGGCCTGGATGTCGTGGGCCAGCGCCGTCATCGGCTTGAACGCGGCGCCGGCGATCCCGAGCGAACCGAGGGCGAGCACGAAGCTCTCGAGATCGAGGCGGCCGTCGAGGATCTGCGCCGCCGCGACCACCGCGAGGCTCGCGAGCACCGCCACCGCGAGGGCCTCGACGAGCGGGCTCGCCAACGCCCTTGCGGTGCGGATCCGCAGCTCCTCGCGCAGCAGGCGGCGATTGGCGGCGTTGAACCGCCGCAGCGCCGCCCGCTCCGCCACCGCCGCCTTGAAGCTCCGCAGGCCCTGCAGCGACTCGTTGCAGGCCCGCAGCAGCGACTCCTGCGCCTCGAGGGCCCCGCGGGTGCCGCGGCGGATCCGCCGGCCGAACTGCTTGATCACGATCCCGATCGGCGGCGCGATCACCAGCGCCGCGAGGGTCAGACGCCAGTCGAACCAGAACGCCGCCGCGAGGCCCGCAAGGCCGCGGGTCGCCTGGGCCACGGCGCGGCCGAGCAGGGCGGAGAGTCCCGCCTGGAGTTCGCCGCTGTCGCGGATCACCCGGCTGATCAGCTCCGCCGGCCCCCGCTCGACGACCACTCCCACCGGCAGCGAGATCGCGTGCCGGAACGCCTCGAGGCGGACCGCGGCGACCGCCCGCGACACCACCGTGGCCGAGAGGAACTGGTGCAGGAAGTTCGCGGTGGCCCCGAAGAGCGTCAGCAGCAGCAGGCCGCCCATGATGAGCATCACCCCCGGCAGCGGCTCGACCGGCAGGATCTCGACCAGCTCCGCCGGAATCGGCGGGAACCCGCCCTGCTCCATCCGTTCGCGGGCGAGCGACTGCAGCGACACGCCGTCCTTGCCCTCGAGGATCAGCGTCAGCAGCGGCCCGAGCGAGACGAGGCCGGCACCGAGGCCGCCCGCGGAGATGAACGCGAAGAGCAGGGCGCCGGCGACCGCGACGCGGTGGCGTCGCAGGCGGCGAACGAAGGTCCAGAAGGGATGCACCGCCGCAGTATCGGCGCAGCGAGGCGGCGATGCCAGCACCGGCCGGGTCACGCCTGCACGCTGCCGGGGGCGAGCGCGGCGAGACGCCGCCAGAAGCCGGGGTCGCTCTTGGCCACGCAGGCGGGGTCGGCGATCTCGACCCCGCCGCGGCGAACGCCCGCGACTGCGGCGGCCATCGCGATCCGGTGGTCCCGGCGAGGATCGGCGAGCACCCGGCCCTGGCCGCGGAACCCGCCCTCGATCTCGAGGAAGGCCCCATCCGCGGCGAGGCCCGACGCGACGGCGACGCCGAGGCTCCGAAGCAGCGTCTCGATCGCCGCGATCCGGTCGCTCTCCTTGCCCCGCAGGGTGTCGAGTTGCCGCAGGCGGCTGCGTCCCTCGGCAAGTCCCGCCAGCACCGCCAGCCACGGCACCGCATCGGGGATCGATCCGCAGGGCCAGTCGATCGCCGCCAGACGCGGCGGCCCCGCGACGGCGATGCCGCCGTCGGCGGACTCGATGGCGACTCCCATCGCCCGGAGCGGCTCGATCGCGAGGCGGTCCGGCTGCAGGCTCGCCGCGTCGAGGCCGTCGAGGCGAATCTCCGATCCGGGCACCGCCGCGGCGATCGCCGCGAAGACGAGCAGGGTGCTCGCATCCGGCTCGATCCGGCACGCCCGCCCGCGAATCGCCTGCGGCGGCACCGCCACTTGCTCGAGGCCCCGTTCGCCGCCTCGCGATGCGACCTCGACGCCCCACGCCTCGAGGCTGCGGATGGTGAGGTCGAGATAGGACGGACTCGTGGGCGGATGCGTGAACGAGAGATCGACGCCCAGCGGCCATGCCGGCGCGGCGAGCAGCAGCGCCGAGACGAACTGGCTCGATGCGGTGCGGCCGATGGCGAGTTGGCCGCCGCGGGCTCCGGGGCGGATCTCGACCGGAAGCGAGCCGGCCGCGGCGAGTTCCGTCACCTCGCCGCCCGCGGCGCGGATCAGGGCGATGCCGTCGCCCATCGGACGCGCCCGCAGGCGCTCGCCGCCGTCGATGCGGACCGGCGCGTCCGCGAGCGTCGCGATCGCCATGAGGGTGCGGGCCCCGGTCGCGTTCTCGCCGAGGTCGAGCGTCGCACCGCCCCGCAGGCGGCCGCCGGTCCCCTCGATCGCGAGATCGATCGAGCCCTCCGCGGCGTCGCCGCTCGGCCGCGACTCGCGGATGCCGACGCCAAGCGACCGCAGCGCCTCGATCAGGCGGCGGGGATCCTCGGCGTCGAGCACGCCCGCGAGCGTCGACTCGCCCTCCGCGATCGCTGCGAGCAGCAGGGCCCGCTGCGAGAGGCTCTTCGAGCCGGCCGCCCGCACGACGCCGCGCAACGGCCGCTGCGCTGCCTCGACCCGCACGCTGCGAGCGTCGCGATCAGGCCCGGGCATCCGCCGGCTCCCGCCGATCCGCCGCCGCCCGCCGGCCGGCGATCCCGCCGAGGGCCGCGTGCGGCCTCACTCGCCGCCGGCCTTGCGGAAGACCGCCACCACGTCCTCGATCGGGACCACGAAGAGGCGATTGTCGCCCTCGAAGTCGACGGGGATCGCATGCCGCGGATTGAACAGCACCTTGTCGTACTGCTTGACCGGATAGTCCTCGTCCCGCTCGACCAAGGCGCTCACCGCCACCACGCGGCCGGTGAGGGTGGGGATCTCCATCTTGTCGGGCAGGTGGATGCCGACCTTGGTGACCTTGCGGTCGGCGTCCTTGCGGATGAGGACCCGCTTGCCGACGGGTTCGACGGTCTCGAGGGCGGCGACGCCGGTCTTGGGGCGGGTCATGGCGGGGATGATACGGCGGCGCGGCGGATGGCGAGCGCCTCGTGCCGCCGCGTTCGTCGCGCCGCGGCGTCCTCGGCGGTACAGCTCGCAGTCCCAGAG
>CAZQUA010000056.1:12033-12376 GCA_964596455.1 uncultured Isosphaeraceae bacterium
TGCCGGCCGATCGAGATCCGCCTCGGTCGCCTCGGTCGCCTCGGTCGGCTCGGTCGGCTCGCGGCGTTCGGTTGCCCGACGGACCGAACGCGGCCGGACGGGGCTGACTCCGTCCATCCGCGTCTATCATTCAGGTTTCCCCTCTCTGGGAGCTTCCCATGACCACGATCTCCCCCTCCTCCGCGGCCGAGACCGGCGCCTCGACCGACCCGCTGCAGTTGATCGACGTGGACCATGTCCGCTTCTTCGTGGGCAATGCCAAGCAGGCGGCGTTCTTCTACGCCTACGCGTTCGGCTTCCAGGTCTCGCAGGTGAGCGACCTGACCACCGGAAGCCGCGGCTC
>CAZQUA010000057.1:0-11793 GCA_964596455.1 uncultured Isosphaeraceae bacterium
GGCGCCGGCAAGACCACCTCGTTCCGCATGACCATCGGGATGATCACCCCCGAGGGCGGACGGGTGCACTTCCAGGGACGCGACGTGACCTACCTGCCGATGTACCGCCACGCGCTTGCGGGCATGGGCTACCTGAGCCAGGAGCCGAGCGTCTTCCAGCGGCTCACCGTCGAGGAGAACCTGCTCGCGATCCTCGAGACGACCGGAATCCCCCGGGTCGCGAGGCGGCAGCGGGCCGCAGAGCTGCTCGACCAGTTCGGCCTGCGGCACAAGGCGAGGGAGGCGGCGGGGACCTGCTCCGGCGGCGAGCGGCGGCGCCTCGAGATCGCCCGGGCCCTGATCACGCGTCCCCGCCTCATGCTCCTCGACGAGCCGTTCGCGGCGGTGGACCCCCACACCGTCGAGGAGCTGCAGCAGGAGGTCCGACGCCTCGCCGAGCAGGGGATCGCCATGCTCGTCACCGACCACAACGTGCAGCAGACCCTGCGGATCTGCCACCGCGCCTACATCATCCACGAGGGCCGCAACCTTCGGGAGGGCGATCCCCGCACCATCATCAACGACCCCGCGGTGCGGGAAGCCTATCTGGCCTCGACCTTCCGAGGAGACGAGTTCGGATGAAGCCGATTCTTCGGGTTGCGGCGTGCTCGGCGATCGCGGCGGCGGCGTTCGCCAACGCGGCCTGCGTGCGGCGGACCGTGTCGATCACGAGCGAGCCGAGCGGAGCCCTGGTGCTGCTGAACGATCGGGAGATCGGGCGGACGCCGGTGACGGCGGAGATCACCTACTACGGCGAGTACGACCTGCAGCTGCGGCTCGACGGCCATGCGCCGCTCGACACCTCCGCGACCGCCAAGGCCCCGCCGTGGGACTGGATCGGCCCCGACCTCGTCGCCGAGCTGCTCCCGATCGAGCTGGTCAGCCGCAACGAGTGGCACTTCGTCCTCGAGCCCCGCCGCGACGATCCCGAGGCGGTGCTCGAGCGGGCCAAGGTCCTCCGCCTCGAACTGCTCGGCGAAGAGGCCGCGGGTCGGCGAAGCGGGCAGGACGAGCTCGAGGGCTTGCAGCGGGAGATCGAAGCGGCCGACCGCGTGCCGCCCGCGGCGCCCTGAGGGGTTGCCGCCGAGGCGGCTTCAGCGATGCGACGGCGTTCGCGAGGCGGCCCAGTTGCGAAGCGCCGTGTGGATCGCGCGGTTCCCCGGCGGCGTGGGCAGGGCGTCGAGCTCCTCGAGGCGGGCCCAGCGAAGCTCCTCCGCGGCGAGCGGCTGCGGCACGCGGTCGCCACGAGGCTGCGCGATCACCGCGTGCAGGCGAACCGACTGCTCCCGCTCGAGGCGGTCGTCGCGATCGGCGGCCGAGGCGAGCGACGCGAGCACCTCGATCTCGATGCCGACCTCCTCGGCGGCCTCCCGCGCCGCCGCATCCTCGACTCGCTCGCCCGCTTCGATCTTGCCGCCGGGGAACTCCCACAGGCCTCCGCGGATCGCCGCCGCGGGCCGCCGCGCCAGCAGCACCCGCAGCAAGGGCGTGTCGGCGGAAGGGTCCTCGAGGATCACGGCGACGGCGACCGCCGTCTCCGGCATGGGTGAAGAATTATCCAATGGGCCGGTCCAGAAAGCGGCCAAATGCCCGTTTCGGTCCGTTTGGATCGACTGCGGGAGCACCATCGGCGCATTGTTCGTCCGGGACGCTCCTTTGGCGTTGACCGGGCGGATTGGGCATCGATACCTTTCGTCGTTCCTCACCCCGGAAGGGGGTTGAGACCTGCCAACGATCGGGCCCCTCGGGGCCCGTCTGCACGCCGTCCGGAAGTGTCGGAGCTTCCGGACGGCGGTGCTTTTGGCCCTCGCCA
The DNA here is from genome assembly GCA_964596455.1 of uncultured Isosphaeraceae bacterium. Classification (GTDB taxonomy): domain Bacteria; phylum Planctomycetota; class Phycisphaerae; order Phycisphaerales; family SM1A02; genus CAZQUA01. The sequence goes on from CAZQUA010000057.1 coordinate 1,853, forward strand.
ACGCAAGGCCTTGCCTTCCGTGGCCCCGCCGAGGCGACCGATGCGGGCGGGAACGGATCTCGGGTGGCGGCGAGGCTCACGCCGCAGACGCCGCGAGGAGCTCGGCGGGCGGACGGCCTGCGAGCAGGGCCGCGAGCAGGCGGACGGTGCGGGCATCGGCATCCGCCGCCCCGTCGCCTGGCGCCTCCTCGAAGCGATCGCCGCCGGCACGCCACACGCGGCATGGGCCGGCGGGCCCGAGTTCGACGAGCAGGCCGAGGTTCGAGCGGGCGAGGATCGCCTCGGGACGCCGCGAGGGTTCGCTCTCGACGGCGATCGCATCGATCGCCGCCGCGTCGAGGATCGCGACCTCGGCCTGCTCGAGGCCGCCGAGCATCGCGGTCCGATCGATCGCCCCGGGCGGCCGGCGGGAGAGATCGAAGACTCGAGTCGCCCCGCGGGCCTCGTAGAGGAATCGATCGACGGTGCCGCGGCTCTGGGCGTGGCGGCGGGAGGTGCCGTCGAAGAGCACCCAGCTGCATCCCGCCGCGAGGCCGCCAAGCTCGCCATCCCACTGCAGCATGTCGAAGGCCGCGAGGGCGTCGAGGCGGGCCTCGCCGCCGGTGCCGAAGAGCGGTGCCCGCAGGCGGCCGGTGGGCAGGTCCCGATCGATCTGCATCGCATCGGTCGGCAGGCCCGCCGCTTCGAACGCAGCGAGCATCGCTCGCCCGGCATCGTCGTCCCCGATGCGGCTGATCGGCGTCGAGGGGCATCCCGCCGCCGCGAGGCCGAGCGCCACCTCCGCGGCGATGCCGCCGAATGCGGGAGTGCCGGATGGCCTCGAGAAGGCCGCGCCGATCGTGACCACTGCCGGTGCCCGGGATTGCATCGCTCCGAGAATAGACGATCCGCGTTGGCGGTAGCATTCGGCGATGCGTTCCGACCCCCAAGGCGATGCGGCGTCGATCGGTCGAGGCACGCGGTGGATCGCCGCGATCGGGGCCTCGGGGGTGATGCTCGCGATGGCGGCATCGCCCGCTTCGGCGGCCGGCGGGGCGGCGGACGGCGTTCTGCAACCCTCGGCGGCGTGGCGGTTCGAGCCGGCGGGGCTCGGTGAGGCCTATGCGGGGCGTCTCGGCCCGCGCTTCGATGGCGCGATGGTCGACGAGGGGGGGATGGCAGAGTCCTCCGAGGCGGCGGCCGAGGCGAAGACGGTCCGGTTCGGCGAGGCCGGTTCGTGGCGGTTCAACGCCGTGGCGGGGGCCGTCGCGAGCGTGGACTCCGCGATCGGCGGCCAGTTCCGCATCGAGTTCGAGCACTTCCTGATCGATCGCTTCTCGCTGGTGCTCGACCTCGAACTGACCGGCCTCTCGCAGAAGGACGCGCCGTCCGCGGCGATCGCCGGCGGCGGGCTGATGCTGCGGTGGCACTTCCTCGAGGGCGAGGGCTGGACGGTCTTCGCCGATGCCGGATGCGGCCTCGCCTACGCGAGCACGGACGTCCCGCCGGGCACCAACCGGATCAAGTTCAGCCCGCAGGCCGGGGCGGGGTTCACCCTCGCCATCGACGATCCCCTCCGCCTCGTCGGCGGCGTCCGCTGGTACCACCTCTCCAACGCTCGGGTGGGGGACACCAACGACGGCTTCGACGCGGTGATGGCCTACCTCGGACTGAGCATCGGCTTCTGAGTCTGCGGCGGCGGGGGGTGGCCGGATCGCCAGATCTCCCTTTCCGCCGACTCGACGACGGCCCATGCATCGAGCTGCTCGACGAGTCTCGCCGCATCGGCCTCGTCGAGCAGGGCGATCGCGGTGGCGAGGCCGTCGGCGATCGCGGCGGTGCGGGCGACGGCCGTCGCCGTCGGGGCATGGTTCGCGGCGACGCCGCTTCGCGGATCGAGCAGATGGCTGTAGCGGTCGCCGCCGACCGCGAGATGCTGCTCGCGATCGCCGCTCGTGGCGATGCCGCACTCGGCCAGTTCGAGGATCTCCGGTTCGCCGCCGGGCCGGGCGATGGCGATCCGCCAGCCTCGCCGCCCCTGCGGCGGCGCTCCGATCGCGATGTCTCCGCCGAGATCGACGATCGCCGCCGGGCATCCGCGGGCGGCAAGCACCGCAAGGGCCTCGTCCGCCCCGAAGCCCTTGCCGATGCCTCCGAAGTCGAGGGACATGCCGGGCACCGCGAAGCGGATCTCCATCGCGCCCCGCTCCTGCCGCATCTCGAGCAGCTCCCAGCCGACCCGTTGGCGGGCCGCGGCGATCTCGCGTTCGTCCGGGGGCGTGCCCCGGCGACGGGCCTCCCGCCACAGGCGGCTCAGCGGTCCCACGGTGACGTCGAAGCGACCGCCGCTGGCCTCGCCGACGAGGCGGCTCGCCTCGATCGCGGCGGCGAGGATGTCGCTGGTCCGATGCCACGTTCCCGGCATCGAGGCGAGTCGGACGACTTCGCTGTCCTCGCGGTAGTCCGACAGCGACTGCTCGATCTCGTCGAGGCGGTCGAACGCCGCGGCGGCGGCGGCCCGAGCCGCGTCGGCATCCTCGGTGCAGATGGTGATGCGGCCCGAGCCGCCCATGGTGGCCCGAAGGAAGGTGTGCGGCGGACGGGCCGTCGGAACGGCCGCAGGGGCGACCGCAACCTGGCGGGGCGAGTCCTGCCGGATGGTGCCGCATCCGCCCGCAGCGAGCGAGGCGACGATGCCGGCCACGATGCCGGCAGGAATGCCGAGCAGGGCGACCGGCATCCTGGAACCTTGGCGGAGGCGGGAGGCGAGCACCATCGGCCGAACCGCCGGAACGCCGGTCAGGGCGACACGCCCATCGCCCGGAGCGCCCCGGCGACGTCCACATGGCACGCCCGGCCGGTGCGAATGATGTAGTCCTGGTGGTAGGGCTCCGCCTTCCAGAACGTCTTGGCGGGTTCGACCTCGGTCACGATCCGGCGTCCGCGGAGACGCTCCGACGCGGCGGCCTCGCCGAGGATCCGCCGGGCGGTCTCGAGCTGCGAGTCCGAGGTCGTGTAGATGCCCGAGCGGTACTGCGTGCCGATGTCGGGTCCCTGGCGGTTCAGCGTGGTGGGGTCGTGGACGAGGAAGAAGAACCGCACGAGATCGGCGTAGGAGATCCTCGCCGGATCGAAGACGACCTTCACGCTCTCGGCGTGGTTGGTTCGCCCGGTGCAGACCTCTTCGTAGGTGGGATGGTCGACGGTGCCGTTCTGGTAGCCGCTCTCGACGTCGAGCACCCCGGGCAGCTTGGAGTAGGCGTGCTCGATGCCCCAGAAGCAGCCGGCGGCGAAGTAGGCGGTCTCGGTGGACACGGGGCGGGACTCCGGTGGCAGCTCGCTGCCGCGTTCATGGAAGACCAGCGATGCCGAGTTCAGGCAGTGCCGCTCGCGGGTGGGAGCGGGGCCGTCGTCGAACACGTGGCCGAGGTGGGCACCGCAGCGGGAGCAGCAGATCTCCGTCCGGACCATGCCGTGGCTGCGGTCGACCTTGCGGGCGACGTGCTCGCGATCGACCTCGCTGCTGAAGCTCGGCCACCCGGTGCCCGAGTTGAACTTGGAGCGGCTGTCGAAGAGGGGCAGTCCGCAGACCACGCAGCAGTAGACGCCGTCCCGCTTGTTGTCGAGGAGATTGCCGCAGAAGGGCGCCTCGGTGCCGGCCTTCTGGGTCACGCGGTACTGCTCGGGATCGAGCTTGGCGGCGAGCTCCTTCACCCGCTCCGTCGAGAGAGGGGTGATGTCGAAGCCGGCGGCGGAGTAGCGGGTCGGGGTCCAGCGGCGGTCGGTGGTCTCGGTCATGGCGGCGGTGGTCGGTTCGGCAGGGGGTGCCGAGGCGGCGAGAAGGGCGAACGCGGTCGCGGAAGCGCCGACCACGAGAAGCGGCAGCAGCAGCGAGCCGTTGGTGTTCTTGAGGCAGCAGATCATGGCAGGTCTCCAGCGGATCGCGGGAGGAAGGGAGAGAGATGGCGGGCGGGCCGAGGCACTCAGGGCCAGCAGGCTCCGCCGGGACGCGAACGCTTCGGTGTCGCCCCGTCGCGGGATTCGCCTACGAGGTCCGGCGAGTCTACGGCGGTCGGGCGTCGGCGTGAACACGCGGGCGGCATCAGTCGGCTCGGTTCGCTGCGGCGGTGCAAACACGCGGGCCACATCATTCGCTTTCGGCTCGCTTCGGGGGTGTAAACACGCGGGCCACATCATTCGCTTTCGGCTCGCTTCGCTCGGCGGCGCTGGATTGGACCCGTTGGACCCTTTGGACCTATTGGACTCGGCGCTGTCACGGAGGTGCGGATGGCGACGGGGTTGGGTTCGGCGGTCGGTGGTGCCGGCGGCGGGGATGGGTTTCGGGCTGGTGCCGCTGGGGCCGGCGTGGGCATCACGCTGGTGCTGCAGCAGTGTCCAGGCGGTCCAACGGGTCTGGCCTGCCCCCATTCTCTGGTCCCGCCATCCAGCCCTCCATCGCCTCAGCGGTACCATCGCCGCGGGCCTGTGGCGAAATGGCAGACGCAGGGGACTTAAAATCCCCAGCCTCGGAAGAGGCGTGCGGGTTCAAGTCCCGCCGGGCCCATGCCGCTGCCGCCGGAAGTTCCGGCGGCAGTGCTGCTTTCCCAGACCAGCGCCGTCGCGTCGGTGATCCGCCGCCCGCAGCGGAGCCGCCTTCGGCCGCATCGTCGCCGCACGCCCTCGCGGCGGCATCTACTCGCCGATCACCTTGACGAGCACCCGCTTCTCCCGGCGACCGTCGAACTCGCCGTAGAAGATCTGCTCCCAGGGGCCGAAGTCGAGTCGACCCTTCGTGACCGCGACCACGACCTCGCGGCCCATGATCTGCCGCTTGAGATGGGCGTCGGCGTTGTCTTCGCCGGTGTCGTTGTGGCGGTACTGGCCCGTCGGGGCGTGCGGGGCGAGCTTCTCGAGCCAGACCTCGTAGTCGTGGTGCAGGCCCCGCTCGTCGTCGTTGATGAAGACGCTCGCGGAGATGTGCATCGCGTTGACGAGGCAGAGGCCCTCCTGCACGCCGCTGCGGCGGACGGCGTCCTCGACCTCGCGGGTGATGTTCACGAAGGCCCGCCGCGACGGGATGTTGAAGGCGAGCCGCTCGGTGAGGTGCTTCATGGCGATGGCGGCGGACGGCGGGAGGGCCGACGAGGCTAGGCCGAGGCCACGCCCGGCTCTTCGGTCGCGGGAGCGGCGGCCTCCTCGTCGCCCGGAGTGCGGGTGGGGTCGATCCCGAAGACCTTGACGCGGATGAGGTCGAGGCCGACGTAGAGCACCGGCACGATGAAGAGCGTGAAGAAGGTCGCGAGCAGCAGGCCGCCGATGACGGTGACGCCGATCGACTGCCGGGCATGGGCCCCGGCCCCGGTCGCGGTGGCGAGGGGCACCACGCCGAGGATGAAGGCGAAGGCCGTCATCAGGATCGGTCGCAGCCGCAGGCGGGCCGCGGTGACCGCGGATTCGAGGGCGGACTTGCCGGTCTCGCGGGCGTCCTTGGCGAACTCGATGATGAGGATGCCGTTCTTGGCGGCGAGGCCGATCAGCATGACCAGGCCGATCTGGGCGTAGACGTCGAGCGGCATGCCGTAGCGGCCGAGGGCGAGCACCGCGCCGAGGGCGGCGAGCGGCACGGTGGCGAGGACCAGGAAGGGGAGCGTCCAGGACTCGTACTGCGCCGCGAGGAAGAGGAAGACCATGACCACCGCGAGGCCGAAGACGATCGGCGCGAGGTTCCCCGCCTCGAGCTGCTGGTAGATGATCCCGGTCCAGCTCATGGTGATCCCGGCCGGAAGCGCCTGCTTGGAGAGCTGGTTCAGCGCCGCGATCGCCTGCCCGGAGCTGGCGCCCGGCGCCGCGGTGCCGTTCACCTGGATCGAGTTCATCACGTTGTAGTGCATGAGGTTGTCGGGGCCGGTCTCCGGGGCGAGCGAGCTGAAGGCCGCGAAGGGAATCGGCGTCCCGTGGCGGTTGTTCACGTAGAGCTGCCCGAGGTCCGCGGGGTGCATGCGGCCCGCGGCGTCGCCCTGGATGTAGACGTAGTAGACCTGCCCGAAGGCGTTGTACTGGTTCACCATCAGGCTGCCCACGTCGAGCTGCAGCACGTCGAAGGCGTCGCCGACGCTCACCCCGAGGGCCTGCAGCTTGGTGCGGTCGATCTCGAGGCGGAGCTGCGGCACGTTGGCCTGGAAGGTCGTGGTGACGCTGCCGATGGAGGGCAGCTTCCCGGCCTGCTCCATGAACTGGTCCGCCGCCTTGGTCAGGGCGGCGAGGCCGAGGCCGGACTGGTCGTTGATCTGCAGCTGGAACCCGCCGACGCTGCCGAGTCCGGGGATGGCCGGCGGCGGCAGGGCGAACGCGATGCCCTCGGTGAAGGCGGCCATCTCGCGGTTCACGCGGGCGATGATCGCCTCGGCGGTCTGCGAGGGATCCTTCCGCTGGTCCCAGTTCCGCAGGATCGGCACGATGAAGCCGGCGTTGGTCGAGGCGACGTTGGTCAGGAAGTTGATGCCGTTGATCTCGATGATCGTCTCGACCTCGGGCTGCCGCTGCATGACCTCGCGGACCTTGTCCGCCAGCGCCTCGGTGCGGGCGAGCGATCCGCCCGGCGGCACCTGGTAGAGCGTGAAGAAGTAGCCGTTGTCCTCCTCGGGGATGAACGCCGTCGGGGTCCGCAGGAGCAGCGTGGCGGTCAGGAAGAGCAGGCCTCCGAGCAGCAGCAGCATCGTCCACCACGCCCGCGAGATCCCTCCGACGAGCCGGGAGTAGCCGTGGCTGAGGAACTCGAAGGACTTGTTGAACCAGCCGAAGGGGCCCCGCTCGATCATGCCGCCGGGCCGCAGCAGCACCGCGGCGAGCGCCGGGCTCAGGGTCAGCGAGTTGATGCCCGAGAAGATCACCGCGATCGCGATGGTCGCCGCGAACTGGTTGTAGAGGCGGCCGGTGATCCCCGGCATCAGCGATGCGGGGATGAACACCGCCGCGAGCACGAGGGTGGTGGCGATGATCGGCCTGGCCACCTCCGCCATCGCCCGCTTGGCGGCGCGGCGGGCGGAGGTCTCGCCCTCCTCGAACTGCCGCTGGATGTTCTCGACCACCACGATCGCGTCGTCGACCACGAGGCCGATCGCCAGCACCAGCCCGAGCAGGCTGAGGGTGTTGATCGAGAAGCCGAGGACCGGCATGACCGCGAACGCCCCCACGATGGAGACGGGGATCGCGATCATCGGGACCAGCGTCGCCCGCACCCGCTGCAGGAAGATGAAGATCACCAGGATCACCAGCAGCCCCGCCTCGGCGAAGGTGCGGTAGAGCTCCTCGATCGAGGCGGACACGAACTCGTTGGTGTTGAATCGGATCGCGTAGTCGACGTCGGGCGGGAACGAGGGCCGCAGGGCCTCCATCGCCTCCGCGATCCCCTTGGCGACCGCGAAGGAGTTGGCGTCGGGCAGCTGGTAGATCCCCAGCAGCGCCGCGGGCTTGCCGTCCTGCAGCGCCGAGGACTGGTAGTTCTCGGCGCCGAGCTCGACGCGGGCCACGTCCTTGAGACGGACCACCGAGCCGTCCTCGCGGGCGAGGACCACGATCTCCTCGAACTGCTCGACGGTCTCGAGGCGGCCAAGGGTGTTGACCTGCAGGATGTAGGGCGGCGGGACGGCTTCGGTCGGCGGGGCGCCGATCTGGCCGCCCACCGCGGACTTGTTCTGCGACGCCACCGCCTGCCGGACGGCCTGGGGCGTGAGGCCCATCGCGGCGAGCCGGGGGATGTCCAGCCAGATGCGGATCGAGTACTCGAGGACGCCGAAGTTGGTGACGGCGCCGACGCCGGGCACCCGCTGCAGGGCCTGCACCACGTTGATCTGCGCGTAGTTGCCGAGGAAGAACGAGTCCCAGGTGCCTTCGGGGGAGTACAGCGAGACGATCTGGAGCAGGTCGGTGGACTGCTTGGTGATCGACACGCCCTGGTTCTGCACCTCCGGCGGCAGCTGGGCCAGGGCCACCGCCGCGGCGATGTTCACGTTCATCGCCGCCATGTCCTGATCGGTGCCGACCTCGAAGGTCACCACGATCTGGCTCGTCCCGTTGTTGGTCGAGCTCGAGGACATGTAGATCATGTCCTCCACCCCGTTGATCTGCATCTCGAGGGGGCGGGTCACCGTGTCCGAGGTGACGCTGGCGCTGGCGCCCGGGTAGTTCGCGCTGACCTGGATCGTGGGCGGCACGATCTCGGGGTACTGCGCGATGGGCAGCGTCAGCATCGCGAGGCTCCCCATGAGAACCATCACGAGGGCGATCACCGACGCGAAGATCGGCCGGTCGATGAAGAAGCGGATCATGGAGCCGCGGCCTTCGCGGGGGCGGCGGGGGCGTGCACCCGGTCCGGCTCGAGCGCCTGCACCTTCATGCCCACCCGCAGGCGGCTCTGGCCCTGCACGATCACGCGATCGGACGCCTCGAGGCCGGAGAGGATCGCGATGCGGCCCTGCTGCATCGGTCCGAGGGCGACGGTGCGGATGCTCGCCTCGCCGTTGGCGTCGACGATCCACACCACCGACTCCGCAGCCTGCCGCAGCACCGCCTCGAGGGGCACCGTCATCGCCCGCTCGAGCAGCCGCTGCCGGAAGTTGGCGGTCAGGTAGGTGCCCGGCAGCACCGCATGGCCGGGGTTGGCGACCTGCACCCGGACTTGGATCATCGCCGAGCCGGGGAGCACCTCGTTGTCGATGAAGATCACCGGGCCCCGCTGCGCCCACGAGCCGCCGGGAAGGCGGATCTCGACGCCCGGGTCCGCCTTTCCGAACTGCGCCCGAAGGGCCTCGAGGTCGTCGCTCACCGCCATGAACTGCACCCACAGCGGATCGAGCGGATGCACGGTCACGAGCGGCTCCGCGGGATCGACCTTCGCGTAGTCGCCCACGTGGGCGGTGGTGGCGGAGACCTGCCCATCGACGGGGCTGACGACGGTGCAGTAGGAGAGGTTGAGGCGGGCGATCTCGACCTCGGCCTCGGCGGCCTTGACCTGCGCCTCCGCCTGCAGGAAGTCCGCCTCGAGGCTCTCGAGATCCTCGGCGGAGATCGCCTCGGCGGCGAGCAGCGGCTGGTTCCGTTCGTACCGCTGCCGCGCGTTGAAGAGCTCGGCGTTGGCGACCGCCACCAGAGCCTCGGCCCGGTCGAGCGCCGCCACGAAGGGATCGGGGTCGATGAGGTAGAGGGGGCGGCCCTTCTCGACCATCTCGCCGTTGGTGAACCGCTGCTCGCGGATCCAGCCCGCGACCCGCGGCACGATCGCCACCGGCTGGACGGAGAGGGCCCTCGCGGGGTACTCGCGAAAGACCGCGACGTCCTCGATCGAGACCGCGGTGGTGACCACGGTGGGCGGCGGCGGGGCCGGCGGGGGCGGATGATGCCGTTCGCAGGCGGCGAGCGGTGCCGCGGCGAGCAGTCCGGCCGCGAGGAAGGATCGGATCACCGGGACTCCTTCGATGGGGAGGGATCGGGAAGGTTCGCCGCTGCGGGCCTCATCGCCACCTCCCGGGCCGGCGGCGTCGCCGCGGTCTCGGTGGCGTCGGGTCCCTCGGCCTCGTCGGCGGCCTCCGGCAGCGGTGCCGTCCGCCAGTCGCCGCCGAGCGAGCGGCAAAGCTCCACGAAGTTCTGGGCGAGGAGGCCCTGCGCCTGCACCCAAGACCTTTCGAGTTCGAGCAGCGACGTGCGGTAGCGGATCAGGGTGCTCAGGTCGATCGCACCGGCCCGGTACTGGCGTTCCGCCACTTCGACGCCCCGGGCGGCGTCGGAGACCGCCTCGTCGAGGCGATCGAGCATGCGGCGGGCGAACCCCACGTTGCCCGCCGCGGTCTCGACCTGGGCGACCGCCTCGAGGACGACGCTGCGGTAGGAGAGCTCCGCCTCCTTGGCGACCGCCTCCTGCCGGGCGATCTGGGCGCGGGTGCGTCCGGCGTTGAAGAAGTTCCAGG
>CAZQUA010000058.1:0-11693 GCA_964596455.1 uncultured Isosphaeraceae bacterium
CGGGCGTTGCCCGGCATGCGGCAGCAGAGGTCCCGGCCGAAGTCGATGAAGTCCGCAGGCACGCGGTCGAGGGTCTCGTCCATGCGGGAAGTATGCCCGATCGCCGCCGCCGGCACGAGTGCGGAGGCGTCGACCTGCTAGACTCGATTCATGCATTTCGAATCGCATGCCACCATCGTCGAGGACCTCGAGGCGCGGATCTTGACCATCCGCGACTCTCTTTGACTGGGACCGCAAGAAGAGCGAACGCGCGGAACTCGAATCGAGGATGAACGAGGCGGGGTTCTGGGATCGTCCCGAGGACGCCCGCCTGGTCATCGACCGCTTCAAGGCGATCCGGGCCCAGATCGAGCCGGTGGAGGAGGTCCTCGCAGGGCTCGACGACGCCCGGACGGCGCTGGAGCTGGCGAGGGAGTCCGGCGACGCGGAACTGCTCGCCGAGGCCGACGAGACCCTCTTCGGCCTGCAGGGCAAGATGGAGAAGGTCGAGCTGCAGAGCCTGCTCTCCGGTCCCCACGACCACCGCCACTGCTTCGTCTCGATCCAGGCGGGCGACGGCGGCACCGAGGCGGACGACTGGGCGTCCATGCTCGATCGCATGTACCTCTACTACTGGGACCAGATGGGGTGGAAGGCGGAGGAGATCAGCCGCATCCACGGCACCGAGACCGGCATCAGCGAGGTCACCTACCTCGTCAAGGGCCCCTTCGCCTACGGCACCATGAACTGCGAGCGGGGCACGCACCGCCTCGCGCGGGTCAGCCCCTTCAACGCCCAAGGGAAGCGGCAGACCAGCTTCGCCACCGTCGACGTCACGCCGGAGTTCGAGGAAACCGACCTGCAGATCCCCGAGCGGGACCTCGAGATCACCGCGTTCGTGCGGGCCTCCGGCCCCGGCGGCCAGAACGTGAACAAGGTGGCCAGCGCCATCCGCGTGGTCCACAAGCCCACCGGCATCATGGTGGTGGCCTCGACCTATCGCGATCAGCCGCAGAACCGCAAGCAGGCCCTTGCGGTGCTGCAGGCGAAGCTCGAGCAGCTCGAGGAGGAGAAGCGGCAGGCCGAACTCGACGCCGCCACCGGCGGCAAGGTCGAGCGGGGCTGGGGCACCCAGATCCGCAGCTACGTCTTCTACGACAACCGCGTGAAGGACCACCGCACCGGCCACGAGACCGGCAATCCCCAGAGCGTGCTCGACGGCGACCTGCAGCCGTTCATCGACGCGGAGCTTCGCCGACGCCGCGCCGAGCGGGAGCGGATCGAGAGCGGCCGCGTCGCGTGACCGTTCGCCTCGCGCCCCGCCGGCGTCTCCACGATCGCCCGCCCGATCGCCGATAGATCCCGCCATGCGGATCTCCCAGCGAAGCCGCCGCCTCGCCGAAAGCGCCACCCTCGCGGCGGCCGCGAAGGCCAAGGCTCTCGCCGCCGCCGGCAAGCCGGTGCTCGCCTTCGCGGCGGGGGAGCCGGACTTCGAGACGCCTCCGGCGATCCGCGAGGCCGCGATCGCGGGCCTTGCGCAAGGCCTGACCCGCTACGCCCCGACCGCGGGCACGCCGGAGGCCCGCGAGGCGATCGCCGCCAAGCTCGCCCGGGAGAACGGCCTTCCCTGCCGGGCCGACGGCGTGACCATCACCGTCGGCGCCAAGCACGCGTTCTATCTCGCCATGCACTGCCTCGTCGAGCCCGGCGACGAGGTGATCCTGCCCACGCCGGCCTGGGTCAGCTACGCACCGATCATCGAGCTCGCCGGCGGCCGCGTGGTCGAGGTCGCGAGCACCGCCGCCGCGGGGTGGCGCCTGTCGGTCGAGGCGATCGAGGCCGCGATCACGCCCCGCACGCGGGTGATCGTCCTCAACTCGCCCTCCAATCCCACCGGGGCCGTCGAGACGCCGCCGCGGCTCCGCGAACTCGCCGCGATGCTCGAGTCCCATCCGGAGATCGTGGTCGTCTCCGACGAGATCTACGAGAAGCTCGTCTACCCGGAGGTCGATCCCCGCAGCGCCTTCCTCTCGATCGGCAGCGTGCCCTCGATGCAGGAGCGGACCATCACCGTGAACGGCCTCAGCAAGGCGTTCGCGATGACCGGCTGGCGGATCGGCTACGCCGCGGGCTGCGGCCGCGGCGAGGAGGCGGTCCGCGAGATGGCCAAGCTGCAGGGGCAGATGACCAGCGGCATCCCGACCTTCATCATGCCGGCGATCGTCGCGGCCCTCGAGCGGTGCGGCGACGAGGTCGAGGCGATGCGGCGGCGCTTCGCGGCGAGGGCGAGGCTCGTGGCGGCGGGGCTCGGCGCGATCCCCGGGTTCGAACTCTCGCCCCCGAGCGGCGCCTTCTACGCCTTCCCGTCGATCGAGGGATGCCTCGGGCGGCGGTCGCCGCAGGGGCGGCCGCTCGACACCGCCGCGGCGTTCGCGGAGGCACTGCTCGAGGAGCGCTTCGTGGCGGTGGTTCCCGGAGGGGAGTTCGGCCGCGGAGGCGAACGATCGATCCGCCTCAGCTTCGCCTGCAGCGAGGAGCGGATCGAGGAGGGGATCGCCCGGATCGCGGCGTTCGTGGCGGAGTCCCGCTAGGCCCGGCGGCCGCAGGGCCGCGGGCACGGAACGCTCCCGGTCCCGCTCAGGTCGCCCCGATCGACACCGGCACCGGCTGCGGACGCGGGTCGTAGTTGGGCGAGAGGGCGATCTGCAGGGGCCGCCGCAGTCCGTTGGGATCGCGGGGGATGTTGTCGCCGTCGATGATCCGCTGGATCGCCATGATCCCCTCGATCAGCATCTCCGGACGCGGCGGGCAGCCGGGCACGTAGACGTCGACGGGGATGAACTGGTCGACGCCCTGCACCACCGCGTAGGTGTCGAAGACGCCGCCGGTCGAGGCGCACGCCCCCATCGAGATCACCCACTTCGGCTCGGCCATCTGCTGGTAGATCCGCTGCAGCACCGGCAGGGTCTTGACCGAGATGCGGCCCGCGACGATCAGCAGGTCGGCTTGGCGGGGGCTGAATCGCATGACCTCGGCGCCGAACCTCGCGAGGTCGAAGCGGCTGCAGGCGGTCGCCATCAGCTCGATGCCGCAGCAGGCGGTGGCGAAGGGCAGCGGCCACACGCTCGAGCGGCGGGCCCAGTTGATCACCCGGTTGAGCTGGGTGGTGAGCACGCTGTCGACCGGCAAGGCGGCTTCGAGGCCCATGGCAGGATCTCCGGCAGGGACGGTGCCGCCGCGGCGGCGGACGCAGCAGTGTAGAGGGGAACCGCCGCCGGTTCGGCGCCGGTCCTCCGCGGATTCGCGGGGCGGCCGATCAGGGGCCCGTCGAGTCGACCGGGCGGACGCTCCGCGTCTCGAAGAGCTCCGCCACGGCGTTCCGCTGCCCCTCGGGCAGGTTGGCCTCGTAGACGGGACCCGAGTAGCCGTCGCCCTTCACGCCGACGACCCGGCGGTAGCAGCCGGCGGCGAGCAGCGTGGCGGCGGCGAGGGTGCCGAGGAGGACGACGCGGCCCCAGCGGCCGCGGCGGAAACGGGACCGATGCGAGCAGGTGGCGGGCACGGGCGGGGCCTCTCGAGGGACCGTCGCCGCGGACGCCTCAGGCGGCGAGCAGGCGGCGGAGGGCGGTTTCGTTGACCACCATCGTATAGAGGCGATCGAGACGCATGGTCCGGAAGATCGCGGTCATCGGCTCGCTTGCACCAAGCAGCAGGGTCTCGGCGCCGATCGCGCCGGCGAGGCGGCGGATCTCGAGGCAGGTCCCCAGGCCGAGGCTCGAGATCGCGGTGACCTCCGAGAGATCGATCACCACCCGCGCGGGGCGGGGCGTCGCCGCCTTGATCGCCGCGGCCGCCGCGGACGCCACCAGCGGGGCTTCCTGCTGGCCGAGCAGCGGGCCGCCCACCCGGATGCGAAGCAGCGACGCCTCCTGCTCGATGGAGACGGGGGCGAGGCGGGTCTCGAGATCGGCGATCGGCTCGAAGGGAGGCATGCGGGGGGCATCGGGCGGTTGCCGCGATCCCTGCAGCCGAGCGGGCGAATCCGATCGTCGCCGCAGGGACCTTCGTCCGGGAACGCCGGCCGCGGCCCGGTCGCGGATCAATCGCCGCCGGGCGTCGGCGACATCGCCAGCGATGGATGGACGAGACGGACGTGATCCCCGGCGACCTCGACCCCCGTCCGCCCGGCGGTCGCGGAGGGATCGAGCGGACTCGTGAACCGGTAGCCGCCGACGACCTCGATCACGCCCGGGGATCGCTCGACGGCGAGGCGGCGGCTTCCCGCCGGGGGCAGCGGCGGGAGCAGGCGGAACGCCTCCGTCGATGCGTCGAGGTCGAGGTGCAGCGCAAGTTCCGAGGCGCCGCGGGCGGATCCATCCCGCCACTCGCCGCCGAGCAGGACCACGCTCCCCCCCAGCGGCACCGCCGCGAAGCGGGCGGCTCCCCTCGGATCCGGCAGCGGCGGCCCGGGCCGGATCGAGCCGCCGGCATCGTCGAGCCACCACGAGCGTCCGCGGGTGCGTCCCGTGAGGGGGTCCACGCCGCCCACGAGCAGCACCGGCGAACTCGTCGAGGCGGCGATCGCCGCTGCGTGGGCGAGCGGTTCCGGCAGGGAGAGGCCGGTTGGAGCGATGCGAAGTCGCCCGAGATCGGCATCCCACTCGAGGCGATCGATCCGCGTGGGCGGCGGGGAGTTGGAGTCCTCCCCGCCCGCATCGCCTCCAAGCAGCAGCACGCCGCCGTCGCGCCGGGCGATCGCCGCATGATGGCGACGCGGCGGATCGATGTGCAGGGGTTCGCTCCAGCGTCCCGAGGGCAGGTCGAGGCGACGAGCGAGGCCGCCGGCGACGACGATCACGCCGCCATCGCCATCGGGCGTCGCGGAGTGCCCCTCGAGCGATCCGCCGAAGGGAGGAATGGCGAACGAGCTGCCCGCGACGAGCGGGTCGAGGATCTCGCCATCCTCAAGATGACGCGGCGTCTCCCCGCCGGTGCCGCCGAGGCGTCCCTGCCATCCGCCGAGCACCAGGACCCGCCCGCAGGCGAGCGGCAGCAGGCTCGCCTCGGCCCGCGGCGTGGCGAGCTGCGAGCCGATCGGCAGCCAGCCGTGGCGGGGATCGTGGATCTGGATGGCGGCGGTGGCCCGCAGGGATGCGTCCGCGCCGCCGAGCACTGCGAGGCGTCCGTCCGCGACGGTCGCCGCCGCATCGAACACCGGCAGCGGCAGCCTCGACGGCGAGGCGTCCGCGGGACGCCATTCACCCCCGATGGCGTCGGACGAGAATCCGGCGGGGGCGACCGTCGCCCGCGGCGGGGCGATCGGCTCGGGGGCGAGATCGCCGGGCGCCGCAAGCGGCAGCACGACGAGCATCGCGGAACGGCGGCGCAGGCGGCAGCGCATCGTCGGTTGGTATCGGACCGCGGCGAGGGGCCGTTGAGTCCGGCATGCCGGGAAGGCGACGGATCGATCGGGACAGACGGCACCCCCGGTGCCGCCGCGTCGGGCGGCGCCCTTCTCGCCTGCGGTCGCGGCGGCATTCCGCCGATCGCGGACGCGTCGAGAAGTCGGCGTTCGCCGTCGGCTCCGGCGCTTGGAGGCGGAGAGGCCATGGCGAGGCATCGGAGGCGCGTCGAGGATCGATCGGCATCCGAGCCGGTTCGCCGCACCGGCCTGCGCTGGACCGCTTGGGGCCTCGTCGCCGCCACGCTGCTGGTCGTCGCCAGCCGCGGGCCGTTCCCAATCGGAGCCTCGCCGTCGCCGGCCCGCGACGGCCGCCTGCCGGTCATCCGCCTCTCGGCGGAGGAGGGCCGCCTTCCCGTGGACTCCGCGGCCCTCGCCATGGCGGCGGCCTCGCTGCCGAGCGGCTTCGTCCGCCACGAGTCGGCTCGCTTCATCGCCCTCTCCGACGGTTCGGCGGCGTGGGTGCGATCGCAGCTCGAGCGGTTCGAGCGGGCCCACCACCAGTTCGAGCGATGCCTGCGCCGCCTCGGACTCTCGCCGCCGCCGCTTCGGCACAAGCTCGTGGCGGTGCTCTTCGCCGAGCATCGCGCCTTCGTCGAGTTCGCCGCACGGGTCGATGGCGTGACCGGCGGCTGGGTCCACGCCTACTACCTGCCTCGCGAGGATCGCGTGGTCGCCTTCGACAGCGAGTCCGGCCCCGCCGAGGGCGTCGCCTCCGAGGCGGCGCCGCTGCGGCTTGGAGGGCGTTCCCTCGCGAGCGATCTTGGCCGCTCCGTCGCCGGGACGCCCTCGCCGCGATCCACCGCGACCGCGGCCATGGTGCACGAGGCGATCCACCAGCTGATGTTCCACGTCGGCCTGCATCGCCCCGGGGCCACGCCGTTCTGGCTCGGCGAGGGGCTGGCGGTCGCCTTCGAGACCGACCGTCCCTCGGCGGCCTTCGGCCCCGACCTCGATCATCCGCCTCGCCGCGCCGAGTTCGAGCGTCTGCTCGAGTCGGGACGCCTGATCTCGCTCGCGTCCTTCGTCGAGTTCGAGCGGCCCCCGGACGACCACCCCGAGACCATCCGCCTCTTCTACCACCAGGCCGGCGCGATCGTCGCCTATCTCTTCCGCGAGCGTCCCGCGGAGCTGCGGCGGCATCTCGAGGCGCTCGCGGCCTCGCCCGCCGACCCCGGGCCGCCGCGCCGCGGCCGCTTCCTGCAGGCCTTTCGGGAGTCGTTTGGCGATCCGCTCGCCGTCGAGCAGGCGTGGCTCGAATGGGAACGCGATCGCCTTCGCCGCGGGCCGCCGACCCTGCGGTGACGAGCGGCCGGTCAGCCGCCGTGGGGCGGATGGCCTCCGCCGCGGGCGGCCTCGAGATCCCATTGCGGGCCGCCGAGCACCTGCGAGATCGAGTGGAACGCGTGGGCGACGCGATCGACCTGCTCCTCGAGGCGGCGGGCCCCGTCGCGGAAGGCGAGCTCGGCCTGCTCGCGAAGGCGGTCGGGCAGCTGGTTCTCGAGCAGCGGCGTCCACTCGCGAAGGGCCGCGAGGAGCAGCTCGAGGCGATCGCCGAGCAGGCGGGCCTGGTCGGCCTGCGGGGCGAGCTCGTTGCGGGCGTTGTCGAGGCGGGCCCCGCACTCGCGGACCTGCACGAGCTGCCGCTCGACGCTGTCGCGGATCTCCCGATCGAGCTCCCGGCACCGCTGCAGCAGATCGGACCGCTGCCGCAGGTCCTCCTCGAGGGCGTGGCGGACCTGCTCGGCTCGCTGCAGGGTGTTCAGAAGCTCGCCGCTCGCGGCGCGGACGGCCACCGCCGCATCCTGCCGCTGCCGCTCGAACTGCTCGGAGTGCTCGCGGATCTCCGCGGCGAACCGCTCGGAGGCGTCGGCGAGCGACTCTTCGAGGCGACGCAGGCGCTGCTCGGCCTCGGCGAGGCGATGCTCGTCCGCGGCCACGCGGGCCCGGCGGGACTCGAGTTCGAGGTCGAGCGAGCGGAGCATCTCCTCGCCTCGCGCGGCGAGGGTCCGCTCCCACTCCCCGAGCCGCTCCGCGAGGATCGCGTCGAGGCGGCGGCCGAAGGACTCGCCGGTCTCCTCGGCACGGGCAAGCAGGCCGCCGAGCCGGGTCGAGGCCTGCTGCCCGGACTCCTCGATCCGCCGTGCGAAGGCCTCCTGCTCGGCGATCGAACTCTCGCACCGCCGCATCTGCAGGTCGAACGCGGCGAGCATCTTCGCGCCAAGGGCCAGCCGCTCGTGAAGGTCGGCGGAGAGGCGGATGGCCTCGGAGGTCGAGGTCCCGCCCCAGGCGGCGGCGGTCGAGGAGGCGGCAGGGTGGGAGAGCGGGGGGATCGACGCGGGCATGCGAGTCTCCGGGCAGGCCGAAGCGGACACGCTCAGGCCGCCCTCGTTGGCGGGAGGGTTCGAGCGGACCGAAGGGGTCGGAGGAGCGCCATACGCCATGGACGACCTTCCCCGCCGCCTGCGGTTGCGGGCGGCGTTCCGCACGGGGGACTTCTGCAGATCGGTCCTCCCGTGGCGCTCGCCCCAAGATTTGCGGACCTTGAACGGCTCAGGCGGGCGTCGCGGGGGCCGGCGGCGACCGCAGGTCGAGGCGGGCGGCGAGACGGATCTGGGCTTCCCGCAGCGGGCGGATCCACGCATCGCCCGCGTCGCGGCGGGCATCGTCGGCGAGCGCAAAGCCGATCTCGAGCACGCTGCGGGCCTGGATCTGCTCGGGAGGCTGGGCCAGGGCGTAGCCGGGTTCCGCCTCGAGGCGATGCAGGAGTCCCGCGGCGGCGAGGGCCGCGAGCATCCGGTCGACCGCCCGCTGGGGCAGGCCGAGCACCGCCGCGGCCTCGTTGGCGTCGAGGGCCTTGCCCTCGCCGAATCGCGATGCGGCGAGGGACATCAGCGAGAGCGTGCCGCCGGGGTCGATGAAGTCGATCCGCTGCGGCGACTCCTCGAGGTCCTCGAGTCGACGATGCCGGAGGGAGTGCAGCAGCGACGCGACCTGCAGGCCGAGCAGCACGAAGAGCCACATCAGGTACATCCAGAACATGAACAGCGGCACGAGGCCGAGCGAGCCGTAGAGGCCGTTGAGGGTGAACGCGTTGCGGAGGTAGAGACCGAGCGAGCTGCGGCCCACCATCAGCAGCACCGCGGTGACGAAGGCGCCGGCGATCACGCTTCGCGGATGGAGCCGGGTGCTCGGCACCCAGAGGTAGGCGAGCACCCAGAATCCCCAGAGCAGCAGGAAGTCCGCCGCGAAGATCGCGGCGTCGCTCATCGGGCCCCAGAGGGCGAGCGTGTCCGCGGCGGCGGCGATGCGGGCGTTCACGAAGGGGATTCCCGCGATGGCGATGGGCCCGAAGGTCAGGGCGAACCAGTAGACGGGGATCCGCTGCCACCATCCGCGATGGGTGGGGGCCCGGCAGATCACGTTGAAGCAGCTCTCGATGGTCACGAGGACCCAGATCGCCGAGAACGCCACCACCGCAAAGCCGATCCAGCCGAGCGTGGAGAGATCGAGGCCGGCGGCGTAGTCGACCAGCTCGGCGAACCAGGTGCCGAGGTCGACCGGTTCGGCGGATCCGTCGGACTTGGAGGGCAGCACCAGCTGCACCTGATCGAGGCCCAGCGCCGCCACCGCCTGCTGCAGGCGATCCTGCAGCTGTGGGCCGAAGACCGCCTTGGCCACGACCGTCGCCACCACCAGCACCGGCAGCAGGCCGAAGAGCGTGCGGAAGGAGAGCGCCGCGGCCATCTGCGGGGCGCGGTCCTCGCCGAGATGCCGCACGCTGTAGGCCACCACCCGGACCGCCCGGCGGGTGGATCGCTGCCACCGGGAGAGTTCCGAGACCGGATCGGTCAACGCCGCACGGAACCAGGAAGCGAGATCGCGGATGGTCATGGGGTCGGCCTCGGGCGTCGTGAGGGGTGAGCGGCAGGAACGCGACTGCGGGAGGTACCATCGACCGATGCCCTCTGCCAAGCCACCCCGAACGCGAACCGCCGCCCCCCGGGCCTCCGCGGGAACCCCCGCCCCGGCCGTCGACGGGCGGGTTCGCCTTCAGAAGGTGCTTGCCGAGGCGGGCATCGCCTCCCGCAGGGCCTGCGAGGAGCTCATCCTCGCCGGCGAGATCGAGGTCGACGGCGAGACGGTGCGGACCCTGCCCTGCCTCGTCGACCCCCGCACCGCCCGCATCGAGGTGCGGGGCGTGGCGATCGACGTTCGCCCTTCGATGGCGTCCTCGGCGCGGACGGTGATGGTCTTCAAGCCCCGCGGCGTCGTCAGCACCAACCGTGATCCCTTCGGCCGCCGCCGTGCCATCGACATCGTGCCGCAGGCGCCGTGCGAGCGGCTCTACCCGGTCGGTCGCCTCGACATCGACAGTTCGGGTCTGCTGCTGCTGACCAACGACGGCGAGCTGGCCAACCGCCTGACCCACCCCCGCTACGGGGTGCACAAGGGCTACGAGGTGATGGTTGCGGGCCGCATCGACGAGGAGGCCCTCGGTCGCCTGCAGCGAGGGGTCTTTCTCGCCCACCGCCGCCGCGCGGGCGCCGCCCGTGCCGCGGCGGAGCGGATCGAGGTGCTGCGTCGCGATCGCGACCGCAGCGTCCTGTTCATCGAGCTCTCCGAGGGCCGCAACCGGCAGATCCGCCGCATGCTCGAGCAGCTCGGGCACGACGTGAAGCGCCTTCGCCGGGTGAGCCTCGGCCCGCTCAAGCTGTCGGGCCTGCGGCCGGGCCAGTGGCGGGAGCTGACTCCGGCCGAGGCGGAGTCGCTGCGGCGAACCGCCTTCGGGCGATCTTCGCGGACCGCATCCCCGCCCAAGCGGGCGAGCTATCCGAAGTCGCGTCCGGCCCGAGCGTCCTCGCCCCCGCGGCCCGACGCGTCGAGCGCTGCGGCGGCCGCGAAGCGTCTGCCGGCCCGCGAGGCCCGCGCCGGCATCGCGGCGTCGAAGGTCGCGGCGTCGAAGGCCGCGGCGGCCAAGAAGCCGCCGAAGGGCGGCGGCCATTCCGCCGGCCGCCGTGGAGAGACGAAGGCCAGAGCGACGGCAGGCCGGCGAGGTCGCCGGTCGAGCCCCCGATGAGGAGACGGTCGAGATGCCCCAGTACGAGTACGAGTGCGAAGAGGATGGCGAGGTGATCACGCTGCTGCGGCCGATGTCGCAGGCGGACGAGCCGGTGGAGGATCCCGCGGGCCGCGGCCGCCGCTTCGTTCGCCGCCACAGCGTCTTCGGGGTGGGCGGCGCCGCGTCGGCATCCGCCTCCGCCTCGGCGATGCCGGCGGCGGGGGGGTGCTGCCCGTGCGGCAAGAACTTCGGCGCCTGCGGCAGTCGCGGATGAGCCGCGAGGCGTCCGGCCGGTGACGATCTTCGGCGTCGACTTCTCCGGTGCCGATGCGGGCGGTGCGGCGAAGATCCGCATCGCCTGCCGCGATCTCGAGGGCGGTCCCGTCACCCTGCCGCCCCGCGTCGGACGCGAGGGCCTGCGGGAGGCGATCCTCGCGGCGGCGGCGGCCGATCGGCCGCAGCTGTGGCGGATCGATGCGCCGTTCTCGCTTCCGCTCGAGACCCTTGCAGCGCACGCGGTCGAGGGCGGTTGGAGGGCGATGGCCGAGTGGATGCGATCGTTCGGGTCGCCCCGCGCCTGGCGAACCGTGCTGCGGGACCGCTCCCGCCGCGAGCCTCGGCGGACCTGCGACCTCGCGGCGCGGACGCCGATGGCGCCGATGAACCTGCGGCTCTTCAAGCAGACCTGGACGCTCGTGTGCGAGGTGCTGCTGCCCGTGGCCGAGGCGGGAGTGCGGATCGAGCCGCTCGAGGTCTCGGGCGGCGGTCGGGTCGTCGTCGCGGAAGGGTGCCCCGCGTCGGTGCTGCAGCAGCGGGGCTGGCCCCATCGCGGCTACAAGGGCCGAGGCGAGCCGCCGCGGCAGCGGCGGGCGGAGCTGCTCGAGCGACTTCGCCGGGAGGACCGCCTCGGCATCGATGCGTCGATCGCGGAGGAGGCGATCGCGGACGAGGAAGGGGATCTGCTCGATGCGATCCTGCTCGTCACCGATCCGCAGTGCGGCCCGCCTCCGGCCGAGGCCCGCCTCGAGGGCTGGGTGTACTGAGCGGCGAAGGAGTCGGTGGCGGCGTTCGCCGAGCGAAGCGAGGCGGTGGGGGCGCCGGTGCACTCGGTTGCGTGCGACGCGGGCATGGCGAGTCGCCCTGCCCGGCCCGCTCCCCCGCTCGCGGGGGAGCCGCCGAGCGAAGCGAGGC
>CAZQUA010000059.1:0-11687 GCA_964596455.1 uncultured Isosphaeraceae bacterium
CCGGCCCGCTCCCCCGCTCGCGGGGGAGCCGCCGAGCGAAGCGAGGCGGAGGGGGAGCCGGGGCACACGGTTGCGTGTTGTCGTGTCGCGTCTAACACGCAACCGTGGAGGATTCGCTCCCCCTCCGCCGGCGAGCGGAGCCGCACCGCGTTTCGCTGCAGATGAAGAAGCCGCCGCGCCGCACCGCGGCATCGATCGCGGCTACTCGGCTCCCGTCGCCTCGAAGCTCACCCAGCCCTGCCAGACGCCGATCGCCATCACCGCGCAAAGCGCGATCCGCCACCAGCCGAAGAGCGCCATGCCGTGCTTGGTGAGGTAGCCCACGAGCCACTTCACGGCGATCGCCGCCGAGAGGGTCGCCACCGCGATGCCGACGACGACCGGGGCGACGCCGCCGAGGTCGGCGATGAAGCCGGCGGCGCCGCCGTCGTGGTTCGCCACCGACTTGGTGGCCTTGTAGACGCAGGCGCCGCCGAGGGTCGGCAGGCCGAGCAGGAAGGAGAACTCCGCGGCGTCCTTCGGCCGCAGGCCGGTCACCATGCCGCCGACGATGGTCATCATCGAGCGGCTCGTGCCCGGCCACATCGCGATCGGCTGCATGAGTCCGACGACGAGGGCCCGCCGCCAGGTCATCGATTCGATCGAACGGCGGTCCTGCGAGGGATCGGCGGCGGCGCTGCCCGAGCCGTTCGCGGCGGCGGACATCGCCGCGTCGCTTCGCTCATGGCGGGCCCGGCGGAGCCACGGGCCGATCCCGATGAGCAGCACGCCGCCGAGCCCGAGCGCCGCGAGCACCGGCACCGGACGGAAGAGATGGGCTTCGATCCAGTCGTCGAGGAGCAGGCCGAGCACCGCCGCGGGCAGGAAGGCGATGAAGAGGTTGACGAGCAGGCGGAGCCCGGCGGGATCCTTGCCGGCGAGGCCTCGCAGCATGGAGGCGACCCGGGCGCGGTAGAGGCCGAGGACCGCGAGGATCGCGCCGCCCTGGATGATGACGTTGAAGGCGTCGACCGCCTGCTTGGTCGCGGGATCGCGGTCGAGGCCGAGCAGCCATGCGGTCAGGATCAGGTGCCCGGTGCTCGAGACCGGCAGGTACTCGGTGATCCCTTCGACGATGCCGAGGATCGCCGCGTCGAGGACGGTCATGTCGGGCTCCGGTCGAAGGGCCGTTCAGGAACGGGGCGGCTCGTCCGGTTCCTCGGCGAGCCAAGGCATGAGCGACCGCACCGCGCGGCCGGCCTCCTCGAGCGGATGGCCCGCCGCGAGCCGCTCGGACTCGCCGCGCCAGCCGCCTCCGCCGCGATCGTCATCGGCCATTCGCCGGGAGAACTCTCCGGAGATCACCTCGGCGAGCAGCCGCCTCGTCTCGCCGCGGTCGACGAGGCGATCCCGCCTTCGCCAGACCTCGAGCGATCCGAAGGCGGCGGTGGGGCTGATCGCCCGCCGCATGCCCGCGGGGCCGCGTTCGTAGAGCAGATCGACGACCTGCTTCAGCTCGTGCACGCACTCGAGGTAGGCGAGCGGCGCCGGCATGCCCGCGTCGACGAGCACCTCGAATGCCGTCGTCAGCAGCGCCGCGACGCCCCCGCACAGCACCGCCTGCTCGCCGAAGAGGTCCGAGACCGTCTCCGCCTCGAAGCTGGTGCGGACGATGCCGCTGCGGCCGCAGCCGATGGCATGGGCGTAGGCGATCGCCGCCGCAAGGCCGTCGCGGCGGCGGGGATGCGGCGCCGCCGCCACCAGCGCTGGAATGCCCCGTCCCTCGAGATACCGCTGCCGCAGCAGGACCCCGGGGCCCTTCGGGGCGACCAGGATCGGCACGAGATCCTCACGCGGCTCGACCTCGCCGAAGTGGATGGAGTGCCCGTGCAGGAATCCGAGCATGGCGCCCTCGGGGGCGAAGGGGGCGATGAAGCGGTCGTGGATCTCCCGATGGGCCGCATCCGGCGCCGCGAGCATGATCAGGTCGCTCGCGGACAGGGCCGCGGGCATCGCCGCGGCCGCAAGGCCCGCCGCTTCCGCCGCGGCGAAGGAGGCGGATCCTTCCCGCAGCGCCACCGTCACCGCCAGGCCGCTGTCCTGCAGGTTCAGGGCATGGGCGCGGCCCTGGTTGCCGTAGCCGATCACGCAGATGCGGCATCCCGCGATCGCCTCGAGTTGCGACGGCGTCGGCCCCGGGGTGGGCCCGCTGAGAAGCGTCCAGGCGTCCGCCGCATTCTGCGAAGGGGCGGCGTCATCGCGATCGTGTCGCTCGGATCCCATGCATGGCGTCGCGGTGGGGCGTCGGGAACGGCGTCCGGAGGACGGTGCCGCGACGAGGATAACCGCCGCGGACCTTCCCGGCGGCGCCGCATTCCCGTCGCGATCGGCAGGAAGCGATCAACCCGCCCCCGACCCTTGCCGATAAGGCGGTGCACAGGAGATCCGCCATGGACGATGCCACCCGAACCTTCCCCGTGAACCGCCGCCGCTTCGAGCGATTCAGCCTGCGTCCGATGTACACCTCGGTCTCGCTGCACCGCCGCGGCGAAGCGGGCACCCATCGCCTCGACGGGCACGCCTACGACATCTGCGAGGGCGGCCTCAGCGTCGAGATCGACGAGGCGGTGACGCCCGGCGAGCGGGTCGCGGTGGAGATCGATCTGCCCGGCTGCCCGCGGGTCATCCGCGCCGATGGCGAGGTCGTGCGCCTCGAGGACGACTTCGGATCGCTCTCCGCGGACCGCTCGCTCGCCCTCATCGGGCCGGCGAGGGTGGCGGTGCGGTTCGATCGATTCGCGTCCGACGAGGATCTGCCGACCCTTCGCCGCTACCTCGGGCAGGGCTGGCTGCAGCGGGCGGCCTGACCGCCCGCGGCTCCGCGTTCCGCCGCCGCATCACTTGCGGGTGCGGCGGAAGCGGCGGTGCCACTCCGCCACCTGCCGGGCGGCCTCTTCGATCGAGAGGTCGTCGGTCTCGATCCGCCAGTCGGCGAGTTCCGCATGGAGCGGGTCCCGGGCGAGCCGCAGCAGGCGGAGCTCCTCCGCATCGCTGCGGTCGGTCAGCGGCGGCCTCCCGCCGGGGCGGCGGTCCCGGTCGGCGACGATCCGGGCCAGCAGCGTGTCGTTGCGGGCATCGAGCAGCACGATGCCGCAGAGGCCGATCTTCGCCGCCTCCTTCAGCATCTGCGAGCCGCCCGCGGCGCTGGCGGTGCCCCCTCCGAGCGACACGACCGCCGGCATGCCGCTGAGCGCCTCCCGCAGCGCGACCACCTCGGCAAGGCGGAAGGCGGCTTCGCCATGGCGGTGGAAGATGGCTTCGACGGACGGCTCCGCGAAGTCGGCGAGCACCCGCTCGTCGAGATCCACGAACCGCATGCCCAGCCGGGCTGCCGTGGCGGCGCCGATCGAGGTCTTGCCGCTTCCGCGCAGGCCGATGAGCACGAGAAACGGGCAGGCCTGCCCCGCCGGATCGTCGACGCCGCTCATGATCGTTCCCCTCCCTCGCCGCCGACGCCGCCCGCCCGCGGGCGGACCGAGGGCACCGATCGGCCTCGAGGGCGCCGCCACCCGGAGCGGCGTCGACAAGGCATGCGACGGCCCATGCGATCCTCCTCCACCCAACACCGGCACGATCTGACGACACCCGGCGGACCGCCCCGCCAAGCCCTCCAAGCGGGTCCGCCGCAGGCCGACCGGAACCCCGCGGATCAGGAGGTGGTCACCACCCGCCGCCCGAGGCGGCGACGGCGATTGATGATCCGGCGGCCCTTGGAAGTGCTCATGCGGGCCCGGAATCCGACCTTGCGGAGCTTCTTGATGCGGCTGGTCTTGTGGGGATAGTGCATGGTCGCGGTCCGAGGGAAGCCGAGCAGGGTACCGCGACCCGCCCCCGGCGGCAACCCTCGGCCCGAATCTCGCCTCCCGTCGCCGCGGCGGGTTGGGCAGGGGGGATGGGCGCCGGGATGGCGGCCGCAGGGGGAAACCGCCGCCCGAATTCGCCCGATAGACTCGGCGGCGAGGGCGTGAGCGGCCGCTCCCGGCGTTCGTCGGATCGACGGTCGAATCCCCGCCGTGGGCGTCCGCCCGCGCCACTCGCCGCATCCGCCCCGCCGATCGCGGGGGCGGGTCGCCTGCGGAGACCCCATGGACGGGACCCTGCTCGCCGAAGCCGAGGCGATCGTCGGGCATCGCTTCCGCGATCGCGGCCTGCTGTCGCAGGCGCTGCTGCACGCCTCCGAGGCGGAGACCCGCCTCGACAGCAACGAGCGGCTCGAGTTCCTCGGCGATGCGGTCCTGGGCCTGGTGGTCTGCGACCACCTCTTCCGGCGGCATCCGGAGCTGCTCGAGGGGGAACTCACCAAGATCAAGTCGAACGTGGTGAGCCGCCGCCTGTGCGCGGAGATCGCCATCGACCTCGGCCTTCCGTCCCTGCTTCGCCTCGGCAAGGGGATGACGGGGCAGGGCCTGCTGCCCTCCTCGCTGGCTGCGGCGGTCTTCGAGGCGGTGATCGGCGCCGTGTACCTCGATGCGGGCATGGATGCCGCCCGCGACTTCGTGCTGCGGCATCTCGAGGGCCGCATCGAGCAGGCGGCGCGTCTGGGCCATCAGCACAACTTCAAGTCGGTGCTGCAGCAGTTCGTGCAGCGGCACGGCGGGGCGACGCCCGCCTACCTGGTGCTGGACGAGAAGGGGCCCGACCACGCCAAGTGCTTCGAGGTGGCGGTCGAGGCGGAGGGCCGGCGCTTCCCCCCGTGCTGGGGAGCGTCCAAGAAGGAAGCCGAGCAGCAGGCGGCCCTGCAGGCGCTGCAGGTCCTGGGCATCGCGACGATCGGACCGGACGGCGAGGTGCGTCTCGGACTCGACGGCGAGACGCTCCCGCCGTAGCGGCGGGCGCTCAGAGGCCGCCGTGGCGGACCACCCGGCCCTCGACGAGGAACACCACGTCCTCGGCGATGCAGGTCACGATGTCCGCCATCCGCTCGAAACGCTGCGAGAGGGTGAGGACGTCGATGACCGTCGCCGCCGACTCGGGGTTGCGGGCGATCTCCTCGCGGACCCAGGCGGCCACCTGCTTGTGCAGGCGGTCCACGGCCTCCTCGGTCGAGGCGATGCCGCGGCAGCGTTCGACGTCCTCGTCGGAGAGGCCGTTCAGCACCTCGCCGAGCATGGCCCGGGCGTTGCGGCCCATCTCGATGGTGATCGCGGGCACCCGCACCTCCGTCTGTGCGGCGATGCGGATCATTCGCTTGGCGATCCCCTTGGCAAGGTCGGCGATGCGCTCGAGCTCGCCGTTGATCCGCAGCACCGTGAGGATGAAGCGAAGGTCGCCCGCCACCGGCTGGGTGAGCGCGAGCAGGCGCATGCACTCCTCCTCGATCTGCACCTCCATGCGGTCGACCTCGGCATCGCCGTCGCGGACCCGCTGGGCCTCGGCGGCATCGCCCTCGACGATCGCGCGGACGACCCCCTCGACCCGCTGCTCGACGAGGGCCCCCATGGTGAGGAGATCCCGCCGCACGCGGAGCAGTTCGGTATGGAGGTCGATGGGCATGGGTCCTCCTGACGCCGCCCCGGAGCGGGCCTTCGCGGTGGCTCGGCGGCGACTCGGCGGCGTCATGGTACGCGTCCCTGCAGCGGGCATGCCCGGGCGGCGGCGGGCTCGCCTCGCCGCCGGCCCGCCTCAGCCGCGGGCGGCGTCGGGGTGATCGCCCGGATCCGGACCCTCCCCGGACTCGCTCGTCTCGGCCGGCGGCCGCGGCGGCACGACGAAGCGGAACTCGCTTCCCCGGCCCGGCTCGCTCTCGACCTCGACCTGCCCGCCGTGCACCGCCGCGATGTGCTTGACGATCGAGAGGCCCAGGCCGGTGCCGCCGTGCTCGCGGCTGCGGGCGCGGTCGATCCGGTAGAACCGCTCGAAGAGGCGGGCGAGATGCTCGCGGGGGATGCCCGGCCCGTTGTCGCGGACCGAGAGGCAGATCGCCCCGTCGGGCCGCAGGCTCGAGCGGATCGAGATCGCCGAGCCCTCCGGCGAGTACTTGATCGCGTTGGAGACGAGGTTCGCGAGGGCCTGCTCGAGCAGGGGAGCGCTCGCGACGAGCCGCAGCGGAACCGCCTCCGAGAACTCGATCCGGATCCGCCGCGCCTCCGCCGCCGGCCCGAGCGATTCGAGCACCGCCGCGACGATCGCCTGCACCGCGCACGGCTGCGGGTCGAGGTGGTGGCGGGCCTCGGGATCCTCGAGCTGCGCGAGGGTCAGCAGGTCCTCGATGATCGTCGCGAGGCGATCCGCGTTGCGGCGGACGATGCCCAGGAAGCGGCGGCTCTGCTCCGGCTCGTCGAAGCCCACCTCGAGCAGGGTCTCGACGTAGCCCTTGATGTTGGTGATCGGCGTGCGGAGCTCGTGGCTCACGTTGGCGGCAAAGGCGCTGCGGAGGCTCTGGAGGCGACGCAGGCGGGTGACGTCGGTGATCAGCAGCAGCAGGCTGCCCCGGTCGCTGTCGGCGCTGCGAGAGGCGACGCGGCTGCAGGTGGCCTGCAGGACGACCTCCCGGCCCGCGATGGTGGCGGCGAACTCCTCGGGCCCGGGATCCGACCCGGAGGCGGCCCGCTCGAGCAGGCGGTGCAGCGGCACCGAGCGGATGAGCTCCTGCAGCAGGCGGTCCCTCGCGGCGGCCGGGTCGATGGCGAGCAGCGTCGCCGCGGCGGCGTTGAGCGACCGCACCCGCTGCTGCCGGTCGAGGGTGATCAGGCCGCTGCCGATCGCCTCGATGAGGCCCTCCCGCTCGGCGATCCGCCGATCGAGGCGAAGCAGCCGCTCCCGCCAGGACCGATCCAGCTCGACCGTCGCCTCGGCGAGGGGCAGCAGATCGCCGGGGGTGTCGGGGTGGAGTTCGAGCGGATGCTGCCGCTCGGCCGCGGCGGCGATGCGGGCGGCCAGCTCATCCCGCCGGCCGCGGCGGCGGCGGGACGCCTCGAGGCCGATCGTCGCCGGCAGCAGCAGCAGCAGCAGGCCGCCGGCGGCGATCGCGACCTGCTCCGCAGCGTGGGAGGGAGGCTCCTCCGCGGCCACGGAGATCCACAGGCGGCTCTGCGGGTCGCCCGGCAGGGGCGCCGCCGCCACGATGCTCGAGAAGCGGCTCGAGGTTCCCTCCCGCCTCGCGGACACCGCCGACCGCGACGCCTCCGCGAGCAGCGGATCCTCGGCGACCGCGGACTCGTCGATGCGTCCGGCGCTCGCCGAGGCCAGCACGCGCCCGTCGCGGACGACGGCCACGGTCCCGCCGAGTCCGGCGGCGATCTCCGCGAGCCTCCGCCGCACGGCTTCGGGCTCGTCGAGGGGCGACTCGGCGATCGCGGCGGCGGCGACCTTCACGGTGCCGGCGAGCAGTTCGGGAAGCCGGTCCCGATCGGGGCGGCCTCGCTGCACGAGGCCGACGGCGATCAGCAGCACGCCGGCGAAGGACTGCACGATCGCGGCGGCAAGCAGGGCGTTGGCGGAGGCCCGGCGGCGGCGAGGCGGGATCATCCTTCGGGCGAGGCCGCCTCCGTGAAGCGGTAGCCCACGCCGCGGACGGTCTCGATGCACTCGGCGAGATCGCCGAGCTTCCGCCGCAGTGCCGTGACGTGCACGTCGACGGTGCGGCTGGTGAGCACCGCGGAGCGGCCATGCACGGCGGCGATGATCTGATCGCGGGTTCGCACGAAGCCGGGGCGGGTCGCGAGGTGGTGAAGCACGCCGAATTCCGTCACGGTGAGTTCGACGGGACGCTGCCGGCACAGCACCAGATGCCGCTCCGGGTCGATCACGATATCGCCGCCGCGAAGAACGAGGCGGGATTCCCCGCCGGCGTCCCCCGATTCGGAGTCGGCCCGGCGGAGGATGTTCCGAAGGCGGGCCACCAGGACCTTCGCGCTGAACGGCTTGGTCACGTAGTCGTCGGCACCGAGTTCGATGCCGGTGACGATGTCGGTCTCCTCCCCCTTGGCGGAGACCATCAGGATCGGCACGCGGCGGCTGGCGGGGTTCTGCTTCAGGCGGCGGCAGACTTCGAGGCCGTCGATGTCCGGCAGCATCAGGTCGAGGATCGCCACGTCGGGCAGTTCGTGGCGGACCGCTTCGAGGGCGGCACGGCCCGATCCGACGATGCGGGCGGCAAGGCCCTCCCGCTGGCAATGGAACTGGATGAGTTCGGCGATCTCCGGTTCATCTTCGATGATCAGCACCTGGGGCATGACCGGAGTCTCGGCGGGGGGAGGGGCGGGAAGTCGTCGCCACGGCAGGACCGCGAATGGCCCTCGGGGCGGCGATTATGCGATCGCCGGCAGCCTCGGCGAGGGGTCGGCGTGTCAGGATTGCGTCAAGGGTCGCGGCGGGCGATGCGGGCGAAGCGGGCGGCGAGCGGCCCCGGGCGGCCCCCGATCCCCTGATCCCCTGATCCCCTGATCTCCTCATCGCCCGATCCCGCGATCCCCTGATTGCACGCTGCCGCGGGTCCGGCAGGCCTGCCGCCTGCCGGATCGAGCCGGCCCGCCGCCGCCCGGCCGGGCCTGCAAGAGGTGCCGGGATTGCGCCGATAAGGACAGGCCCCGGCCGCGGGTCGCTTCGCCGATCCGGCCCTCTCGGAGCCCTCGCCGCCATGTTCAAGCGAATTCTCGTCACCGGCGGTGCCGGCTTCCTTGGTTCGCATCTCTGCGATCGCCTGCTCGCTGCGGGGCACGAGGTGATCTGCCTCGACAACTTCTTCACGAGCCAGCGGAGCAACATCGAGCATCTGCTCGGGCGTCCCGGCTTCGAGTTCATCCGCCACGACGTGACCGAGCCGATCGTGCTCGAGGTCGACGAGATCTACAACCTCGCCTGCCCGGCGGCGCCGGGCCACTACCAGTACAACCCCATCAAGACGGTGAAGACCTCGGTGATGGGGGCGATCAACATGCTCGGCCTCGCCAAGCGGGTGAAGGCGAGGATCCTCCACGCCTCGACGAGCGAGGTCTACGGCGATCCGGAGGTGCATCCGCAGTCGGAGGCCTATCGCGGCAACGTCAACCCGATCGGGCCGCGGGCCTGCTACGACGAGGGCAAGCGGGCCGCCGAGACCCTGATGTTCGACTACCTCCGCCAGAACGGCGTGGACGTGCGGGTGGTCCGGATCTTCAACACCTACGGCCCTCGGATGCACCCCTACGACGGCCGGGTGGTCAGCAACTTCATCCGGCAGGCCCTCGCCGGCGAGCCGATCACGCTCTACGGCAACGGCTCGCAGACCCGCTCCTTCGGCTACGTGGACGATCTCATCGAGGGCTTCGTCCGCCTCATGGAGCTGCCGCCGGGCTTCCACGGGCCGGTGAACATCGGCAATCCCGTGGAGTTCACGGTCCGCGAACTTGCGGAGATGACCGTCCGGCTCTCGGGGAGCCGCTCGCAGATCGTGCAGGCCCGCGAACTTCCGCCGGACGATCCCAAGCAGCGATGCCCGGACATCTCGCTCGCGAAGGAGCGGCTTGGCTGGGAGCCGAAGGTGCCCCTCGAGGTCGGCCTCGCCCGCACCATCGAGTGGTTCCGCTCGATCGATCTCGCGAGGTACCGGCCGCCGACCCCGAACTACTGAGGCCGGATGACGGCGGGGGCTTCGGCGCGGACCGGGAATCGCCGGGACGGTCTTGACGAGCCTGCCATCGCACGGCCCGGGATCCCGCGGCCCCTTGGCGAGCCGCGAGCCGCGAGCTGCGAGTCGTGAGGCGGAAGGCACGCGACGATTGCTCGCGACGCCCCGGTCCATCTGCGCTCGCGACGGCGGCGGCCTCGCACCATCCGGCGGACTCGCACGCGGGTCGCCGCCGCCAAGAAAGAGTCTCCCGAAGCGGGCGTGGGTCGCACGCGGTGGGGCGGCATCGCCTACGGCGGCGATGGCGGCAGCGGAAGGGGGGCCCGGCGAGCGTCTCGGGCGACTCTCGTCGGGGATTTCGCAGCCAGCGAGCGGAATCGCCGCCGTCCGGGTTACCTTCCCGCCTTGCCCGCCGCCGCCATGACCGGCGGGGCCGATCGAGGCAGCGGGTGATGTCTGGGATCTTGCCGTCAGGGCAGGGATCGGTGAACGGTGCCGGGGACGGTGCTGGGCTCGGCGTTGGGCTCGACGCGTGGAAGGAAGATGGAGGAGTCTCCCGACCCGGTACCGGGGCGAGGTCGAAGCGGGCGAAGCGGCGGCAAGGTGGGGGTTGCGGGCGGCCGGGGCCTCGGGTGGCGGAGTCGGAGGTTGGGCCGCCGCCGGGAGAAGAGAGGCAGGGCAAAGGCCCCGACGATCGACTTGACAAGAGAACCCGAACAAATACCGTACAGGCTTCCGCGGTCCCCAACCGATGGAGATCGTCGTCCGGCAACGAATCCCGCCCGCAGCGATGGCCCATGCCGCATGAATCCGCGACTCGACATTCCGGCCCCACTCTCCAGAGCCTGAACCCAAGGAAGGATCCCCACGATGGCCAGCACCGTTGAAGTCAAGAACGAGCCGAAGAACCCCGCCAAGCCGGAGTCCGCCGCCGCGTCCCGGACGCCCATGGCCGCCAAGGCTCCAGAGAAGTCGGCGAAGGCAACGGAGAAGACCGCGGAGGAGAAGGGCCGTGAGCAGGCCCTCGAGCGGGCCATGGCGCAGATCGAGAAGGCCTACGGCAAGGGCTCGATCATGCGTCTCGACGGCGACGAGGTGCCGGTGATCCCCGGGATCTCCACCGGCGCGTTGAGCCTCGATCTCGCCCTTGGCGGCCGCGGCCTCCCGAAGGGGCGTGTCGTCGAGATCTTCGGGCCGGAGTCGTCGGGCAAGACCACCCTGGCCCTCACGGCGATCGCCCATGCCCAGAAGGGCGGCGGCGTGGCGGCCTTCATCGATGCCGAGCACGCGCTCGATCCCTCCTGGGCGAAGCGGCTTGGAGTGAACCTCGACGAGCTGCTCGTGTCGCAGCCCGACACCGGCGAGCAGGCCCTCGAGATCTGCGAGCTGCTTGTCCGCTCCAACGCCGTCAACGTCGTGGTGGTCGACTCGGTGGCGGCCCTCATTCCCCGGGCCGAGATCGAGGGCGAGATGGGCGACAGCCATGTGGGCCTGCAGGCCCGCCTGATGAGCCAGGCACTCCGCAAGCTGACCGGCGCGATCGCCAAGAGCGACTGCATCGTCATCTTCATCAACCAGCTGCGGGAGAAGATCGGCGTGATGTTCGGCAGTCCCGAGACCACCACCGGCGGCCGCGCCCTGAAGTTCTACGCCTCCATCCGCATCGACATCCGCCGCATCGGCGCCATCAAGGACGGCGAGCGGAACGTGGGCAACCGGGTGCGGGCGAAGGTGGTCAAGAACAAGATCGCCCCGCCGTTCCGCGAGGCGGAGTTCGACATCATGTTCGACGAGGGCATCAGCACCTCCGGCGACCTGCTCGACCTTGCAGTGCTCGACAACGTCGTCGAGAAGTCGGGATCGTGGTTCAGCTACGGCGCCACCCGTGTCGGGCAGGGCCGCGAGGCGGCGAAGGCCTTCCTTCGCGAGCATCCGGAGATGTGCGTCGAGATCCGCGAGAAGGTGCTCGCGGCGAGGGCCGCTGCCGGCAACGCACCGATTCCGCGTCGCGCCAAGAGCGGCGAGTAGGCCGCCGGCGGCGGCGAATCGCCCCGCCCGGCCCGCTCCCCCGCTCGCGGGGGAGCCGACGAGCGAAGCGAGT
>CAZQUA010000060.1:0-11667 GCA_964596455.1 uncultured Isosphaeraceae bacterium
GGTTGATCTCGCCGATCAGGAAGACCACGCGGTTCTCGAGCAGCAGCTCGTCGATGGTCATCTCGCGGGTCCGCTGGTAGTTGACCGCGGCGCGGGGATCGACCGGCCGGCCGCCGCCGACGAGGGCGGCGAGGTCGAGCGGGGAAAGCGGGGGATTCGCGGGGATCGCGGTCATCGGAGGCATCGACGGTCTCGTGGGTCAGGGGATCTCGTGGGCGTGCGGAGCGTTGGTGGCGGCCTCCGCGGCGGTGGGCGAGCCGGGGCCCGCCGAAGGGGGCGGGATGGTAACAGGGGCATATCGGTCCTCGACCGCAGGGACTTGACCGCGACCGCAACGAAGACGCAACGAAGCCGCGATGCCGCGGGCCGGGCGTCAATCGAACTCGTAGCCGATCGCCTCGGGCGGAATCGGCATCGGTCCTCGCGTGCGGCCCGAGTCCTCGGGCGGCTCGGCAGGCAGTTCGAAGGCGAAGCGGGTCCGGCCGGGGCGGCTCTCGTCGAGCCAGATCCGTCCGCCGTGGCGTTCGACGATCCGCCGCGACACCGCGAGGCCGAGTCCGCTTCCCCGCTGCCCCTTGGTCGAGACGAACGCCTCGAAGAGCCGCGGCCGCACCGCCTCGGGCACGCCGTCGCCGTCGTCGGAGACCGCCAGCACCACCCCGCCCGCGTTCGCCGCCCGCCTCGCCTCGAGCACCACCACGCCCCGCCGCGGAGCCGCGGCCTCGATCGCGTTGGTGGCGAGATTCATGATGGCCTGGTGGATGCCTCCGAGGTCGATCGACGTCTCGGGAAGGTCCGGGTCGCACGCGACCTCGATCCGCACGCCCCGCCTCGACGCCGAAGTCCGCAGCAGCTCCGCGACCTCCTGCAGCAGCGGCGGCAGCAGCGCCGGCTCGGCATCGATCGCCCGGTCGTGGGCGATCGCGAGCAGGTTCAGCGAGAGGGCGTGGATGCGGTCGAGGTTGCGGGCGAGGATCGGCCAGCCTCGCCGGGCCATCTCGAGGTCCCCCCGATCGATCGCGAGCTCGACCGCGTCGGCACCGCCCCGCATCGCCTGCAGGATGTTCTTGATGGAGTGGCTCAGCGAGGCGACCGCGGCCCCGGCCGCCGCGAGGTCGGCGTCGGGCATGGCCGCGGAGGGCGAGGGCGGCCCCGTCCCGCCATCGCGGACCTCGAGCAGGGTGTCGCCGAGGCGGATCCGGTCGCCCGGTGCGATCGGGGACCGCTCCCGGACCGGCTCGCCGTTGAGGCGGGTGCCGTTGGTCGAATCGAGGTCGCGAAGCATCCACTGCCCATCGGCGGGGGTCAGTTCGGCGTGGCGGCGGCTGACGCTCGGGTCGGTGAGGGGCAACGCCTCGGTGGAGCGGCCGAGCAGCTGCGGCTCGCCGGGAGGCAGGGGCCAGCAGCGGCCGCGATCGGGTCCCGAGAGGACGAAGAGGGTGAACATCGCCGGTCGCCGCGCTCCGCCGCCCCTCGGGGAAGGTCCCGTCGGCAACTATGATCGGCGGCGATGGCGAGAACGGCAACCCGACCTCCCGCGAAGCTCGACGCCTCGATGCGGATCGTGGTGCTCCACGGCAAGGAGCTCTTCCTTCTTTGGGAGCGGTCGCGGCAGTTCATCGAGTCCCTGCGGGAGGCCCACGGCGACGTCGGGGTGGTCCGCCTCGACGGCGCCGCGGCGTCGCTGCCGGCGGTGCTCGACGAGCTGCAGAGCTTCGGCCTGCTCGAGCCGCACCGCCTCGTGATCATCGACGATGCCGACCGCTTCCTCGCCGCCGAGCCGAAGCGGCGGGCCATGGAGCGGTACGCCGAGCGGCCGGAGGCCGCGGCGACGCTCCTGCTGCGGGCGACGCAGTGGCGGCCGGGCAACCTCGACAAGATGATCGCCAAGGTCGGGGCGGTGGTGGCCTGCGAGCCGGTGCCGGAGCCGAAGGCGGCGGAGTGGTGCGTCGAGCGGATCCGCCGCCGCCACGGCGGCGAGATCGAGCGGGCCGCGGCCACGCTGCTCGTCGAGCGGATCGGCAGCGACCTCGGCCGTCTCGACGGCGAACTGGCGAAGCTCGCGGCGGCGGGCGATGGCGGCCGGGTGGGCATCGACCTCGTGCGAAGCATGGTCGGCCCCTCCCGCGAGGAGGAGGCCTGGCTGCTGCAGGAGGTGCTGCTGCAGGCCGATCCCGCCGCGGCGGTCCGCAAGATCCGCGAACTGATCGAGATCTCGCGGGCGGCGCCGCAGCAGCTGACCTGGGGCCTCTCCGATCTCGCCCGGAAGCTGCACGAGGCGGCGTCGCTTCGCGAAGCGGGGCGGAACGAGCAGGAGATCGCCGCGTCCCTCCGCCTGTGGGGACCCTCGCGGGCGCTGATCCTCGCGGCCTCGAAGCGCCGGGGCAGCCGATCGCTCGCGGCGTCGCTGCATCGCAGCGTCGATCTGGACTTCCGGATCAAGCGGGGCCGCGCGGGCGATCCCGCCCGGGCCCTCGAGGCGGCTGCGGCCGCGATCGCCGCGGAGATCCGCTGACGATGCTCGCCTCCGCCTCGGCCGCAGCGGGATCGGCGACCCCGGCAAGTCCGGCGGAGGGCCGGCACCTGCTCGGCCTCGAGGGTCTCGCCGCGGAGCGGATCCTCGGCTGGCTCGATGCCGCCGAGGGATTCCTCTCGCCGGAGGGGCATCCCGAGGCGGTGGCGGGACGGCCGCTCCGAGGGCGTCGCATCGCCAACCTGTTCCTCGAGGACTCGACGAGGACCCGCGTGAGCTTCGAGGCCGCGGCCGCGAATCTCGGGGCCGAGGCGGTGAACCTCTCCGGGAAGGGCTCGAGCGTCTCGAAGGGCGAGTCGCTGCTCGACACCGCCCGGACCCTCGCGGCGATGGGCATCGATGCGGTGGTGATCCGGACCTCCGCCTCGGGCGGGCCGCGGCAGGTGGCGGGGCATCTCGGCATCCCCGTCGTGAACGCCGGCGACGGCCGCCACGAGCATCCCACGCAGGGCCTGCTCGACCTGCTGGCGCTGCGGCGGGCGATCGGCGAGCTTCGGGGGCGGACCGTCGGCATCGTCGGCGACGTCGCCAACAGCCGGGTCGCCCGCAGCGACGTCCACGGCCTCGTCGCGTTGGGGGCGACGCCGCTGCTGATCGGGCCGCCGACGCTCGTGCCCTGCGAGCTCGAAGGCCTCGCCGGCCGCGGCGGGCCGATCGAGCGGAGCCACGACTTCGATGCGGTGCTGCCCCGACTCGATGCGGTGGTGATGCTGCGGGTGCAGCGGGAGCGGCAGGCCGGTGGAGCGATCGCGAGCGACTACGGACGGTCCTTCCGCCTCGACCGCCGCCGTCTCGAGCGGATGCCGCCGCACGCCGTGGTGCTGCATCCCGGGCCGGCCAACCGCGGCGTGGAGATCGAACCGGAGGTCGCCGACGATCCGGCGAGGAGTCTCGTGGTCGCCCAGGTCCGCCTCGGGGTCGCGGTGCGGATGGCGGTGCTCGCCTCGCTTCTCGGACCTTCGTGAGGCTGCGAGGTCCGTGCGGGTCCCTTTGCGGATCCCTTGCGGCGTCAAGGACCGGTAAGCCGAAACCCGCATGACGTGGGCCGCGGGTTCAACTTATCCGCCCCTTCGCGCCGATCTCGGACCCGTCGGCGCGTCGCTGCGCCGTCCGTCCCTGCGGGCGAGGTCGTGCCGTTCCCGCCGCCGGGGGGCTGCCGATGATCCGCCCGCCCGGGGCGGTTTCCCGTCCTGAGGAGTGCGATGTGACCCACTGCGATCGCCCCACCCTTCGGAACGCCGCAGCGCTGCTCGCCGCGGCGGCGGCGCTTGGCGCCATGAACGGCTGCGGGTGGGACAACTGGTTCGACCCGAGCCAGACCGGCTACTTCGAGTCCACCCCGACCTCCATGCCGGTCCTGACCCGCCTCGACGTGATCGAGACCAAGGTCGACAAGTGGGGCGGGCCCGTCGAGCCGCCGCGGCCGGAGGATCTCGTCCCCAACGAGATCGACTACAAGGTCGAGCCGGGGGACATCATCCGCGTCGAGATCTACGAGCTCGTGGCCGCCGGGCAGACGAGCGTGAACGTCCGGCGGGTCGAGCAGAACGGCACCATCCGACTGCCCACGCTGCTCGACGTGCCCGTGGGCGGCCTGACCATCCAGGAGATCCAGGAGGAGATCGAGAAGCGGCTCGAGGGCCTGATCCGCGATCCGCTCGTGACGGTCACCCTCGAGGAGGGCCGCAGCTACCGCTACATCCTCTACGGGGCGATCGGCAATCCCGGGGTCTACTCGCTCAACCAGCCGGACTACCGCCTGCTCGAGGCGATCGCCCTCGCATCGGGGACGCTCGACACCACGCAGCGGATCTTCGTCATGCGGGACACCGCCCTCGACGAGTCGCTCGAGCCGGCCTACCGCCGACCTCGCGACCGCGGCGAGGACCTTCCGCAGGGCGGCCCGGCGGCGCGGGAGCCGGTGGACATCGAGTCCCTGATCGACCAGCTCGACGGCCCCGGCGCATCGCCGGGGATGGTGGGCGCCCGCCATCGACTGCAGGAGGCGCCGCCGATCGACATCGAGGACACCGCGGCTCCGCCACCGCCGGCCTCCTTCCCGCCTCCGACGGCCGCGGCGCCGGCGGATGGGCCCCAGGAGTGGGTCTACGACCTCGAGCGGGAGCGGTGGGTGCGCCTGCCCGTCGCGGGCGGCGACTCGGTCGCCCCGTCGGTTCCCTCCGAGGACGATGGGGCCGGCGCGCCGCTCTACGCGGTGCGGATCATCGAGATCGACTACCAGCGTCTCAAGCGGGGCGATCCCACGCAGAACATCGTGCTCCGGCCCGGCGACTACGTCTTCGTCGAGCCGCCCGAGTCCGGCCTGGTGTACATCGGCGGCAACATCGCCAGGCCCGGCCCCTACGACCTTCCCACCGTCGGCAACCTGACCCTGAGCCGTCTCGTGACCGCCGCGGGCGAGTTCAGCGCCATCGCGACTCCCTCGCGGGTCGACCTCGTCCGGAAGATCGGCCCCAACCGCGAGGCCACGATCCGGGTCAACATCGCCGCGATCCGCAACCGCGCCGAGCCGGACATCGTCATGCGGGAGGGCGACCACGTCATCGTCGGCACCACCTGGTGGGCGACGCCGCTGGCGGTCTTCCGCAACGGGTTCCGCGTGAACTACGGGTTCGGCTTCCTGCTCGACCGCAACTTCGGCAACGACGTCTTCGGCCCGCCGCCGGAGTCCTTCCGGATCAACTGACCCTCCGCCGCGGCCGGGGCGGCTCCTGTTCGCAGGCGGTCTCGCGAGGCGACGCCGACGATGCTCCGAGACGCAGCGAAGGCCGACCCGGACGCTCCGCCTCGCCGCCGCGGCGGTGCCGCCGGCGGGTCGATGGCCCCGATCGGCAGGGCGTTTGCCCATCGCGGCCGGTTCCCTGCGAACCCGGGGGTACCCTCCGCCGTACCGGGGGGTCGCTCGGGAATCGGGCGGGGCCTGCGGAGCGGGAACCGCGGGGGATTCGGCACGGTGGCGAGCGGAGATCGACGGGCCGCGGCGCGGAGCCGGCGTCGGAGGCGCAAACCTCGCGGACCCTGCGGATGAGGGCGTCGCCGCTGGTCGATGGAGAGTGCATGCCGGCAGCATCGATCGAGAAGTCGCGGTCCGTGATCGATCCGCCCCGCGCGGCGGGGTCGGGCTGGCCGGTGCGGGGCGTGCCGCCGGTGGTGGCCGCGATCGCCGGCGCGGTGCTGCTGGCGATCCTCCTCTTCACCTTCTCGACCTTCTTCATCGCCCAGTTCCGCTACGCCATCCGGCATCCCGCCGACTGGGGGCACACCCTGGTCATCCCGGCGATCGCGGGCTACTTCGTATGGCTCCGCCGCGAGCAGCTGATGGCGGAGCCGTTCCGGGCGGCATGGACCGGCCTGCCCATCCTCGCGGCGGGGATCGGCCTCTACATGCTCTGCACCTTCGGGCCGGGAGCGTTCGCGCTGCACCACAACGCCCGCGGCTTCTCGGTGGGCATCAGCCTCTTCGGCCTGGTGCTGCTGCTCTTCGGCTGGCGGGCGATGCGGTACCTCTGGTTCCCGATCGCCTACATGGTCGCGTTCGGGCAGACCGTGACCGATCGGATCCTGAATCTGGTCACCTTCCGCCTGCAGGACCTCTCGGCACGGGGCGCCGAGATCGCCATGAACCTCGTGGGCATCGACACCGACCGCGCCGGCAACACCCTCACCGTCTGGCGGGATGGCGTGGCCCATCCGCTCAACGTGGCGGAGGCCTGCTCGGGCATGCGGATGCTGCTGGCGTTCCTGGCGCTGGGGGTCGCGATCGCCTACACCGGCCTCAAGCGGCCCTGGCAGCGGGTGGCCCTGGTGCTGCTGGGCGTGCCGGTGGCGGTCGGCGTGAACGTGCTGCGGGTCATGACCCTCGGCATCCTCAGCCTCTTCGACGTGGAGATGGCGTCCGGCGAGTTCCACCACTTCGTGGGCCTCGTGTGGCTGGTGCCGGCGCTGGTCATCTTCCTGGGCATCCTCTGGGTGCTGCGGCGGATCGTCATCGAGGATGGGCCCGTGCCGAGGGGGTCGCCGTGAAGGTCCGACGCTCGGTGGTGGCGGCCTACGCGGTGGCGTGCGCGATGCTGCTTCTCGGCGGCGCGGGCTTTCGGGTCGCGGTGGATCGCCTCAACATCTTCGTGGTGAAGCGGCCCGTCGAGCTGCGGGGGGCCCTCGACACCATTCCGCCGACCCTCGGCCGCTGGAGCCGCGTGGGCGAGGACGCCCGCTTCTCGGCGGCCCTGATCGAGGAGCTCGGCACCCGGCAGTACCTCGACCGCAACTACGCCATCGACGGCGATCCCGCCAACGGCGTCGCCAACCTCCACATCGCCTACTACACCGGCGCCATCGACGACGTGCCGCACATCCCCGAGCGGTGCTGGGACGCCGCGGGCATGCGGATGTCCCGGCCGCCCGAGCAGGTGCCGCTGCCGATCGACCGGTCGGCCTGGCAGCTCGAGGCGGACCGGATCAACCGGGCCACCGGCGAGGCCTACCGCAGCATCGAGGTCCGCCATCCGGTGACGGGCCTTCGGGAGCGGGTGTACATGCCCATCGGCGAGCCGGCGATGACGGTGACGGAGTTCCAGCCGCCCCTGCAGCCGGACCGGCGGCAGGTGGGCGGCTACTTCTTCCTCGCCAACGGCCGCTGGACCCCCAGCGCCTTCGGCGTCCGCAGCCTCGCCTTCAGCCTCACCGACGAGCACGCCTACTACTGCAAGGTGCAGGTGACGGTGCCGGACCTCGCCGCCGACGGCCCCGGAGGCCTCGAGCGTTTCCAGTCGATCGCCTCCGAGCTGGTCTCGGAGCTGATGCCCCATCTCATGAAGCGGCTCCCGCAGTGGCCGGAGTACGAGCAGGACGCTCGCTGACCGGGAGGCGTTCCCGGTCCAACGCAAGGAAGGAACCGAACCATGGCGTCTCGGATCGATCGCAAGTTCTTGCTGACTCTTGGGATCGTCGCGGCGATCGGCGCCGCCGGACTCGTCGTCGCGCTGCTGGTGCTGCAGCCGTGGGGCCCGGGCCGCAGCCTGAAGCGGGCCGAGGCCGCCGCCGCCGAGGGCGACTGGAAGCGGGCGTTCATCTACTACGGCCGAGCCTTCGGCAAGGACCCGGGCAACCCGGAGTACCTCGAGCTGACGCTCAACGCCCTCCGCAACGTGGTCCCCGAGACCGCCAGCGAGGCTCGCGAGCGCTACGGCAACCTCAACGCGATCATGGACCGCCGCACCCGGGTGGGCCGTCCCGATGCCCAGCGGTGGACGGAGTACCTCGACTTCATCGCCGATCGGGCGATCCTCACCGAGGACTCCGCGGCCTGGAAGCTGCTCGACGAGGCCGCGGCGCTGATGGCGCAGTCCTTCCCGACGAGCGATCCCGCCCATCGGACGGCGCAGGAGTACCGGATGCTCGCCGCCGCCGAGGGCGAGGGCGCCCTTCGCAGCGACGAGCGGGAGGCCGCCATCCGCCTCGCCCGCGAACTCTCGGGCCGCCACCCCGACTCGGCCCGCATCTGGGGAGCCCTGGCGCTGCTCGAGACCGCGGAGTGGCTCCGCATCGACTCGGGCGGCCGGAACCTCGAAGCCGCGGTCCGACTCGCGGAGCTCGAGGAGCTGCTCGCGAAGGCCGCCGCCGCCGGAGGCGCCGGGATCGATCTGGATCTCGCCCGCCTGCGGATCGCCGCGAACCGCCTGCAGAAGGCCCCCGAGGACGAGCTCGCCAACGCCGAGATCGACCTCATCATGCGTCGCCTCGCCGAGCGATCCGCGAGCCTTCGCGGCGGCGAGCTGGTGCGGGTGGTGCGGGCGATGGTGGGGACGGGCCGCATGAGCTCGGTGCCGCTTGCGGCGGGCCTGCTGGCCGCCTTCGTCGAGGCGAATCCGAACGAGCTCTTCCACGCCCAGCTGCTGTCGGCGGTGCAGCAGTTCCAGGATCCCTCCGAGGCGAGGCGGATCGCGGCGGAACTGCTCGCCCGGCCGCGGCAGCCGGTGGGCCTCGTCGCCGCCTGGCAGGACCAGCTCGCCCTGCAGTCGGCGGTGCAGATCTTCGACCAGGATGCGAGGCGGTGGGCCACGCTCGCCAGCGACCAGGAGCGGGACGCGGCGATCGCGGAGCTCCGCCGGACGCTCGAGACGATCTCGCAGCTCACCGCCGCGAGCGGCGACGACTCGCTGCGGCTGCGTTCGGAGGCGAAGCTCGACCTGATGACCGGCAACCCCGCCGGGGCGGCCTCGAAGTTCGAGGAGGTCCTTCGCCGCGGCCGCTTCCGCGATCTCGACACCTTCTACCAGGCGGCGATCGCGCTTCGGGAGGTGGGCGAGGTGGGTCGGGCCCTCGAGCTG
Source organism: uncultured Isosphaeraceae bacterium (assembly GCA_964596455.1). Classification (GTDB taxonomy): domain Bacteria; phylum Planctomycetota; class Phycisphaerae; order Phycisphaerales; family SM1A02; genus CAZQUA01. The sequence continues at coordinate 8,884 of CAZQUA010000060.1, forward strand.
CTCGACCAGGCGCAGCAGCTGAGCCCCGACGAGGTCAACATCCTCGCGCTGCGGGGCGAGCTCAACCTCCGGATCGGCCGCAACGACACGGCCATGGCGATCGCGGCGGTCCTCGAGGAGCGGGACCCCGGCAACGAGACCGCCGAGAAGATCCGCACCGCGGCCGAACGCATCGAGGCGGTGGCCACCGGCTCCGGCGACGATCCGGCGACGGAGGGACTCAAGCAGGCGGAGACCGCCTACAACGCCGGCGATCTCGCCGCTGCCGAGCGGACCCTCACGTCCCTTCGGCGGGAGTTCCCCGAGGATCCCCGCATCCCCCGGGCCCTCGCGCAGGTGGCGGTGCGGCAGGAGCGGTTCGAGGCCGCGAAGGCCTTCGCCGAGGACACCCTCCGCATCGATCCCCGCGACGCGGGCATGCTGCGGCTGCGGGCGATGCTCGCGAGCGACGATCCGATCGAGCGGATCGAGATGCTCACCCGCGACAACCATCAGGGCGAGCCGCAGGAGCTCGCCGGCCGCCTGTTCGCGGCGTTCGAGACGGCGCGGCGGCAGTTCCAGGCGGAGTCGGAACGCCTGCTGCCCGACGATCCCGAGAAGGCCCGGCAGCTGTCGGAGCTGGCGATCCGCGCCGCGGAGTCCGCGCAGCGGTACCGGCAGGAGGTGGAGGCGGGCGACGCCTCCGCCGCGGCGATCACCGCGATGGTGGACACCGCGATCGCCGAAGGGGACTTCGAGCGGGCCCGGCGGATCGCCGCCGCCGCGGAGACGGTGGACGACCCGACGCTGAAGCCGCTGCTGATCGCCCGGATCGCGGCTGCCAACGGCGACCTGGCCGCGGCGCTGCGCTCGATCGACGAGGCCCTCGAGGCCTCGGGATCCTCCTCGGTGCTCTACCGCGAGCGAGGCGTGCTGCTCGAGGCCCTTGGACGCGGCCCCGACGCCCTCGAGGCCTACGGTGAAGCCCTCGCGCGGCGGCCCAACGACATGGAGGCGCTGCGGCGGCGGGCGGCGATGCTCGCCCGCCTCGGACGGTTCAACGAGGCCCTCGAACTGCTTCGGACCGGACGCCGCCTCGCGCCGCAGGACCGCACGCTCGAGGACGCGTGGCTCGCCTTCGAGGGCGACCATGGGGATGCCCGCCTCGCCCTCGAGCGTCGGCGGGAGCGGTACCGCCTCGATCCCTCCGAGCTCCGCAACGCCGTCGGCCTCGCTCGACTGCTGCTCACCGAACCGCCGGGTCGCGAGGACATCCTCGATCGGCAGGGACGGCCCCGCTTCGCCGCGGGGCAGTGGGAGACGATGTCCGCGGCGGATCGCCGCCGCGAGCTCGAGAGCGTGCAGGCGGCGCGGCGGAGCGAAGGCCTGCGGATCTTCGAGGTGGCGATGGCCGCGGCCCCGGACGACTTCGATCTCGTGGTCGCCTACTCCGACGGCCTGCGGCGGGTGGGCCGCGGCGCCGACGGCGAGGCCGCGATGCGGGCCTATCTCGAGCGGCGGGGCGACGAGGCCTCGACCCGCGACTGGCTCGCCTTCGGCACGCAACTTGCCGAAGCCGGCCGAGGCCGCGAGGCCCTCGAGGCGTTCTCGGAGGCGGCCAAGCGGCAGGATCCGGCGACCCGCGAGGCGGACCTGGTCCTCGGCGACTTCTGGTTCCGCCGGGGCAACTGGCAGCAGGCCCTCGTGCACCTCGACGCGGCGGTGGCGGCCAATCCCAGCCGCGACGCCCAACTTCGGCGGGCCGAGGCCCTCGCCAAGCTCGGCCGAGTCGACGAGGCGACCGCGGCGCTGGGCTCCGTCGAGGGCCGCGACCTGACGGTGGTGCTGCTCGAGGCGATGATCGCCGACGGCAAGGCCCAGGCCCTGCTGCGGGGGACGACGCCGGAGGCCTCCGCCGACGACTACCGGCGGTTCGAGTCGCTGATCGCCGAAGCCAAGCAGGTCGCCCCGGCCAGTCCGCTCCCGCTCGTGCAGCAGGCGGTCTCGCTTCGCAACCGCGCGGCGGTCAGCGGCGATCCCGGCCAGCTCGCCGCGGCGGTGGAGTCGGTGGACGCGGCGCTTCGGATCGATCCCTCCAATGGCACCGCGGTCCGCCTTCGCGCAGAACTGCTCGTGGAGCGGGACGACCTCAACGGCGCCATCGCGACCCTCGAGGAGCACCTGCGGGTCGACAGCGGCTCCGACGAGACCCGTCGGCAGCTGATCCAGCTGCTCATCCGCGGGGAGAACCTGCCCCGGGCCCTCGCGGTCGTCAACGAGGCGATCCGCCGGAACCCCTCCGACCCCAACTGGCCGTTCACGCTCGGCGAACTCCGCCTCCGCGAGGGTTCGACGGAGGCGGCCCTGGACTCCTTCCGCACCGCCTACGAACTGCAGGCGAATCCGGGCACGCTGCATCGGATCGTCGAGACCCAGATGCGGCTGCGGCCGCCCGACTACCGGGGCGTGCTGGAGATGGTCGCGCGGGCCCCGGACGCCCTCGACCGCTCCATCCTGCTCCGCAGCGCCGAGGCCGCGGCGCTGGTGCAGACCGGACGCGCCGAGCTCGGCCGCGACCGCATGGCGGAGGCCTACCGCCTCGCCAAGGAGGCGCTCGGGGCGGGCCGCGTCGGCACGATCGTGCTCGATCCGTGGTACGCGAACCTGCGTCTGGTGCTGCCCGACGCCGATGCCGCGAGGACCGAGGCCTTCGTTCGGGAACTTGCCGGCGGGACGCTCCAGCCGCTCGAGCTGCGGTGGCTCGCCGAGTTCGCCGCATCCGCGGGTCCCGGGGGACTGCCCCGG
>CAZQUA010000061.1:0-11654 GCA_964596455.1 uncultured Isosphaeraceae bacterium
AGCATGATGTTCATGATGCCGATGCCGCCCACGAGCAGGCTCACCCCGACGATGCCGCCGGCGACGGCGGTGATCCCCGCCGCGAGGGCCTTGAACTGCTGGATGTACTGGTCGATCGCCTCGACCTGGAAGGTGTCGGGATCGCTGCCGCGAAGGCCCCGCAGGCGCCGCAGCACGAAGCGCACCTCGCTCTTGGCCTCCTCGGCGACCTCCGGCGACCGCACCATCGCCACCACCCGGAAGAAGAAGGTCGGGTCCTGCATCCTCGCCGCCACCGCGAAGGGCAGGAAGACCTCCGCGGAGCTGGTGCTCGGCCCGAACATGGTCTGCTGGATGGTCTCGACCACTCCCACCACCAGGAACCGCCGGCCGCCGATGAGCAGATGGCTGCCCACCGGATCGCGGGGCAGGCGAAGCTCGAGCACCGCCTGCTCGTTGATCAGGCAGACCTGCCGGGCGTCGCGCTCGTCGATGGCGTTGAAGGGCCGCCCCATGGTGACGGCGCGGTTCTCGGTCTCGTGCCAGGCGGGCCAGATCCCGGTGACGGTCACGCCCTCGAGCAGCACCTCGGCGTGCTGCACGGTGGTGCCGAGGGTGGTGATCGGCGTCAGGGCGCGGATCGAGGGGCAGGTCTCGGCGATCTCGACGAGCTCGGCCTCCCGCAGGCGGATCCGCTCCCACGGATAGAGGTTCCGCGGCTGGTCCTCGGGCCGCCGCGGGAAGATCAGCAGGCGGTTCGCGCCGAAGGACTCGAACTCGGTGAGCACGCGGGTCTTCAGGCCCGAGAGCGCCGCGATCACCGCGGTGACCGAGGCCACGCCGACGATGATCCCAAGGGCCGTCAACGCCGAGCGGACCTTGTTCGCCCACACCTGCCCGAGGGCGAGCGAGATCGCCTGCATCCAGAAGACGGGGTTGAGCAGCGTCATCCTCGCAGCTCCGCAAGCAGGCCCGCGGCGCGGGAGGCGGGATCCTCGCCGACCGGCCGGTCCGACAGCACCCGCCCGTCGCCGAGGCGGACCACCCGCTGGCAGCACGCCGCCACGTCGTCCTCGTGGGTCACGATCAGGATGGTCTGCCCTTCGGCGTGCAGCTGCCGGAAGAGCGAGAGGATCTCGCGGGTGGTGGCGCTGTCGAGGTTGCCGGTGGGCTCGTCGGCCATGAGGATCGCGGGGTTGTTGAGGATCGCCCTCGCGATCGCCACCCGCTGCTTCTGTCCGCCGGAGAGCTGGTTGGGCCGGTGGTGCATCCGGTCGGCGAGGCCCACCCGCTCGAGGGCCGCCTTCGCCCGCCGCCGCCGCGAGCCCCAGCCGCCCCGGGCGTAGACCAGCGGCAGCTCGACGTTCGCCAGCGCCGTGGCGCGGGGCAGCAGCTCGAAGGACTGGAACACGAAGCCGATCCGCTCGTTGCGGATGCGGGCGAGCTCGCCCGCGCCCATCGAGCTCACCAGGCGTCCGTCGAGGCGGTAGGTGCCCGCGGTGGGCCGGTCGAGGCAGCCGAGCAGGTTCATGAGGGTGCTCTTGCCCGAGCCGGAGCTGCCCATGATCGCGACCATCTCGTTGGCGGCGATCTCGAGATCGACTCCGCGCAGCGCGTGGATCGTCTCCACGCCGACGCGGTACTCCCGGGCGAGGCCGCGGGTCTCGATGATCATGCGCCGCCCGCCTGCGAGGCCTCGCTCGGCGGAGGGGACGCGGCGGCATCGGGCCGGGCCGCGACCCGCTTGCCGTGCTCGAGGCTCTCGAGGGCCTTGTAGGGGCCGACGACGATCTCCTCGCCCTCGGCGAGGCCCTCGAGCACGATGGTGTCGACGAGGTTGCTCGCCCCCACCCGCACCGGCTGCGCGGAGGCCATGCCGTCGCGGGCGACGAAGACCACCGAGATCGCCCGCCGCCGCGGATCGACGAGGCGGCTCGACTGCCGCACCTCCGCGGGCAGCTGGTCCTGATCGCGATCGACGATCGCCTGCGAGGGCACGATCAGGCCCTCCCGCTCGGCGACCTCGATGTCCACGTTGGCGGCGAGGCCGGAGAAGATCCGCTCGCCCTCGAGCTGCAGCATCACCTCGACCTTGAAGTAGCCGCTGCCGTCGCGATCGCTGCTCCGCTGCAGCGCCACCCGCTCGACCACGCCGGGGAAGACCCGGTCGGGATAGGCGTTGATGCGGACCTCCGCGGGCTGCCCGGGACGCACCCGAGCGACGTCGCTCTCGGCGACCCTCGCGTCGAGGCGCATCCGGGAGAGGTCCGCGACGGTCAGGATCACCGTGCCCGCGTTGTTCATGGTGCCCACGACGACGAGCTCGCCGACCTCGGCGTTGAGGCGGGTCACGGTCCCGTCGATCGGCGAGCGGATCACCGTCTTGGCGATCGCCTCCTCGACCTGGCCGATCTCCGCCGCCGCCGCGGCGACGCCGCTCTCGAGCACCGAGATGCTCCGGACCGCCGCCGCGACGGTCGCCTCGAGCTCGGCCACGCGATTCATGGCGTCCTCGAGGGACTGCCGGCTGACGTCGCCGCTTGCGAAGAGCGCCTCCTGGCGCCGCAGCAGGCTGCGGGCGTTCTCGAGCGACGCGGTCGGCCCGGCGAGTCGGGCCTGTTCGGCCTCGAGGCGGAACCGCTCCGCCTCGCGGCGGGCCTTCGCGGCCTCGAGCCGGGCCCGCAGGTCGGAGTCGTCGAGGCGCACCACGAGATCGCCCGCACGCACGTCGGCGCCCTCGCGATGGGGCAGCTCGAGGATCCTCGCCGACACCTCCGCGGAGATGTCCACCTTGGTGTTGGGCTGCACCTCTCCGGGAGCCGCCACCCGCTCGATCAGGGTGCCGCGGCGGACCGGCTCGAACCGGACCTCGACCGCATCGCCGCCGCCTCCGCCGAAGGCCATCGCGAATCCGCCGGACTCGCCCCGGGGCATGAATGCGAACGCCGCCGCGAGCAGGGCGACGAGGAGGATCGCGAGGACAATCAGGATCCGCACGCGAAGCTCCGCGAGGACCTTGGAGGAAGGGGCGGCGGCCGCCTCGCCGCCCGAGGCCGTGCAGGCGATGGGAGGGCGTTGGTTGGGAACCGGCCGGGACGCCTTGCAGGCCAAGGCGAGCGAGGGCGAACCGGCCCGACGCCGCGTCGGCGTGAAGGATACCCGGCGATTCGGAGGCGACTCGATGACTGCCGCCCCCTACGCCGGTCGCCCGCCAGTCCGATCGCTCAGCCCTCTTCGGGCTCGGCGGCGGCGCGAAGCCGCTCCGACCGCAACTGCTCGACGAGGAGCTCCGCATGCTCGCGGTGGGTCACCACCAGCAGCGAGACCCCCTTCCGATGGGCCTCGAGCATGCAGCGGGTCGCCACCGGCACCGCGAGGCGGACCACCCTCGCCACGATCTCCACGACCCGGTCCATGTGGTTGATGCGGTCGTTGAGCAGGAGCACCCGCCATCGCGGCAGCGGCCGCCGCTGGGGCGGCGCCGCCGAAGGAGCCGGCAGGGTCGCGGTCGAGGATTCGGAGTCGGTGGGCATGCGAGCATCTCCCGGAGGCGGCGCTGCGGTGGAATCAGGCGCCCGCTCGCGAGCGCCAGTCGATCACGATCTTCCCAAACTGCGCCGAGGATTCAAGGCGTTGGAAGGCGGATCCCGCCGCCTCGGGCGGGTGCACGGAGTCGATCACCGGGGCGATGGCGCCGGCCCGCAGCAGCGAGACCGCCTCGCGGAACTCCTGCATGTCGCCCATCGTCGAGCCGAGGATCGAGAGCTGGTTCCAGAAGACCCTCGCGAGGTCGCAGGACGCCACCGGGCCCGCCGTCGTGCCGCAGGTGACGAAGACCCCGCCGCGGGCGAGGCTCTTGAGGGCGTGCCCGAGCAGCGGTCCGCCCACCGAGTCGATGCAGCAATCCACGCCGCGGCGTCCGGTCAGGCCGCGGACCTCCCGCGACCAGTCCTCGCCCCGGTCGAGCACGCCGTGATCGGCGCCGAGGGCCTTGGCGCGGGCGAGCTTCTCGTCGCTGCGGCTCGTGACGATCGTGGTGCAGCCGAGATGCCGGCAGATCGCCAGCGCCGCCAGCGCCACGCCGCCGCCGATCCCGGTGATGAGCACCGTCGATCCCTCGCGAACGCCGGCCCGCGACCGGATCATCCGCCATGCGGTGAGATGGGTCAGGCCGAACGCCGCCGCCGCGACCGGGTCGGTCTCGCCCACCTCGACGAGATTGCCCGCCGGCGCCGTGAACCGCTCCGCAAGGCACCCCGGATCGTGCTCGCCGAGCATGCGGATCTCCGGCGGCGCCGGGGCGAGTCCCGGACGGGCCTTCTCCGCCTGCGGCACCGCCGCGTTGAGCAGCACCCGGCGGCCCACCCACGCCGGATCGGCGCCCTCGCCCACCGCCTCGACGACGCCGCAGCCATCGGAGCCGCTGACTCGGGGATAGGTCAGGTCGATGCCCGGAAGGCCCCGGCCCACCCACAGGTCGAGATGGTTGAGGGCCGCCGCCTCCGTCCGCACGAGGGCCTCGCCAGGCCCCGGCGCCGGATCCGGCCAGTCCTCCCGGAAGGAGACGCTCGCCGCGACCGGCGAGCCCTGCCTGTCGATCGTGATCGCCCGCATCGCCCGATGGTACCGCTCGCCGCGGCATCGTCGGCATGGCCGCAGCCGCGGACGCTCGCCCGGGGTCTACACTCGCATCATGACCCGTCCTCAACGAACGACCGCGTCGCTCGCCGCAACCATCGCCATGGCCCTCGCCGCCTCGCTGCTCGCCGCATGCGGCGAGGGCGGCAGCGGTCAGGCGACGTCGCCGCCGCCCGCCGCCGGTGCCGCCGCCACCGCCAACACCAACACCAACGCCACCGCCAACACCACGCCGGCCGCGAACGCGGCGGGATCGCCGCGGATCGTCGAGACCGCCTCGGCCGGCCCCATCGTCGCGCAGCCCGCGAGCGTGGACTACGGCATCGTGGCGCCGCGGACCCTCATCGAGACGGAGATCACCCTCACCAACACCCTCGATCGGCCGGTCCGCATCATGGCGGCGCAGCCCACCTGCACCTGCACGACCGTGGACGTGACCGGCGAGGTGATTCCCGCCCGCGGCACCCTGAAGATGCCGATGGGCATGCAGACCTCCGCGGCGGTCGGCCTCAAGAGCGCCGCCGTGACGCTGCTCTTCGAGGGCATCGACACGCCCCTTCGGGTGCAGATCAGCGCCGAGGTCGCCTACTCGGTGCGGGCGGTGCCGGTGCCCTTCATCGACGCCCTCGCCCCGGAGCGCCTTCGAGGCACCTTCGAGCTCGAGTCCGTCGACGGCGAGCCGTTCGAGGTGATCGCGGTGCAGGGCCAGGCGCCGGCGTTCGAGGGCTTCGATCCCGCCACCGATCCGAAGCGGAACCGCTACCGCCTCGCCTACGACTTCACCGGCCTCGACTGCCCGGAGTTCCCCAAGTACCTGCTCGTGCAGACCGATCGGGAGGACTGCCCGCTCGTCGACCTGCGGGTCCGCCACCAGTGCACCCGCATCCAGCCGGGCCTGAGCCTCGCGGAGTTCCGGGCGATGACGGGGCGGATCCCGCCGGGCGAGTCGGGTGAGTTCACGATCGAGATCAAGAACATGGGACGGGCCCGCGTGGACCAGGTCTTCACGATCTCGCCGGACGCGACGGTCGAACTCGTCGGGCAGGAGGCGGACGGCTCGAGCGTGCTCTGCACGGTGCGGGTCACGCCCCGGCCCGGCTACGGCGGACTGCTGCAGCTGCCGGTGACCTTCGTCGCCGCGGGCAACACCGCGGAGCTGCTCGTCTTCGGCCTCGTCGAGTAGGCCTCGGCGTGCCTCCCCCAAGGGGCGGGCGAGGATTTCGGCGCGAGTCGCCGCGAGGGCGACGGCCCTCGGCGATGCTGCGGCGAGGGCGGACCGCCACGACCGTTCGGCCGATCCCGTAGGGCTCTTTCACCATCGGAGCGAACCAGAGATGGCTGCGACCGCATCGATCCCCCTGCTGCTGCTGCTGCTCGCCTCGCCGCCCGCGACGCCGCCCGCCCCATCGCCGGAGCCGCCCAACGAGGTGCTTGCGCCGCCGCAGGCGCCCCTCGACGCCCGGGTCGACCGCGAGAAGGTCACCCGCCTCGAGCCGCCGCCGATGCCGGCGTTCATCGCCCCGCCGCTGCCCCCCGTGCATCGGATCGCCGCCGACGCCGCCGAGGTGCCGATCTCGCCGGAGCTCTTCACGCGGGCGCAGGAGGCCCTGCGCCGCGGCCTCGAGGCGCTGGCGTCGCGGCAGGCGAGCGACGGCAGCTGGATGCGGCGGGTCGAGGTCACGCCGACCGACCAGGTCTCCCGCGAAGGCTCGGCGTCGGTGGCGGTGACGGCGCTGGCGGCGAAGGCGTTCCTGCAGGCCGGGCCGAATCCACGCTTCGATCCCACGCTCTCGCGGGCCCTTCGCTTCGTGACCGGCTCGCTCGAGGGCCACGGCGGCTACGACGGCCTCGCCGCGGGCGGCCTCGGCAACTACGTGGCCTCGGCGGTGGTGATGGCGCTCGCCTCGACGGAGGACCCCGCCTTCGCCGATCGCCTGCAGGAGGGCGTCGCCTGGCTGAAGCGGCAGCAGTGGGACCAGTCCGAAGGCCTCGCGCCGCAGGACGACTGGTTCGGCGGCGCCGGCTACGGCCGCGGCGGGCGGCCGGACCTCTCCAACACGCAGATGTTCCTCGACGCGCTGCAGGATGCCGGCGTCAGCCCCGACGATCCCGCGATCCAGCGGGCCCTCGTCTTCGTGAGCCGCACCCAGAACCTGCCCGCCACCAACCCCGCCGGATGGGCGCAGTCCGGCAGCGGCGACGGCGGCTTCGTCTACTCGCCCGCCAATGGCGGCGAGAGCTTCGCGAGCGAGGCCGCCGGCGAGGGCCGGCACGGCGAGCGGCGGCCCGAGGGGACGCCGCGAAGCCTCCGCAGCTACGGCTCGATGACCTACGCGGGCTTCAAGAGCCTGCTCTACGCGGGCCTCACCCGCGACGATCCCCGAGTCCGCGCCGCCTTCGACTGGATCCGCCGCCACTGGACCTTCGACGAGAACCCCGGCCTCGGCCAGCAGGGCCTCTACTACTACTTCCACGCGATGGCGAGGGCCCTGCTCGCCTCGCAGCAGGCCGTCATCGAGACCGCCGACGGGGCCTCGCGGCGATGGCGGGAGGAGCTCGTCGAGGCGCTGCTCGCCCGGCAGCGTCCCGACGGCACCTGGGTCAACGCCGCGGACCGCTGGGAGGAGGGGCAGGCGGATCTCGTCACCGTCTACTCGGTGCTCGCCCTGCAGGAGGCGATCAAGCCGACGATCGCCGTGGCGGACTGAGCCCCCGCCGCCTCACGCCGGAGCGGCGGCCGCCGACGCCGGCGTCGACTCCGCATCGGCGAGCAGGCGACGGGTCCACATCGCCAGCAGCACCGAGATCGCCAGCACCAGCGCTCCCGTCGACTGGTGCGCCGAGGTCGCGAGCAGCTCGAAGAGCGGCGTCGCCTCGCCGGCACGCGTGAGCACGCCCGCCAGCGCGAGCAGGCCCAGAAGCAGCTGGATCGAGGTGACGATCGCCAACGCGAGGCCGGTGCGGCGCAGGATCGCGATCTCGCCGTGCCGGCCCCACGCCTGCACCCCAAGGCCGATCGCCGCCGCGGCGACCACCACGCCGAAGACGATGTGGGCATGGAGGGCCCAGAGCGGATGATGCTCGAGGCCGTTCGGCCCATGGACCTTGAGGTGCCGGTAGCACGCGCCGAGCACCAGCTGCATCACCACCGCCGCGGGAAGCAGCGTGGTCAGCAGCCGCTCGCTGCCGAAGGAGAGGCTCGCCTTGCGGCCGGCGGTCCGCCACGAGAGGCTCGTCGCCGCCGCGATGCCCACGAAGGTCGCGAAGACCACCTGCCCGAAGGCGCCGTGCACGATGGCGAGGCCGAGGTTCGGGGCGAGGTCCTCCGCCTCCTGGCTCATGGTCAGGCGCCCGGTGACCCGCAGGCCCCCGAGCAGGCCCTGCACGCAGACCATGGCGAGCACCGCCAGCGACGCCCACCGCACGCTGCGGCGCCCGTCGAGCGACCAGGCCATCGCCGCGAGGGTGAGCGCGACGACGCCGACGAGCATGCCGTAGAGGCGGTGCGCATGCTCGTAGTAGACCCCGCCGGTCATCTCGCTGAGCGGATAGAGCAGCATGTTGTGGCCGAAGGAGTTCGGCCAGTCCGGCACCGCCAGGCCCGCCCGAAGGCCGGTGACGAGGCCGCCGGTGATGAGCAGCAGGAACACCGCCGCCGCGGCCACCAGGCCGAACAGGCCCAGCGACGGCAGTTCGAGCCGCCACGGCCGCAACCGGCCGCCGACCACGCCGCCCGCGGTGCCCACCGCCGCCGACACCGCGAAGAGGCCGCCGATCCAGGCGACCGCCGCGGAGAGCAGCGACCCCTCCGTGCCGCCGAAGAGGCTGCCGACGATCAGCAGGTTCACGGCAGCGGAGACGAGCCCGACCCGAAGGCCGCGACGCCACGGCGAGATCGCCGCAGCACCGGGGACCTGGAGGCGTCCCGCCGCCACACCGCCGCAGAAGAGCACCGCGATGGTGACTGCGAAGAGGATCTCGCCCACGACCAGGCCCGGCGAAGTCATGCAGAGGTAGCCGATCGCCCACATGCCCACCGTCGAGGCGAAGCCGATGGAGAGGTCCACCGGCAGCGATCGCGAGCCGGAGGCGAGTTCGCCCCGCAACGCTTCCGCCCGCGGCTCCGCGGCAAGGCTCGCCTCACCGAGGGCGGCCGCCCGCAGCAAGGGCGCGGCGGCAGTCGGGGCGGCCGGGGCGGTTGGGGCGGATGAAGCGTCGGTCGTGGCCGTGGTCATGGTCGAGAGGTCCCGATGGCGATTCGAGGCGACCGCCTTCCGCGGCCGCCCGAAGCCGCCGCGTGGAGCGACCGTTTCGACGGCGGCGCCGCCTTGGAGGCGGTCCGCCGCAGCGACGCGGGGCGGACGCCTCATACTATGGGGTTCCTCTCCGCCGATGCCCGCCTCCGCACCGACTCCCGACCTGCCCACCGACGCCGCCCCGCCCGCCCGGGCGATGGCGGCGGAGAAGGACGCACCGATGCGGCGTTCCGGCGCCGTCGGCGTGGTTTCGCAGCTCGTGAAGGCCCGCCTGACCGCGCTCGTGCTGGTCACCACCGCCGCGGGCTTCGCCCTCGCGGCGCCGTTCGAGATCGATTGGGTCCGCCTCGCCTGGACGATCCTCGGCACCGGCCTTGCGGCGGCGGCGGCGAGCATGCTCAACCAGCTTGCCGAGGTCGCCCGCGACGCCCGCATGCGGCGGACCCGCGGACGGCCGCTGCCGACGGGACGCGTGGGGCGGATGCCGGTCTTCGCCGGCGGCGTGGTCCTGGCCTATCTCGGCGTGGGGGTGCTGGCGATGGAGACGAACCTGCTCGCAGCGGGCCTCGCGCTGGCGAATCTGCTCGTCTACGTCCTCGTGTACACGCCGCTCAAGCCGTGGACGACCCTCAACACGATCGTCGGCGCCGTGACCGGCGCCGTGCCGCCGCTCATCGGCTGGGCGGCGGCCGCCGGGGAGCTGCACGGGGCCGCATGGATCCTCGCGGGCATCCTCTTCGTCTGGCAACTGCCGCACTTCCTCGCGCTGGCGTGGATGTACCGCGACGACTACCAGCTCGGCGGCTTTCGGATGCTGCCCTCGATCGACCACGAGGGGCGGATCACGAGCCTGGTGTCGCTGAGCGGATCGCTGCTGCTGGTGCCGCTGGGACTGCTCGGGGTTCGCCTCGGGGTGGCCGGATGGTGGTACGGCGGGGCCTCGGTGCTGCTGGCCCTGTGGATGTCCTGGCGAGCCCTGCAGCTCTGGCGGGACCATTCGATCGAACGGGCCCGCCGGGTGTTCATGGCGAGCCTCGTCTACCTGCCGCTGCTGCTGGGGATCATGGTGCTCGACCGTGGCCCGGTCTCGGCGCAGGCGTGGCTCGACGGCGGCCGGGAGGTCGTCATGCAACCGATCGATCCGCAGGGCGAAGGCGTGTCGCCGTGAGCGACGCGACCACCGCCTCGGGACGGGAACCAGGCGCCATGGCGGTCCGCTGGACGGTCGGGGCGATCGTCGGCGCCGCCCTGTTCGTGCTGCTGTGGTCGATCGTGGGGCACTTCGCCCGGACGCCGCGGATCGGCGACGGCGTGCGGGTCGAGAGCTACGGCTTCGATCTCTCGAACCTGTCGCTCGACCGGCGGGTGCTGGCCGCGAGCGGCCACAGCCGCGACTTCCTGCCGGCGCTCGACGACCCGCCGACGCTCGCCGGCCGAGAGGTGGCCGAGCACAACCGCCAGCATCGCCGCCGCCCCGTGGTCAGCGCGGATCGGGTGGTGGGCGTGGTGGTCGGCGGCGAGTCGCGGGCCTATCCCCTGCCGCTTCTCGAGGCTCATGAGATCGTCAACGACACCCTCGGCGGCATTCCGATCGCCGTGAGCTTCAGTCCCCTCGCCGACGCGGCCGTCGTCTTCGATCGCCGCGTCGGCGGCGTCGAGCGCCGCTTCGGCGTCAGCGGCCTGATGTGGAACGCGACCCATCTGCTGTACGACCGGAGCGACGGGGCCGACTCCGACGGAAGCGACCCCTCCAGCCTGCTGAGTCCGCTGCTCGGCGCGGCGGTGGCGGGGCCGCTCGCCGGCGAACGCCTGCAGCGGCTGCCCGCGGTCGGCATCGCCCGCTGGGACGCATGGCTGGCGGCGCATCCGGAGACCACCGTGGCGATGGGCGACGGCGGAAGCCGCCAGCGGGGGCGGCAGATCAACTACGCCCGCTACCTCGACTCGCCGGGCGTGCCCTTCCCGGTGCTTGGGGCGGAGGACGACGTCGCCGGCGATCCGTCGCCCGGCCCCTCCAAGGACGCATCGCTGCTGTGGCGCGTCGGCGACGGCGGATGGTCGGTCGCGACGCTGGCCGATCTCGCCGCGGACGCCGATGCCGCCGGCTGGACGCCGCTCGCCCCGGGCGTCTCGGCGAAGGCGGGCGTCCGCGATCGGACGCTGCTGCTGCGGGCCGACGAGGGCGCGGCGTGGCCGGTCACGATTCCCTGCATGGCCTTCGCCGCCGAGGCGGTCGTGCGAGGCGATGACGCCGCCCGCTGACGACGCCCGCCGACGACGCCCGCCGACACTGGGAAGAAGCGATGTTCGAAGTCCTCAGGCCGCCGCCGTCGGAGCTTCGCTGACGCCCGCCATGCGGCGGAACCGCTCGGAGCTCCGCAGCAGCTCCTCGTAGGTGCCGCTGCGGACGACGCGGCCCGCCTCGAACTCGAAGATCGCGTCGCAGTTCTTGACGGTGGTCAGGCGGTGGGCGATGAGGATGATCGTCCGCTGGCCCTGCAGGGCGTCGATGGCGCCCATGACCTCCTGCTCGGTCAGGCCGTCGAGGGCGCTGGTCGCCTCGTCGAAGACCAGCACCGACGCCTGCCGGTAGAGGGCCCGGGCGATCCCGATCCGCTGCCGCTGCCCGCCGCTCAGGCGAACGCCCCGCTCGCCGATCGGGGTGTCGTAGCCGTGCTCGAGGGCCTGCACGAACTCGTCGAGCTGGGCCATCCGCCCCGCTTCGCGGACCCGCTCCATGTCGATCGCGGCCCGATCGACGCCGAAGGCGATGTTCTCGGC
>CAZQUA010000062.1:0-11467 GCA_964596455.1 uncultured Isosphaeraceae bacterium
TCAAGAAGCTCGAGGAGGAGGGGATCGGCCGGCCCTCCACCTACGCGTCGATCATGAAGACGATCGTCGACCGCAAGTACGGCGAGCTCGTGGATCGCCGCTTCCACGCCACCGATCTCGGGATCAAGGTCACCGACAAGCTGATCGAGGGCTTCCCCGAGCTGATGGACCTCGGCTACACCCGGCAGATGGAGTCCGAGCTCGATGCGGTCGAGGAGCAGCACCGCGACTGGAAGCAGATGCTGCGGGCGTTCTACGGGCCCTTCCGCGTCGCCCTCGAGCACGCCGCGGAGAAGATGACCCATGCCCGTGCCGAGATCGAGCCGGCGCCGTTCGCCTGCCCCCTCTGCAGCCGCCGCACCGAGTACCGCTTCGGCAAGAACGGCCGGTTCCTCTCCTGCAGCGGCTACCCCGAGTGCCGCTACGCGGCGCCGGTGGACCGTCAGGGCCAGCCGCTGCTCGAGGAGCGGGTCGATCTCGCCTGCCCCGAGGACGGCTCGCAGATGATCCTCCGCACCGGCCGCTTCGGGAAGTTCCTCGCGAGCGAGAACTACCCGAAGGTCAAGTTCGTGCTGAACCTCGACAAGAAGGGCAACCTCAAGTTCCCCGCGGTGCCGCCGCTCGCCACGGATCTGCCCTGCCCCAAGTGCGGAGCGCCGCTCAACCTGCGGGAGGGCAAGCGGGGCCCGTGGCTCGGCTGCTCGAAGTTCCCCAAGTGCCGCGGCCGGGAGGCCTGGGCGAAGATCGACGAGGCCACGCGATCCTCGCTCGGCGCCGCTCTCGAGCAGCACCTCGCCAAGCACCCGCCGATCGTGGTGACCCGCCTCGACGGGACGCCCCTCCCCGAGGGCACGCCCCTCACGGCGATCCTGCTGCCCGGGGCCGTGCAGACCCTCGAGATCCACCCCGACGCGGTGCCCGCGAAGGCGGGCTGACGCGAGGCCGCGGCGGCGGGGCGGGCGGGTGCGGATGCGGGGGCATGCCCCTCCGCCGCCGCCTCGAGATCAGGAGGCGGTGGCCACCCGGCCCCGCCACTGCCGGCGGCCGGTGCGGTGCAGCCACCAGCTCCACCATTGCACCGCGAGCGAGAGCGGCACCGCCACCGGATGCAGCAGCGCCGTCGAGAGCGGCTGCCGCAGCCGCCTCGCAAGCAGCAGCCGCTCGAGCAGGGCGATCGCCACCGCCGCCGCCGCGAGGCCGATCGCGAGGGGATCCCGCCACGCCGGCACCATCGCGGCCGCGAGCAGGTAGGCCGGCGGCAGGACGTGCCCGACGAGGTGCAGCAGCGTGACGAACAGCAGCAGCGCCATCGAGCCGAGTCCCTCGAAGGCGTTCTTGGCGAATCCCCGCCAGCAGGCCGCGAAGCCCTCGTACATCCGGCAGGAGACGAGGTCGGTGCCGTCGAAGAGGCCGGTGCGGCGGCCATGCCGCCGCAGCAGCCGCGGCAGGCGGATGCCGTCGTGCATGGAGTCGCGGAACGCGGCGTGCCCGCCGCAGGCGAGCCAGGCCTCCCGCCGCACGAGCAGGTACTGCCCGCAGCCCGCCGAGGCGGCGGGATCGAGCGTCCGCTGCATCCGCCCCATGGGCAGGTAGCTGAAGAGGATGAAGCCGATCATGGGGATGAAGAGCCGCTCGCCGAGCGACCCCATCTCCTGCCGCGGGAAGGTCGAGAGCAGATCCACGCCCTGCGACTCCGCCGCCGCGATCGCCGGGGCGAGGCTCCGCGGCGCGAAGCGGACGTCGGCATCGGTGAAGAGCAGCCACTCCGAGTCGGCGAAGCGGCCCATCCGGTCGCAGGCGTGCTGCTTGCCGTTCCAGCCGGAGGGCAGCGGCACCGTGGGCACCGCACGGACCCGCGGATCCTCCGAGGCCAGCGCCGCGAGGATCTCCCCGGTGCCGTCGGTGCTGCCGTCGTCGTAGACGAGCACCTCGAGTTCGACGCCCGGTTCCGCGGCCGCCAACGCCGCCGCGACGCAGGGACGCAGGTTCTCCCGCTCGTTCCGCGCCGGCACGCACACCGCGATCGAGCCGCCCCGCGAACCGGATGGCGGCGGGCGGTAGCGGGCGAGGTTCCGCACCGCCATCAGCAGCGCCATCGAGGCGATCACCGCCCCCACCGCCATCAGCAGCGGCAGCGGCGACAGCCACGGCATCGAGGCGCCGGCGGTGGCGGAGGGGTCCGTGGCCGATCCGTCCATCAGTCGCCTTCCTTCGCCGCGGAAGCGTCGCGGCTTCGCAGATCCGCATCGATCCGCCCATGCCGACCGGTGACGCGGAGCCACAGGTCGTAGATCGGGTGCACCGCGGTGCGGCCGCCCGACCAGGTCTCGAACTGCGACGGGTCCCGCGAGATCACCCGCTCGGCCAACGCCGCTGCCGCCGCCTGCAGGCCTTGCCCCATCGCCCGATGCCAGTCCGCGGTCGAGAGGCCGACGCCCCGCGGCGTCGCCTCGCAGAGGCGGCTCTCCACGAAGAGTTCCGGCCGCTGGTCCGCCCAGAATCCGTACTCGATCGCCACCGCCAGGACCCGCGGGCCCGGGGGAGGCAACGCCGCGGCGATCGCGGCGGCGCCGGGCCGGATGACCACGGGGGCGCGGGGATCGCTCAGCACGCCCTGCGGGGTCAGGATCAGCACGTCGCGGGTCGCCGAGGCGAGGCGCGGCAGCACGTGCCGACGCATCGCCTCGAGGCTCTCGCGGCGGTCCGGATCGACCCCGAAGACGCCGACCCGCCGGAAGAAGCCGAACTGCTCCAGCTCCTGCCGCCGCATCGGCCCGAGGATCCTTCGGCTCGGGAAGAAGCGGTCCCACAGATGGATGCCCACGAGCGGGTCCCACCAGCTCGCGTGGGTCAGCAGCAGGATCGCCGGCCGCGGATCGGCATCGAGCGACCGCAGCTGCGCCGCGGTGCCCGGGCCGCCCCGCACCGCGTGGAACCTCCGCCGCAGCAGGCGCGAGGTGTACCAGCGGATGCCGCGGGCGACGCGGTCGCTGAAGCGGTCCGGAAGCAGGTCGTCCGGCGAGTCGCTCGGGGATCGGGCGGTCACGAGGGCATGGCCGAAGGTCGCGAACTCCGCGGCGGTCAGGCGCCGACCGGCTCGGCCACCGCCTTCGCCGCAGGGGACGGCGACAGGCCGAAGTCCTCCCCCGCCGCCCAGGCCGCGGTGACGCCGCTCATCATGACCATCGGCGTGCCGGGCCCGGGATTCACGCTGCCTCCGGCGAGATAGAGGTTGCGATGGGTGGCGCTGCGGTTGCGGGGCTTGAAGCCGCCGTTGAGGCGGCCGTGCGAGGCGAGGCCGTAGATCGCCCCGCCTTCGGCGTTGTACATCCGCTCGATGCCGGCGGGCGAGAGGCTCCGCTCGACGCGGATGCGGTCGGGAAGGTCGGGCATGCCGTTGCGGCGGAGCTTCTCGATGATCACGGGGCGGTACTGCTCGAGCAGGCCGCCCGGTCCATCCCAGCGCTGCCCGGGGCGGATGTAGGGCGTGTGGACGAGGACGTAGAGGGCTTCGCCGCCCGGCGGAGCCTGCTCGGGATCGGTCCGGCTCGGCACGCAGAGGTAGAGCGTGGGATCCTGCGCCGGCACGCCGCGGCGATAGAGGTCGTCGAACTCCCGCCGCGAGTCGGTGCTGAAGAGGAAGTTGTGGTGGGCGAGATGGTCGTACTGCCGGTCGAGGCCGAGGTAGAGCACCACGCCGCTGCAGGCGGGCTCGTAGCGGGCCGCCACCCGCCGCTGGGCCGCGGCGGCGCTGCGGCTGCCGAGCAGGTCCCGGTAGGTCCGCTGCACGTCGCAGTTGCTCACGACGAGATCCGCGTCGATCTCCGAGCCGTCCTCGAGCTCGACGCCCCGGACCCGATCGAGGCGACGCTCGTCGGCGAGGATCCGCCGGACCCCCACGCCGGTGCGGATCTCCACGGACTCCTCCTCGAGGATCCTCGCGAGGCTGCGGGCGATCTCGCGGGTGCCGCCCATCGAGTACCAGCAGCCCTCGTCCACCTGCGCCGCGGCGATCAGCGAGAGGATCGCCGGGGCGAGGAACGGGCTCGATCCCACGTACTGCAGGAAGTGCTCGGAGAGCTGCGCCAGATGCGGCTCCCGCAGGTGGCGGTGCAGCGTGGCCGCCATGGTGCTGTGCATCCGCATGGCGAGCACGTCCCGCAGCAGGCCCGGCTCCCGCGTCGGGGGCTTGCGGACGAGGTCGCCCACGCCGCCGAGGTCCTTGTAGAAGAAGACCTTCTCGGAGAGGCGGTACATCCGCCGGCTGTACTCGATGAAGCTCCGCCAACCCGCGCCGGCGCCGCGGCCGGGGAACTGCCGGTCCATGGCCTCCGCCATCGTGGCGACGTCCTCGCGCAGATCGATCACCGTGCCGTCCTCGTAGAGGCACCGCCACTGCGGATCGAGGCGGACGAACTCGACGTAGTCCGACACCCGGCGGCCGGACCGCTCGATGATCCCCCGCACCACCGAGGGGATGGTGAGGATCGTCGGCCCCATGTCGAAGCGGTAGCCGCCCTCCTCGAGGACGTTCATCTTGCCGCCGAGATGGCGGTTCCGCTCGACGAGGACGACCGCGGCGCCGAGGGTGGTCAGTTCCGCGGCTGCGGCGAGGCCGGCGAGGCCTCCGCCGATGACGACCGCGCGGGGACGGGAGGGCATGCGCTGCTCCGTGGGGAAGAGGGAGTGGAGGCGGGGCGATTCGGCTCGGCGGAGGAGGGCCTGCCCCCGCGGCCGGCGACGCGGCGAAGGAAGCGGGCGATGCCGGGACCGGGGATCTCCGGCGGCACCCGCCACCACCGCGAGGTGCGGGCGAGATGCACGGGGCGAGTCAGGGCGAGCAGGCCCTCGCGACCGCGGCTCGTGCCCCAACCGCTGAGGCCGTGGCCGCCGATCGAGACCGCCGGATGCGCCGTCGGCGTCAGGCAGTCGTTGACGAGCACCGTGGAGGCGCGGAGTTCGGCGAGGCGGCCCGCCACCGCCGCCGGCGAGGAGGTGAAGACCGAGACCGCAAGATGCTGCTCGATGCCGCCATGCAGCTCGAGGGCGTGGCCGAACGACTCCACCGGCGTCACCGCCACCACGGGGCCGAAGTGGTCGCCCGCGAAGAGGGCCGCCTCCGGCGGGCAATCCGCGATCGCGAGGGGCCGCAGCCACGCTCCCTCCGCCGCCTCGCAGAAGCCGCTCACGCTGCGGCCGCCGCCATCGATCGCATCGGCGGCGAGATGGTGGCAGAGCGCCGCGGCGGAGGGTTCGATCAGGCGACGCGGCCGCGCCGAGGCCGCGAGCGGCGCCAGCTCGTCGAGGAACCGCCGCAGGATCCGCCGCTCCACGAGGATCCGCCGCGGGGCCATGCAGGTCTGCCCGGCGTTCATCGCGACCGCGAGCCACAGGCACTTCGCGGCGAGGCGCGGATCGGCGTCGGCGAGCACGATCCCGCTGTCCCGGCCGGAGAGCTCGAGGGTGGTGGGCGTGAGCGATCGCGCCGCCATCGCGGCGATCTCGCGGCCCACCGCCGTCGACCCGGTGAAGACCACATGGTCGAACCGCTCCCGCTCGAGCAGCGACCGCCCCGCCTCGCGGGTCGCCTCGGTGGCGCGGAGCCATCCCGGCGGCAGGCCCGCCTGCTCCGCGAGGGAGAGCAGCAGGGCGTGGGTCCGCGGCGACCGCTCGGAGGGCTTCACGACGACGCGGTTGCCCGCGGCGATCGCCTGCAGCAGCTGGATGCCGAGCAGCTGCAGCGGATAGTTCCAGGTCGCGACGATCGCGACGGTCCCGAGGGGTTGCCGCTCGAGGCGGCTCCGCTGCCCCGGCAGCCACCACGGGGCGCCGCCGATGCGACGGCCCGCGAGCAGCCGCCGGAGATGGCGGCGATGCCAACGGCACGCCGCCCGCAGCGGCAGGATCTCCGCGGCGACCGTCTCCACCTCCGGCTTGCCGATCTCCTCGCCGATCACGGCGATGAAGCGGTCCGCGGCGCCCGCGACGAGGCGATCGAACCGATCGATCCACCGCAGGCGTTCGGAGAGCGAAACGGATTCGTCCAGCGTCATCATGGGCACCCGCAAGGCCGCCGCCGATCGCGGCGACGGGCGACCCTGATGCGGTCGCCCCTCCTTTCGCAGTATAAACCCCCACGCGACGGATCCCGGAGACGCCCCGCCCCGCGCGAATCCAGACCTCCGGCGATCCCCGAACCCCGCTGCCATGATCGCACCGCCCCGACCCGCCGCCGCCCGCTCCCCTCGCATCGCCGTCGTGGGCGCCGGGCCGGGAGGCCTCGCCGCGGCGATGCTGCTCGCCGCGCAGGGCGCGGAGGTCGAGGTGTTCGAGCGGCAGGCGCGGGTCGGCGGCCGCACCCGCCGCCTCGAGGAGGGCCCCTACGCCTTCGACTGCGGCCCGACCTTCTTCATGATGCCCTACGTGCTCGAGGAGATCTTCGCGGCGACGGGGGCGCGGCTCGCCGACGAGGTGGAGCTCGCTCGACTCGATCCGATGTATCGCCTCGTGCTCGGCCGCGAGGCCGCGTCGCCGGTGGTGCTCGACGCCACCGCCGACATCGAGGAGATGTCGCGGCGGATCGCCCGCATCGACGCCGCCGACGCCGCGGCGTTCGGGCGGTTCATCCGCGACAACCGCCGCAAGCTCGAGCTGATGACGCCGCTGCTGCGGCGGCCGATCCGTTCGCTGCTCGACCTCGTCTCCTGGGATGCGATCAAGGCCGGCCCCACGATCCGCCCCGGCGAGAGCCTGTGGCGGCTCCTCGGCCGCTACTTCCGCCATCCCCAGATCCGCCTCGCCCTGAGCTTCCAGAGCAAGTACCTCGGGATGAGCCCCTTCGAGTGCCCGAGCCTCTTCTCGATCCTGCCCTTCATCGAGTACGAGTACGGCATCTGGCACCCCCGCGGCGGCTGCAACGCCCTCGTCGAGGCGATGGCGAGGCGGGTGGAGGCCCTCGGCGGGCGGATCCGCCTCGGTGCCGCGGTCGACCGCCTCGAGTTCGAGGGTCGGCGGGTGCGGGGCGTGGTCAGCGACGGCGAGCTGCACCGCTTCGACCATGTGGTCCTCAACGCCGACGCGTCGTGGGCCCTCCGCAACCTCGTGCCCGCGGACCTGCGGCCCCGCTGGAACGACGCCCGCCTCGACGGGATGGACTACTCCTGCAGCACCTTCATGCTGTACCTCGGCCTCGAGGGCGAGGTCGATCTGCCCCACCACACCATCCGCACCGCCGACACCTACGAGCGGAATCTCGAGGAGATCTCGACCCTCGGGACCCTGAGCGACGATCCGTCCTTCTACGTCTGCAACCCCTCGCGGCTCGATCCGACGCTGGCGCCGCCGGGGCACAGCAGCCTCTACGTGCTCGTGCCGGTGCCCAACCTCGACCGCTCCCGCCGCGGCGGACTCGACTGGTCCGAGGCCGCGCCGGGGTTCCGCGAGAAGACCCTCGACCTCGTCGCGGACCTCGCCGGCGTCGAGGATCTCCGCGGACGGATCCGCGCCATCCGCACGGTGACGCCGGAGTCGTGGCGGGCCGAGGGCATCCACGCCGGCGCGACCTTCAACCTCGCCCATTCGCTGCCGCAGATGCTGCACCGCCGGCCGCCCCATCGCCTTCCGGACGTCGATGGCGTGTGGCTCGTCGGCGGCGGCACCCATCCCGGCTCGGGCCTGCCGGTCATCTTCCTCTCCTCGCAGATCACCGCACGCCTGCTCTGCGAGGAGGAGGGACTCGGCGACCCGACCGCACCGCGGCCATCGCCGCCCCGGACCCGCCGCCCCGTTGCGGCGATGGCGTGATCGCCGCCGCGGGGCCCGCCGCCGCCTCCCGCCCCCGCCCCGACGCCCCCCGACCATGAACCCCTCGCCGCTCACCTACGGCCGCTACCTGCGGATCCAGGAGCTTCTCGACCTGCAGCAGCCCCGCTCGGAGGGGCCCGAGCACGACGAGATGCTCTTCATCGTGATCCATCAGGTCTACGAGCTGTGGTTCAAGCAGATGCTCTGGGAGGGAGACCACCTCGCCATCCGCCTCGCCGAGGGAGACCGCGCCGCCGCCTCCGCCACCCTGCGGCGGATGCTCACGATCCTGAAGACGATGGTCGGGCAGATCGACGTCCTCGAGACGATGACGCCGATCTCGTTCGCCTCCTTCCGGGCCCGCCTCGAGTCCGCGAGCGGCTTTCAGTCGGCGCAGTTCCGCGAGTTCGAGTTCATGCTCGGGCAGAAGCGTCTGCGGGCCGTCGAGCACTACCCGCCCGGCAGCGAGGAGCGGGCGCGTCTCGAGCATCGCTACGACGCCCCATCGCTCTGGGACGCCCTGCTGCGCCACCTCGCCGCCGCGGGCGTGGCGGTGCCGGCGGAGGCGATCGACCGCGATCTCCGCATGCCCCCGCAGGAGTGTGCGGCCCTGCACCCGGCGCTGATCGGCCTCTACCGGGAGCGGCCCGACCTGCGATCCCTGTGCGAGCTCTTCGTGGATCTCGACGAGGGCGTGCAGGAGTGGCGGTACCGGCACGTGAAGATGGTCGAGCGGACCATCGGCATGAAGGTCGGCACCGGCGGCTCGCCCGGCGCGGCCTACCTTCGCGAGACCCTCTTCCGGCCGGCGTTCCCCGATCTCTGGGCGATCCGCTCGAGCCTCTGATGGCGCTGCCGCGGCGTGGCGGCCGCGGTTCGAAGGCTCTACCGTCACCGCGGCATGGCTCCTCCCCTTCCCTCCGTCCGCCGGCACGCCGCCGGCCTCCTCGCCGCCGCGTTCCTGCTGCTGGTGGTGCTCGCGGCTTCGGTCGCCTGGTGGGACCGTCCGGCGGCCTGGTGGGGCCGGTCGCTCGCGGGGAGCGAGTGGCATGCCGTCGCCAACTGGGTGACGGAGATCGGCCGGGGCACCTGGACCTTCATCGCCACCGCCGTGCTCGGCGTTGCCGGTCTGCTGTGGAGGCGGCCCGGCCTCGTCGGCGGTTCGATCCTCGTGGCGGCCTCGGCGGCGGGTGCGGGCATCGCCGCCAACGCCATCAAGATCCTCGTCGGCCGGGCTCGCCCCAAGCTGCTCTTCGCCGAGGAGTCCTTCTACGGAGCGGCGCCGTTCTCGGTGGGCTACGACTTCGCGAGCTTCCCGTCGGGGCATACCGCGACCGCGTTCGCATCGGCGGCGGCGCTCTGGGTGCTGCTGCCGTCGGGCCGATGGCTCTGGGCGGCCGTTGCGGTGGCGGTGGCGATCACCCGAGTGGTGCTCGGCTCCCACTTCGTGGCCGACGTGGTGGCGGGCGGCCTGCTCGGGGCCGCCTTCGGGGGCATCCTCACCGCGACCGCGTGGCGATGGTGGCCCGCCCGATGGATGCCCTACGCATGCCCGCCGGTCGTCCGCGACCGGCCCGAACCGCTTGCTCACGGTTCCCCAACGGGAGCCTGACGCCCGCCGAGCCGCTCCGCTCGATGCTCACCGGCCCCGCGCGAACCGCCCCGTGCCCCGACGCCTCTCCCGCCGCCGGATCGAACTGCCGAACCCCTGGGGGCCGATCGCGGCGCCGCTCGTCCGGGCCGCCCATGCCCTGATGGGGCTCCCGCAGATCGAGGCGGTCCTTCGTGAAGCCGAGGGCGTGAAGCGATCCCGCGGCCCCGGCGAGCTCTTCGGGCGGATCCTCGGCCTGCGGGTCGAGACCGAGGCCGCGTGGCTGCGGACGATCCCGCGGGAGGGACCGGTGGTCTTCGTGGCCAACCATCCGACCGGCGGGCCCGATGCCCTCGCGATGTGCGGCATCGTCGAGCAGGTGCGGCCGGGCACGAAGGTCGTCATGAACCGCCTGCTCGCGGCGATCGACGAGCTTCGGCCCCATGCGATCTTCGTGGATCCCTTCGGCGGCGCCGGCAGCGAGGTCCGCAACGCCCCCGCGATGCGGGACGCGGTCCGGCATCTTCGCGGCGGCGGAAGCATCGCGATCTTCCCCGCCGGCGAGGTGGCCCACTGGCGATGGGATCGCGCCTGGCCCACCCACGCCGCCGTCGAGGGCCCGTGGAGTCCGCTCGTCGCCCGCCTCGTCGCGATCGCCAAGGCGACGGTGGTGCCGCTCTTCGCCCACGGCGGCAATCGCCTTCGCTTCCATCTCGCCGGCCTGCTGCATCCCCGCCTCCGCACGGCGTTGCTGCCGCGGGAGCTGCTGCACGCCCGCCGCCGGGCCGTCCGCGTGGCGATCGGCAGCCCGATCCCCTGGGCGGACCTTGCGGCGTTCGACTCGCCGCAGGCGATGATCGAGCATCTCCGCATCCGCACGCTGCTGCTGCGGGCCCGCCCGCTCGAGCCGACTCGCCTCGTCAACGCCCTCGATCCGCTGCCGCCGGCCTCCTCGCCGCCGCCTCGCTGGCGGATCCGGCGGCAGCCGGACCTGCCGGCGGTGCCGCCGCATCCGCTTTCGCCGGCGAGCCGCCTCGCGGCGGAGATCGACTCGCTGGGTCCCGAAGCGGTCCTGCTCGAGCACCGGGAGTGGGCGGTCTGCTGCGGCCCGGCGGCGCCGCTTCCCCGCGTGCTCGAGGAGATCGGACGCCTGCGGGAGCGGACCTTCCGCAGCGTGGGCGAGGGCTCGGGCCGCCCCCTCGACCTCGACCGCTTCGACGCCCACTACCTGCACCTCTTCCTGTGGGATCGCCGCCGCCGCGAGATCCTCGGGGCCTACCGCCTCGGCTCGAGCGAGGCGATCCTCCGCGACCACGGCATCGACGGGTTCTACAGCCGCACGCTGTTCGACTTCGGCGAGCCGCTGCTCGAGCAGCTTGGTCCCTCGCTCGAGCTCGGCCGCTCCTTCGTCCGCGAGGAGTACCAGCGGCACCCCGCGGCGCTGATGCTGCTGTGGAAGGGCATCGGCCGCTTCGTGGTGCGGCATCCCCGCCACCGCCGCCTCTTCGGGCCGGTCTCGATCAGCCGGGAGTTCCAGTCCACCTCGCGGCTGCTCATGATGGAGTTCCTCGAGGCGGCCGCCCGCAGTCCCGGGCTTGGATCGCTGGTGCGGCCGCGGCGGCCGGTCCGCCTGCAGTCGGTCGACGGCGTCGACCGGCGGCAGCTGCGGCAGGTCGCGGAGAGCCTCGAGGAGGTCGAGTCGATGATCCGGGAGATCGAGGCGGGCCGACGCAGCATGCCGGTGCTGCTTCGCCAGTACCTGAAGCTCGATGCGAAGCTGCTGGGGTTCAACCTCGACAGCGAGTTCGGCGACGTGGTCGATGCCCTGATGGCCGTGGACCTCGCCGCCGTCGATCGCCGCCTGCTGTCGCAGTACCTCGGCCGCGATGGCGCCGCGGCCTTCCTCGCCCACCACCATCATGCCGCCGCCGCCGCATCGGCGAGCACCCCGCTGGCGCAGTGAAGTCGCGAAGGCCGCCCCGGTCGCCGTGTCGTCTCGGGGAGCCGTGTTCGGTGATCGCGGCGAGGGCGGCCGCTATCGCGGCCCCGATCCGTCTAACGATCGACATGACG
>CAZQUA010000063.1:0-11407 GCA_964596455.1 uncultured Isosphaeraceae bacterium
GCGGCGAGAAACGGCTGCAACTCGTCGCTCCGAAGGGCATCCATCAGCACCCGCGAGTCGCGGATGAGGACCGATTGGGTGCCGAGGAATGCCGCGAAGTTCGGCAGTTCCGACGTCTCCGGGGTGCGGGCCACCAGCTGCGGCAGGACCAGATCCACCTGCACGAGGCCGCTCGCCGAGTACTCGAGGCGAGCCGAGTGGAATCCCACCGCCGCCAACGCCGATCCCAGCACGAGGCCGGTGGCGACCGCCCACTTCCAGCGGCCCTGCATGCGATCCTGCAGCAGCACCCACAGATTCGCGCCGCCGGCCTCGCCGTCGCCACCGCCGGCGGGGGCCGCCGCGCCGAACTCTCGCTCGAACATCTTCATCTCATTCATCACGCGGCTCCATCGGCCCGTCCGCATCGGGGGGTTGCCATCCCATCGACAGGAAGATTCGCGGCGGCAGCTCTGCGAGGAACTCGTCCGCCAGCTCCATGGCCGCGGCGGCATCCGGCCAGCCGGACATCACCAGCTGGATCTGGGCGACGCCCTCCGCCGCCAGTCGCCGGCGTTCCGACGCTTCGCGGATCGACTCGAGATCGGATCTCCATTCGCCGCTCGGCAGGATGAAGGCGTTGACCACCGTCATCCGGGCCTCGGTGAGACTGTCCAGCATCCGGGAGAACCGATAGATCCGGCAGGGCAGACGATCGCCCCCCAGCGTCAGCGATCCCTGCATTCCGGCCGGCCCCCTCGCCCCGGCCGTGTCGGTCGACCAGGCCTCGGGCAGTCCCGCCCGATCCGAAGCCGACTCGTTGCGGAGGCTCCAGCCGTGCGCGGGGTAGCAGATCGGCGGATAGTGGCTGCCCATGTCCCGGACGTCGCCGCAGTGGATGATGCTCACGCTGATGCGGGCGGGATCGCCGAGGCGCCGGTAGTCGCGGCTCAGCACGGCGTTGGGCCGCAGCATCTCCACCGCCGCGGGCGGAAGCGGCTGGTCCTCGCCGATCCAGTCGCCGAGGCGAAGCGGCACGCTCTCGAACGCGAGGCGGATGCGTGCGTGGCGTCGCTCGGTCTCCTCGCCTCCCTGTGGCGTCTGCGGCGCGAGGATGGCCACGGCCACCACCAGCGAGAGTCCCGCGATCGGTGCGAGGCGCTCCAGCTTCCTCCACCCATTCAGCAGCGGCGATCGTTCAGAGTTGGTCATGACGGCACCAGCCTCCAGTTCATGACCGGCAGATCGAGCCACCGCAGGAGCTTGACCACGCCCATCAGCATCACCAGGGCGAGCGGCAGCATCAGCCATCCCCCGACGTCGTGGATCTGCTCGGCGGTGGTGGGATCGAACCATCCGTAGGCCACGCTCGTGGGCACCAGGCGGACGATGTTGCAGAGGAGCGCGACGATCGGGCTCAACGCGATCAGCAGCAGGCGGGTCGAGGTCCGGAAGGGAACCGAGAAGACGAAGGCGTAGACGACCAGGCCCAGCGCGAACACCATCCGCATGCCGTTGCAGGCCTCGCCCACCGCGACCGCCTCGCCGTCGATGGTGATGACGTTCCCGGCCCGGACCGCGTCGAAGCCCAGAAGCTGCAGGATGCCGTGGGCCGTCACCACCGACACCTCCTGCGCCGGAGCCGCCATCTCGAAGCGGATCCGTCCCGGGATCGGCAGCATCAGGAAGATCGCGATGATCACCGGGGCGAACTGACGCACCACCTCCCAACCGGTCATGGAATAGACGCAGCCGAACATGGCGAGCAGCACGCCGCCGTGCCAGGCGATCTGCACGCCGTTGCGGTCTCCCCACTCCGAGGCCAGCAGACCCGCGGCGATGAGCAGCACCCCGACCACCGAGGGCCGATAACGGAGAAACTGCAGCCGCGATCGGCGGAGCCACGCGAGGTAAGCCGCCACCGCTGGGGCGAACAGGATGTAGCCGTTGTCGACCTGCCCGGTCGCGAAGGCGAAGATGTCCCCGAGCGCCAGCCGGCCCCACCACGCGACCAAGGCGATCATGACCGCCAGCATGGCGAGATTCTGGGCGTTCCAACCTCGGGCCCGGGATCGTTCCATCGTTCAGCAACTCCAGCCGGGTTGGGAGTCCGGCGCCGTTCCCCACGTGCTCGACGGCATCGCCGCCATTGCCTGAAATGGCTCCCCGCTTGGATCGGCCATTATCGAGTCGACGATCACCGCCCCATCGGGAATCACCATCATCGGACCGATCACGCTCCGGGCCACCACGGCCGTGGATGCGATCCTCGCGCCGGGCATGACCACGCTGTCGAGCACCACCCCGCCGTCCTCGACGACGGCCCCCTCGCACACGATGCTGTGCCCGGACACCCCGTGGGCGTCGACGGCCCCGTTCGCGGCCCCGCCGAAGCCGCGACTGCCCCAGATCCGAACGCCGCGGAGATAGTTGCGGCGGTCCACCAGGCGGACCGCGGTCTCGCCGAGGGAGACCCCCACGATCCGATGGCCGTTCGAGAGCAGGTGCGGGATCAACTGCTCCTTGAGATCGTGGTACCCCAGGCGAGGCACGGACCGCAGGGCCCCGCTCGCGAAGAGATACACCCCGGCGGGACGCTCGTCCTCGCTTGAGCCGACCGTCAGCATCGGCCGCGTCGCCGGATCGCCAGCGGCCGCCTCGAGCAGCGGCGACAGCGACGGCGGAGGCAGTGCGGTCAGTTCGAGCACCAGGATCTCGCCATCGACCTTGAGACTGGCGACCACGTCCGCCAGCACGCCGGCCACCCCTCGGTGCGGCCTCGGATCCAGAAGGCAGGACACGGCCTCGAAGTTCGCGGCGAGGCGTCGCTGCTCGGCACGGAACCAGTCGAGATCCGGCTCGTTGCTGCAGATGAAGTGGACTCCGAGGCTCCGGGTCTTGCGAAGGTCGGCAAGCAGATCAAGCCAGGTCCCCAGCACCGTCCGATCCGGTCCCAACGGCATGCCCGGCACGGGAAAGCCCATCGCCATGGACAGCGGACTTCGGGACAGGCCCCCCGCGAGCAGCAGCACCGTCAACGGCGGCCGATCGCCGGACGCAGGCGATCGGTCCTGCGATCCGACGGTCTCGTCGTTGGATGAGCCTGTCTGGGACATGGTCAGGGATCGAGGGACGAACCGTGAACGACACCGCGAGACGCTCGCAGCGGCGAGTTCGGGCAAAGCCGAGACCGCTGCGAGTCGTCGATGGATCCTCCAGTTTGTCGACCGGTATCGACTGCACCACCATCGCAGGGTGGGACTTTCCTCGACGAACCGCCGCTCCGGCAAGGCCGCGGCGGGTGCACCGGCAGGCCGTTGCAACGACGGTCCGGTAACCGTTCGGCCATCGCCGGTCCGACGCGAGACGGACGGGCACAGTCTTCGCTTGCGAGCGAACTGGCATTCCAGCGGGCACGCCGGAGCCGCCGATCCGAGCCGCCGTCTCGGCGGTTTCGCACCTGCCCCCCGCTCCGATCGATCGTCGTGGTGCACGGGGCCGTTCGCCGTCTGCGTTGCCTGAGACTCGTCCGCTGGTGGGGCGGGCAGCTGCGTCTGGATGCGGCAGCAAGCCTCCCCGCGGCACTACACGGGACTTCGTCGCCGGCGGGAACGGGAACTGGACCCGTTTCGGAGGCGATGACCGCGGGGCCATGCCCGCCGCCTCCTTCTCTGTGGCCCATGGCGGTACGGCCCATGGCGGTGCCGATCGCAGCGTCTCTTTCCGACCGCATGTCCCTTCTCGACCCTCGCTCCCGCACATGCGGTACGCCGGGAGCTGGATGGCTCCGCGCCCGCGTACCAGAAGGACCCCTGCCTGCGGCCGCGAGGCCTCCCGGCAGAACCTGGCCGCGTCCCGGATCTCGTCGCGGAAAGCTGCGGCCGGCCGCCCCGTGCCTGCGGCTGCTCCCCTTCCGACTCCCGGGGGACGGCGGGGGTCCGACAAAGGCGACCGACTACGCCCACCGCCAACAACGGTTCGGAGAATCCGAAGATCCGTGGATCGTCGCTGCGAGGGGTGCGGCGGAGGCGTCGAAGGAGCGGAACAGGGCCGGTTGCCGAGACTCTCCCCCCGGCGAGTCGACGCCGTGACTCGCCCCGGGCGATCCTCGTCCTGCTAGTTCCCTCCGGCGACGGCAGGTCGCTCGCCGCGGCGATGTGAGTCGTTCAGCTGCATCCGGCCGCGGCACCGGCGACGGTCTCATCCGCCTCGGCCAGCCAGACACCCTGAACAGATCCGCGGAGAAGGGATCGGCCTGCTAGGCGGGAGTCCCGCTCCGGGCCACGATCCGCCGACGCCACCACAAACCGAGGGTGATTCCCATGGCCGCCATCACCGCCGGAGCCGGCAGCGGCACCACATGCGCACCGCCCTCCGGCATCCAGGCTCCCGAGCCTTCGTCGCCAGGACCAGCGTCCGGGAGGCCTCCAAGGTCGAGGCCCTCCAACGACTCGTCGGAACTGAAGAGTCCCCCGGCATCGAAGCTCTCCTCCTCCCCGTCCCCGCCGTTGCCGCTCCCGGCAGTCGATCCCCAGTGCTCAAGCACGATCGACTGATCGGCACCGTCGACCACGCCATCCGCGTTGAGGTCCGCCGGGCACTCCTCGCCGACTCCGCAGGGGCCCCAGGCCAGCAGCACCCGGTTGAGATCGCTCCCGCCGACGACGCCATCGCCATCGACGTCGCCGGGAACGGCCCCGAGGACCGCGGTGGCGATCGCAGCGGCGGCGATGCCGGGAATCGAGCGTCGATGCCGCAGGATCAGGGCCGCGGTTCCGCGAGGGATCGTCCTCAGGAGGTTGTCTTGCACCGTCATGCTCCGAGACGCCGGGGCGATCTGAATTCAGAACTCCCTCGACGCCCCCAAGCGTCCGATCCATCCGCTCGCCGCGGCATCAACGAAGATCCAACCGCGGGAGCACGGCATCCGCACCGACGGAGCATGCCGCAGGCCTTCCGCAGGCCGCCGGGAGTTGGGGGGTTCTCGGACCGCCCCTCGCTCCACGACTTCCCAGACGGAGAGGACCCGCGGCCCGCCGGCGCCGCGACAAGACCCGCGTCGAGCCGCCCGAACTCATTGAAGTCGGCGGCGACCCGACGCGGGCGAAGCGGCCGGCACGGGCCGATCGAGCGGCCGCGTCCGGCGTTCCGTCAGGCGGCGCTACGACCCCTCGGAGTCGTCGGGCCGCGGCAGATGCCGGTCCCGATCGGCCACGAAGAACTCCGGCCGGGTCCGCTGATCCGGCGGCGCCTCGAGGTCCGAGGACGCGTAGGCATCGAGCAGCTCGTCGTAGTCCTCGCCGTCCCCCGGCGCCAGCAGATCGATGTACTCCCGCACGCCGGGGTCCGCAGGGACCTCGCGGACCTCCTCGAGAAGGATCCGCTTCCTCAGGCGGGTGTACAGCGCCCGGTCGTCGAGATGGTCGGTGTGCAGCAGGAAGACGTTGAGCTCGGCCAGTCCCGCCACGACCTCCGCGAGCTTCGCGGCGAGCGCCGCGTCGTCGAGCTCCTCGGGCAGCGGCGCCGCGACGCCGATGTCCGCGAGCTGCGCCAGGTTCGTGGTCAACGGCGCCATCTCGAAGTCGTACACCATCGTCCAGTAGAGACGGTCGATCACGTCGCCGGTTTGCCGGGCGGAATCGACGAGGCGATCGATCGCCTTCCGCCGCCGCTCGCGTCGCTGGGAGAACCTCGCCTCGACGCGGGCCTGTCTGTCCGCGTCGGCATCGCTCCGACACCCGCGACCGCCGTCCGGCATCTCTGGCGGCGGCAGCGGCGGCACGCACTCCGCTTCGGCATGGGCATCCGGTCGCATCGGGAGTCTCCTGCACGGATCCGCCCGCGCGGATCCGCAGGGAGACTACGGCGACCTTTCGGCGGATCCGCCGAAGGCCGCCAAACTCCCGGCAGGTCGATGCCGTCGCCCGCTCCCCTGGCGGGAGCGGTTCGCAAAGGTCTCTCCCCTCCGCCCCGTGCTCAGCGGGCGAAGTGCGCGAAGGCCCGGTTGGCCTCCGCCATGCGGTGGGTCTGCTCGCGGATCGCCATGGCCTTGCCCTCGCCGCGGCTGGCATCCCACAACTCGCGGGCGAGGCGGTTCGCCATCGGCTTGCCCTTCTCCTCGCGAGCGGCGTTGATGATCCAGCGGAAGGTCAGCGACTGCGCCCGCCGACGGTTCAACTGCATGGGCACCTGGTAGTTCGCGCCGCCGACCCGCTTGGAACGCACCTCGACGTGCGGGCGGACGTTGTCGATCGCCCGGCGGAAGACCTCGACCGACTCCGTCGGAGCGCCCTCGGCCTTCTCCTTG
Source organism: uncultured Isosphaeraceae bacterium (assembly GCA_964596455.1). GTDB lineage: Bacteria > Planctomycetota > Phycisphaerae > Phycisphaerales > SM1A02 > CAZQUA01. Next base: position 6,287 of record CAZQUA010000063.1, read on the forward strand.
TCGAGACGCGTCTGGATCAGGTCCAGCGCCCCGTACACGATGCGGATCGCGGTGGCCTTCTGGCCCCGCTCCATCACGCAGTTGATGAACTTGGAGAGCAGGGTGTCGCCGAACCGCGGATCGGGACGCAGCTGCTCGTCGGAACGGGTGATTCGTCCAGCCATCGAGGGACTCCAAAGCGGGCGGGGGAGACGCTGCTCCCGATCTTCATCGCGGCAGGGAGATGGGCATTCCCTGGAATCTCGCCGCGATTACGTGCCCTGACTCACGCGTGGGGCGGAACCGCACCGTTGCGGCCGCCGCGTCGCCGCAGCATCACTTCTTGCCCTTGGCGGCGACCTTCTTCTTGACCCCGTACTTCGAACGCCCCTTGCGGCGTCCGTCGACGCCGAGGCAGTCGAGCGATCCCCGCACCACGTGGTAGCGGACGCCGGGAAGGTCACGGACCCTGCCACCCCTCACCAGCACGATCGAGTGCTCCTGCAGGTTGTGGCCGACGCCGCCGATGTAGGCGGTGATCTCCTTGCCGTTGGACAGTCGCACTCGGCAGACCTTCCGAAGCGCGGAGTTGGGCTTCTTCGGGGTCACGGTGCGGACCTGCAGGCACACGCCCCGCTTCTGCGGGCAAGCCGCGAGGTCCTTCACCTTGCTCTTGGAGGGCGGATCCACTCGGGGACGGCGGACGAGTTGGTTGATCGTGGGCATGCGGACAGATCGCTTGGAAAGAGGGCGAATCGGGGAGTGTACCGCCCCATCGCCCGACCGCAAGGTGTCAACCTTCCAGACTTCCCGGCCCCTCGGGGGCAGCTGCGGGACGGCCCCCGCCCCGCGACGCTAGGTCCCCCGGCCGTTCCCTCGGACCCGATCGATCGCGGCGACCGCCAGACGGTCGCACAGGGCGTTCTCGGGATGGTTGCTGTGGCCGCGGACCCAGGTGGGGCGGACCCGGTGCGAGGCCGCCAGACGGTCCAGCTCCTTCCAGAGGTCCTGATTCTTGACCGGCCCCGAGGACGCCCGCCACCCCTTCTGCTTCCAGCCGGGCAACCAGAGGGAGAGTCCCTTCACCACGTACTCGCTGTCGGACACCAGCTCGACCTCGCTCGGCTCGCCGATCCGCCGCAATCCCTCGATCGCCGCGGTCAGCTCCATGCGGTTGTTGGTGGTGGCGGGGTCGCCCCCGGACTCGACGATGTCCTCTCGACCCGCCTCCCGCAGCACAAACGCCCAACCGCCCGGCCCCGGATTGCCGGCGCAGGCCCCATCGGTGAAGAGACTCAGACGGCGGGCGGAGGATGGGGTCATCGAGGTCGGACCATCGAGAGGACGCCGGCGGGAACATGGCCCCGGACATCGGGTTGTCGGCGAGCGTCCAGAGGATGATACGAGACGCCCTCGCGGGCGGAGTCTCGCCGAACGCGGCGGCGGCGAGGGGACCGCAGCCCCCGCAGGCGGCCCTGAAATCCTTGACACGCTGCGGGGATCCTCGTACTTTGACCGATTCGCTCGCCGACGGCAGCGACTCGCGTCGCTTCGTCCGCCTCTCCGATCGCCGCCCCGGTTCGCCTTGCAGCGATCCGGCGGTCGATGCTTCCTCCGGCCCCCTCGCAGAGACCTCTTCCCATGGGCGTCCCAGCATTCCGACAGACCCACGGCCGCAGCCGTCGGCGTCGGGCCCACCAGGCCCTCAAGCCGCTCCACTCGGTCTCCTGCCCCAATTGCGGCGAGGTCAAGATGCCGCACCGGGCCTGCATGAAGTGCGGCTACGTCCGCCCGGGCCTGTCCCTGCGTCTGCCGAGCAAGTCGGAAGGCTAGTTCCATGCGGATCGGCGTGGACGTCATGGGTGGCGACAACGCCCCCGGCGAGATCCTCAAGGGAGCCATCGCCTCCCTCGAGAAGCTCTCCGCCGACGATCGCGTGGTGCTTGCCGGCGACGAGGCGCTCATCGCGGAGTACCTCGCCGAGCGGGGCGTCTCGGACCCTCGCCTCGAGATCGTCGCCACCACGCAGGTGATCGAGATGGCCGCGTCGCCGGTCGAGAGCGTCCGCCAGAATCCGGACAGCTCGATCGTCGCCCTCGCCCGGATGGCGGGCCCCAAGGAGCGGAAGGTGGACGGCTGGCTCTCCGCCGGCAACACCGGCGCCTGCGTCACCGCCTCGCAGTTCCACATGAAGCGGCTCCCCGGCGTGCATCGCCCGGGAATCGCGGTCACCGTGCCGACCTTCGCCGGGCCGATCATCCTGATCGACGTCGGCGCGAACATCGAGCCGAAGCCGCACCACCTCGCCCAGTACGGCGTCATGGGCAGCGTGATGGCCGAGCGGGTCCTCGGCGTCGCCTCGCCGCGGGTGGCCCTGATGAACGTCGGAGGCGAGGAGCAGAAGGGGACCGCCGAGATGAAGCGGGCCCGCGACCTGCTCCGCGGCGCTCCGGGCCTGAACTTCATCGGCTACGTGGAGGGCCGAGGCGTCTTCGACGGGCAGGCCGACGTGGTCATCACCGACGGCGTGGTGGGCAACGTCATGCTCAAGCTCGCGGAGGGCCTCTCCGCGGGCATCTTCAAGGCGATCGCCCGCGAGGTCATGGAGATCGATCCGGGCCTCGCCCTTCGCCTCGAGCCGGTGGTCCGCAGCATCTACGCCAAGCACGACTACCACGAGTACGGCGGGGCGCCGCTGCTCGGCGTCAACGGCTACTGCATGATCTCCCACGGCTCGAGCGTCGCGAGGACCATCACCAACGCGATCCTGCGGACCCGCCAGTTCATCGAGAACGGCCTCAACGAGTCCCTCGTAGCCCGGATCGGCGAGATGGAAGAAATCGCCGCATGACCGGCTCCGCCGCCTGCGGCGTCCGCCTCGCCGGCACCGGTTCGGCGGTGCCGCCTCGGATCCTGAGCAACCGGGATCTCGAGGCGATGATGGACACCTCCGACGAGTGGATCGCCCAGCGAACGGGCATCCGCGAACGCCGGATCGTCGATCCTCGGACCGAGGGCACCTTCACGCTCGGACGGGACGCGCTCGCCGCGGCGCTGGCGGATGCGGGCATGGAGGGCCGGGACCTCGACCTGATCATCTGCGGGACCTGCACCCCCGAGATGCCATGCCCCTCGACGGCCTGCCGGATCGGCGCCGCCCTCGGTGCGATCCCCGCCGGGGCGTTCGACCTGACCGCGGCATGCTGCGGGTTCGTCTACTCGCTGAACGTGGCGGAGAGCCTCATCCGGGCCGGCCGCTTCGAGCGGGTGGGCGTCATCGGCGTCGATGCCATGAGCACCGCGGTCGACTACGACGACCGCAGCGTGAGCATCCTCTTCGGCGATGCCGCGGGGGCGGCGGTGCTGGTCCGCGATGGCGATCCCGGCAAGGGCTGCATCTACCAGCGGATGCACGCCGACGGACGCGGCTGGGCCAGCTTGTACATCCCTCGCCGCGAGCAGGAGATCGCCGAGGGCGACCATGACAATCCCATTCGCCTCGGCCTGCTGCGGATGAACGGCCGGGAGGTCTTCCGGTTCGCGGTGACCCGCTTCCGCGAGACCGTCGAGGACGCCCTCGCCGGCACCGGCCTGTCGGTGGACGACGTCCGTCAGTTCGTCTGCCACCAGTCCAATGCCCGGATCATCGAGGCGGCACGGGAGAAGATCGGCATCCCCGAAGACAAGATGCCCGTCAACATCGACCGCTACGGGAACAGTTCGTCGGGCAGCGTGGGCCTGCTGCTCGACGAGCTTCGGCGCGGCGGCCGCTTCGGCGCCGGCGACACCATCATGCTGGTCGCCTTCGGCGGCGGCCTGACCTGGTCGAGCAGCGTCTGGAAGCTGTAGCGGCCGGTCGGCGACGCCGCGGACGCGTCCGCCGACGCCTGTGGACGGCCCTGGGAGCATGCGCGTGAACCAAGACACCGCCGCCCGCGAGGAGCCGCCGGTCGAGCGTCGCGTGGTTCTTCTCTGCCCGGGGCAGGGCGCGCAGGCCGTGGGCATGGGCAAGGCGTGGGCGGACGCCGTTCCGGCAGCGGCCCAGACCTTCGCGGCCGCCGACGAGGCCCTCGCCGGCGATCCCGCCTTCGCGGAGGTGCCGTTGAGCCGCCGGTGCTTCGAGGGGCCTGCGGCAGACCTCAACCGCACCGACGTCAGCCAGCCGGCGCTGTTCACGACCGCCGTGGCCTCGTGGCAGGGACTGCTCGAAGGTCCCCTCGATCCCGTTCTGCACGCGGCGGCGGGGCTCTCCCTCGGCGAGTACACCGCCCTGCACCTCGCGGGCGCCTTCGGCTTCATCGAGGGCCTGCGACTCGTGGCCCTCCGGGGCCGCCTCATGCAGCAGGCCGCCGAAGCGAGCCGAGGCGGGATGGTCGCCCTCATCGGAGCCGACGAGGACTCCGCCAACGCGCTGTGCGAGGCCGCCGCCGGCGGCGAGGTGCTTGTGCCCGCCAACTTCAATGCTCCGGGGCAGATCGTGATCTCCGGGCACCGCTCCGCCTGCGACCGTGCGGTCGAGATGGCCGGAACCATGGGCCTCCGTGCGACCGCCCTCGCCGTGGCCGGGGCATTCCACAGTCCCCTGATGGCGCCGGCCGCGGACGGGCTCGCGCGGGCGCTGGAGGCGTTCGAGTTCTCGCCGCTTCGGGTGCCGGTCTGGTCGAACGTGACCGCGTCGCCCCACGATCCCGACGACGGGGATCGCCTCAAGAAGAGGCTGGTCGAGCAGTTGGTGCAGCCCGTACGATGGTCCCAGTCCTGCACCGCCATGCTTGGCGGCCTGAAGGATGGCGACACGCCGATGCCGTCGCTTCATGAACTCGCCCCCGGCAGCGTGCTGCGGGGCCTGATGAGGCGAATCGATCGCTCCTTCGAGGTGACGAGCCATGACCAGCCCGCGACCTGAACGCTCCGCCCGCTCGACGCTCCGCCGCCTGCCCGGTGGCGGTCGCGCGGCGATCGCCCTCGGCCTGATCGCCGCGGCGTCGCCGGCGCTCTCGGGCTGCGGCGAGGAGCCGCCTCCGCCTCCGGTGGTGCAGGCTCCCCCCCCCCCCCCCCCCCCCCCTCCGCCCCCCCTGACCACGATCGCCCAACCGATGGAGCGATTCGGCCTCGACCGGCGGATCCCACCTCCCGAGGAGC
>CAZQUA010000064.1:0-11247 GCA_964596455.1 uncultured Isosphaeraceae bacterium
ATTGGCCGTTCCAGACGATGGCACCAGCCGCTGCAGCGGCTGGAATCGCCCAGCGCTGTCACGCGTGAAGACATGCACTGCCCCGGATGCGACGCCACTGCCATCCGGCAGCGGTCCTTCGGAGAGCGATCCAACCACCAGGCGATTCCCGTGGAAGACCACATCGATCCCGAAGAACCCGCCCTCTCGCGGCGTGGACGACAGCAGGCGATCGACGGCGGCCCAGTTCCCGTTTCCAAGATCCTCGTAGATCCAAAGCTCGCCTTGGGTCATCCCCAGTGAGTCTGCGGTGGGTGCACCGATCGCCACAACGGACCCATTGCTTCGCACTGCTCGGCCGAACTGCGAAGCTCCAGACCCATCTGGCGCTGTGAATGCGGTGGCCTCCGCGATCTGGCACTGCTCCGGGCAGCCGAGACCGACCTGCGTGATGGTGTGCACGCCCCCCGAGATGGTCACCGTCGCGGTCCGCTCCCCAACGCCGGTGAACGGCGCGACCGCATAGGACACCGTGCCGCCATTGCAGTACTTCCACTGGCCGCACTCGAAGCCGGTCACCTCGACCCATGGTTGGCTCGCAGCCGGCCAGTCCGGCGGCCAACCGCAGTTGTGCTCCCATGCGAGGGTCGCGCTGCCGCCCGTCCAGTCGTACGCCAAGGCCTCCTCCGAGAACGACCCACCAGCGCACGACGCCGCCTCCACCGTGAGGGTCACCTCACCCCACAGGTCGATGGTGACCTGAATGCTTGCCGGGAACTCATAGGGATTCGGATCGACCTCAAGCACGAAGACGCCGCTACCGACACCGCTGCATGGCCAGAGCGAGCTGCCGCAGCTCGTGTACGGGGGATAGCCGCCTGAGAAGGTCGAGATCGACCACTCGCACTGCGGACCATTCGTTTCGATCGTGATTTCGACGCTGCCGCCGGACGCTGGCAATGTGGTACTGCTGACCTCGACGCCGACGACTCGGCAAAGTCCGGCGCGCCGTTCGGCGATTCCCCCGGCGTCGACGCCTTCGATCGAGGTGAAGCCGCCCCCTGCAAAGAGCGACGGGCCTCCACCACCAAAGTTCGCCACGGCCAAGACCTCGACCGTCCCCCCGGCGCCGCCGCCGACCGCATGCCACCCACTCCCATCCCATCGTGCCATGCGATTCGCGGGCATGCCGTCGGCGGTGGTGAACCAGCCGCACGCATAAAGGGAAGGTCCGCCTCCGCTGCCATCGTCGAAGACCTGAAAGTTGCGGACCCAGTTGTTCATGCCCGCACCGAGGGAAATCCACGCCTCGCCATCCCACTTGGCCACGCGATTGGCGGCAATCCCGCCCGCCGCCGTGAAGTCTCCGCCCACGAAGAGCGCCGGCCCCGTGCCGTCGTCGAACACGATGCCGCGGAATGCGGTGGCGTTCACGCCATCGCCCAGCGACGACCAAGCCGCTCCGTCCCACTTGGCCACCCGATTCGCGGCCACCCCGCCGGCCTCGGTGAAGGCCCCGGTGGCGAAGATCGCAGTCTCGGAGCCCTCCCTCATCGCGGCCAGGCCGAAGACCCAGCCGTTCACGCCGCCTCCGACCGCCGACCAGTCGGATCCATCCCAGCGGGCGATGCGATTGGCCGCCATGCCACCGGCCGCCGTGAAGCCGCCGCCGGCGTAGAGCACGGGACTGCCATTCTCCTCGACGACCAGAAGCGTATCGACCTTGCCATTCAACCCAGCAGCCAGCGGCGCCCAAACCTTGCCATCCCAGCGGGCGATGTTGCTCGCTGGCAGGCCGCCTGCCGAGCTGAACTCTCCGGCCGCGTACAGCGCTGGACCGCTCCCGTCGTCGAACACGGCCAACGCATACACCGGACCATCGGTGCCATCCCCAACCGCCGACCAGGCACTGCCGTCCCACCTGGCGATGAAGTTCGCCGCGACGCCGCCCGCCTCGGTGAAGTTGCCGCCGGCATAGAGCGCCACCCCCGAGCCATCGTCGAAGGCGCGAAGACCTCCGCCGACGAACGCGTTCCCTGCGGGACGACCGACGCCGGGCTGGCCGATCTGCGGGCTCCACTCGTAAACGAACTGGTCTCCGGCCGCCTCGCACTCGTCCGGCGTGCCATTGCCGTTCGCGTCGACGAGCAGGCCCATCGCAAGCTCGAAGGCGTCCGGAATCGTGTTGGCGTTGCAATCGCCGTCCGCCGAGGCCCGCTGGGTGCTCCCGACCGCGATCGCCACCGCCGCTGCGAACACCGCCGCCTTCCGGCCGCCGACATCGACGACGCGATCGCCCTGCCCCCAACGAGGCAACATCCCGCCCGCTCCACCCTCGTCACGCATGACTGATTCCCCGACCGCCCCGCGACCAGCCGCCCCCGTCAGGCGACGAACTCGGATCCTAATGCCCCGATCCGTGATCGCAACGAATTTTCACCCCGCCGGACGGAGGTGGGGACACGATCCTCTATAAGCGGGGGCCGCTGAACTGGCTCGGGACCGGGCCCCTTCGACACCGCCGCCGAAGAACCACCCCCCAAGAACCGCCGCTGAAGAACCGCCGCTGAAGAAAGGTGGACCCGTCCGCAGGCACCCGCTCTCAGCGGCAGGAGCCCAGCTCGAGCAGCAGCAACCCGAGGTCGGCGCCGCCGACGATGCCGTCGCCATCGAGATCGAACTGGGCCGTGCTGCTGCCCCACTCGAGCAGCAGCAGTCCGAGGTCGGCCCCATCGACCTCGCCATCGAAGTTGTAGTCGTAGGGGCAGAACCCCTCCCAGACCCGCTCCAGCGCCGCCCGGGCATCCACGAGTCCCCATCCCGTGACCGTGTCGTATCCGGCAGCGCCCATGTCGCGGGCCGTCTCGAAGAGGATCTGCTCCACCTCCGCCGCGGACAAGGTCGGATCGGCGCTGAGCATCAGGCCTGCGACGCCGGCGGCGTAGGGCGAGGAGAACGACGTGCCGTTGATCGAGACGTAGTCGCCGGCGACGTAGCCGTCCCCGCCGGTGCGGTCGGCGGTCAGAATCGACTGCCCGGGCGCCATGAGTCCGATGCCGCTGCCGAAGCTCGAGAAGCTCGCCCGAGCGCCGCTGCGGTTGGCGGCGCCGACCGCCACCACCGAGGCGTCGCTCGCGGGGTAGCCCATGCCCTCGCCGCCGCTGTTGCCGCTGCTTGCGAAGTGCACCACGCCCGAATCCCGCGTGGCCGCGTAGGCGCTCTGCATCGAGGCGAAGGAGCCTCCGTAGTCGTTGCTGTTGTTGGTGACGCGGACACCGTTGGCCGCCGCCCAGTTGATGGCGTTGACGCTCCACGAGATGAAGCCGAGCCAGGAGCCGTCGCAGGGCTCGGAGGCGATCCCCACCTTCGCCGAGACCGTCCGGCAATCCGGGCAGCTGCCCACCACGCCGATCGAATTGTCGATGCTCGCCGAGACGCAGCCCGCCACGGGGGTGCCATGGTCGTCGCAGGCGTTGCCCGGGCCGCCGCCGGCGATGCCACCGGCCGCCCCGGTGGTGAAGTCGCGTCCCGCGGCAAGGTGCAGGTCGGGATGATCGAGCTGCACGCCGGTCTCGAGCACCATCACCAGCAGCGACGGATCGCCGGTGGTGATCGCCCAGGCCTCGGTGCTCCGCATGTCGAAGCCCGCAAGGCCCCCGGACTGCCCGGTGTTGCGAAGGCCCCAGCAGTCGCCGAAGAGCGGATCGTTGGGAATCACCTCCGCACGCCTTGCGGTGAAGGCGAAGTCCGCCTCGGCGAACTCGACCGCCGGATGGGCCGCGAGACGAGCGACCTCCGCGAGCACCTCGCCGCCATGGGCAGCGTCGAAGGAGACCAGCGAGAGTCCCGCGATGGCCTCGTAGTCCCGGACCGACTCGATCGGCAGCGGGGCACCGGCCATCGCGTGGCGGCGGCTCGCCGCATCGCTCGCCTCGCGGAACTTCACGAACACCCGCATCGACGGCCAGACGAGTCCGCCATGCCGACTCCGCACCGCGGCCGCGACGAACCTCGCCTGCGATGCGGCGGCCAACGCTTGCGGACGCTGAAGGTCCGCCGGCGAGACCGTGAACCATCCGGGAATCGCGGTGGCCGCAAGGCCCGCTTCCCGGGCAAGGCCGCCCGCCTCGCCGAACCACGCCACCCACACGCCGGCATCCTGAAGCGAGCCCTCGGGATCGGCGATGGCGGACACGCTCGCCGCGAAGCGATCGGCGCCCACCTTCGAGGCGGGCCGTGCCCGCCGGTCGGCGGCCTTCGCGTCCGTAGCCGGCGGTGCCGCATTCGGCCACGCCGCCTCGAGACTCGCCGCCGCGAGGAGTCCCGTCGCAAGTCCGATGGCGAGCGATGCCTGCGTCATGCCCATGGCGAGATCAATCCTTGTCCGGACCTGAGCCGAAGCACACGGCGAGCGGACGCCCGGCTCGTTCGTCCGTCATGCCGGCGGAAGCGCCATCGCCGGAACCGGAGGGACCAGAGCCGCCGGGAAACCAAACCTTACTCCCGGCGGATCGCGGAACCAACACTCTTCGCGAGTTCGCCCCCTCGCGCTCCCGAAGCTGCGGCGATCACCCCACCGCGGCGGGGGCGGCGGCACCCTCCCGCCGCCGCGAGGCCTGGGCGAGGCCTTCCGCGATCTGCACCGCATTCAGTGCCGCTCCCTTCCGAAGCTGGTCGCCCGCCACGAAGAGCCACCAGCCGAGGCCGGGCGGTTGGCTGGGATCGGGCCGGAGACGGCCCACGAGGATCTCGTCCCGGCACTCCGCCTGCAGCGGCTCTGGGAAGCGTCCCTCCATCGGATCGTCGACGAGCGCCACGCCGGGGGCGGCGGCGATCGCCGCCCGCAGCCGCGCGATCGACGCGGGACGCTCGAGCGTCAGGTTGATCGCCTCCGCGTGCGCCCGCAGCGTCGGCACCCGCACGCAGGTCGCCGAGACGAGCAGTTCGCCGTCGCCCCAGATCCGCCGGCTCTCCTCGAGCAGCTTCCGCTCCTCCTCGTTGAAGCCGTCGGGACCCACCGGCGAGTCGTGGCTGAACAGGTTGAACAGGTAGGGCGAGCGGAAGTGCCCCGGCACGATGCCGCCGCCGGCGGACCACTCGCGGGCCTGGCGGGTGAGCTCGGCAACCGCGGCCGCGCCCGCGCCGGAGGCCGCCTGATAGGTGCACACCGTCATGCGGCGAAGGCCGGCGAGGCGACGCAGCGGGTCGACCGCCATCATCGCGATCACCGTCGAGCAGTTCGGGCTCGCGACCAGACGCGGCGAGTCCTCCAGAAGGCCGCCATTGATCTCCGGCACCACCAGCGGCACCCCGGGATCGCGACGGAAGGCGCTCGAGAGGTCGACGACCTGCGTGCCCGCCTGGCGCAGCCGCGGCGCAAGGTCACGGCTGACCGCCGCGGGAGTCGCAAGAAATGCGAGATCGACCGCCGGAACCTCGGTGGAAGCCGGAAGCGTCTCGACTTCGATCGCCTGGCCTCGCCACGGCAGCGCCGTGCCGAGCGAGCGGGGCGAGGCGAAGAGACGCAGCTGCGGGATCGGCCATCGCCGCTCGTCGAGGATCGACAGCAGTTCCCGCCCCACGAGGCCGGTGGCGCCGAAGATCGCAACCCGGCCCGGACCGCGGCGGCGACCGTCGCCGCCTGCCGATGCCTCGCTGCCTTCCATGCTCCGCATCCGAGGTCCTCCGTGACCGCGGGAGCGTATCCGCTGCGAGCGACCGCAGGCGGCTCGTCGGACGTGGGCGGCGCGGTCGAGGCCGATGTGCGAGCCCTGCCGGCTGGATCGGCGACCGAGATCCACGGCCAACCCCCGCGAGGGGCATCCCTACCATCGCGTCCATATGTCCACTCCGAAGAAACGCGCCAGCGCCGCGGCCACGCCTCGACGAGCCGCCTCGCCGAACCGGTCCACCCCGCCCATGCCGCCGGCGGCGGCGAGTCTGGATGCCTACTTCGAACGCCTCCCTCCGGAGCGGGGACCGCTGATGCGTGCCCTTCGCGCGGCCATCGACAAGGCGTTGCCGAAGGGGTTTGTCGAGACCATCTCCTACGGCATGCCCGGCTGGGTCGTGCCCCTTGCGACCTATCCCGCCGGCTATCACTGCACCCCCGGCACGCCGCTTCCCTTCGTGAGCATCGCCTCGCAGAAGAGCCACATCGCCTTCTACCACATGGGCCTCTACGCCGACCCCGCCCTGCTCGAGTGGTTCAAGGCCGAATGGGGCAGGCGATCGACGAAGCGCCTCGACATGGGGAAGAGCTGCGTGCGGTTCCGCAAGCCCGAGGACGTCCCGGTCGATCTGCTCGCGGATCTCTGCCGACGGGTCACGCCTCGGCAGTGGATCGAGACCTACGAGGCGGCCATCGCTCCGCCGCGGCCGAAGGCCCGGCGATCCCGGACCCGATGATCGCCCGCGGCGGCCGCCGCGCCATCATGCCGCCGCCTACGCCCCGCGGGGCGGAATCCGCCTCGCCGCGGCGAGGTAGGCCTCGAACTGCCCCCGCATCTCCTCGAGCGAGTCGCCGCCGAACTTCTCGCGAAGGGCCCGGGCGATCTCGAAGGCGACCACCTGCTCGACCACCACGCTCGCCGCCGCGACGGCGCACACGTCCGAACGCTCGTAGTCGCTCCGCTCCGGATCGCCGCTTCGGAGGTCCACGCTCGGAAGTCCCTGAAGCAGCGTGCTGATCGGCTTCATCGCCGCCCGCACCACCACGGGCATGCCGTTGGTGATGCCACCCTCGAGGCCGCCGGCATGGTTGCTCGGGCGGCCGAAGCCGAGGTGGGCCGCCTGCCGCGCCGAGGCGTCGAAGAGGATCGGGTCGTGGACCTGCGAACCCCGCCTCGCGGCGACCTCCCTCCCGAGGCCGATCTCGACCGACTTCATCGCCTGCACGCCCAGCACCGCGGCGCCGAGGCGAGAGTCGAGACGGGTGTGCCAGGCCGCGCTCGAACCGAGTCCCGGCGGCACGCCGAACACCGCCACCTCGATCCAGCCGCCGACGGTGTCGCCGTCGACCTTGGCGTCTCGGATCCGCGCCGCCAGCGCCTGCGAGGACGCCTCGTCGGGAATCGCCACCTCGCTCGCATCGCGGAGCTCGCGGAGCTGCCGCCAGTTCTCCTCGGTCGCCTCGACGGGGCACCAGAGATCCAACGCTCCCCGCACGAAGCCGAAACTCTCGATGCCGAACTCGGCGAGCAGGCAGGACGCGGCGGCGCCGGCGGCGACCCTCGCAGCGGTCTCGCGAGCACTCGATCGCTCGATCGCGTCGCGGCAGTCGGGGGTCAGGTGCTTCAGGCTGCCCGCAAGATCGGCATGCCCGGGGCGGGGCCGATGGATGGGCGGGGTCCGCAGGGGATCGTCGAGGCGGCAGTCGCGGTTCCGCACGAGCATCGCGAGGGGACCGGCCCCGGTGCGGCCCTGCCGCAGTCCCGCGAGGAACTCCACCTCGTCCCGCTCGATCCGCTGCCTCGCGCCCCGGCCGTAGCCCCGCTGCCGACGCCCCAGGGCGGCGTCGATCCGCCCGCGATCGATCGGGAGGCCCGAGGGCAGGCCCTCGACGATCGCCACCATGCCCGGTCCATGCGACTCGCCGGCGGTGTGGTAGGAGAGGTTCGCCATCGCGGTCGAGGCGGATGGTAGCGGTCGGGCGGCACCCGCCGCGGCGGATCGCCGATTCGGCGATGATCCTCGACCGTTCCGCCCGAGGCGTTGCTTCACCGATGCTCCCCGACCGCCGCCGACCGATCGCCTCGCTGCCGCTGGGCTACTGCGCCAACGTGCATCCCGGGCCGGGCCTGAAGCGATCGATCGAGGGACTCCTCCGCACCGGGCCCGCGGTGGCCGCAGAGCTGCGGGCCGCCGGCGAACTCGAAGGGCCGCTTCCGGTGGGCCTCTGGCTCTCCGAGGAGGCCGCCCGCGAGGTCGAGGCGCCCGGCGCTGCGGAGCGGCTTCGCGACGAGCTGGCCCGCGCCGGCATCCGCGTCGCGGGCTTCAACGGCTTCCCGATGGGGGACTTCCACGGACAGGAGGTGAAGCATCGGGTCTACCGGCCGCACTGGGCGGACCCGCGGCGGCTCGAGCACACCCTTCGCCTCGCCTCGATCCTCCCCCGCCTGCTGCCGGCGGGCGTCCGCGAGGCGGGCGTCACCACGGTGCCGGTGGGCTGGCGGGGCGAGTTCGCCGACGCCGCCGCGATCGACGCCGCGGTGGCGCTGCTGCGGGACACGGCGATGTCGCTGGAGCGGCAACGGGACGACACCGGCGTCGTCGTGCACCTCGATCTCGAGCCGGAACCCGGCTGCCTGCTCGAGCGGGCCGGCGAGTGCGCCGCCTTCCTCGACCGCGTGCTCGATGGCGTGCCGCCCTCGGCGCGGGGACTGCTTCGGGCCTGCCACGACGTCTGCCACGCCGCGGTGCTCTTCGAGGAGCAGGAGGAGTCGCTGCAGCGGTACCGCGACCGCGGCATCCTCGTGGGCCGCGTGCAGATCTCGAGCGGCGTCCACTTCGACGGCACCGCGGGCGACTTCCGCCTGCTGCGGCCCTTCGAGGAGCCGCGGTGGCTGCATCAGACCGCGGTGCTCGACGGCCGCGGCACGGTGCATGCCTACGAGGACCTTCCCGAAGCGATCGAGCAGGCCCCGGAGGGCTACTGGCGAATCCACTTCCACGTGCCGGTCTTCGCGGAGTCGCTCGGCCGGGTGGAGACCACCCGCAGCGAGATCGCCGCCTGCCTCGACGCGCTGCGGCCGGAGGACGGCTGCGACTTCCTCGAGATCGAGACCTACGCCTGGAGCGTGCTGCCGGCATCGATGCGGCCCGCCTCGCTCGAGGAGGGAATCGCCGCGGAGATCCGCTTCGTCCGGCAGCTCCTCGACGCGATGCCGGCCTGATCGCCCGCGGCCGGCACCGCCGCGGCTACGCTCCGTCCCATGAGCGAGGCCGCGGCGCACTGGCGAGCGTGGGGCGAACTGCTTCGCCTGCCGAACCTGCCCTCCGCGGCGACCAACGCCCTCGCCGGCGCCGCGATCGGCCTGCTCATGGCCGATCCGCCGCGAAGCCTCGCGGCCGGGGCCGACCTTCGCGCCGTCGCCGCGACGGTCGCGGCGATCGTCGGCCTCTACGCGATCGGCCTGCTGCTCAACGACCTCTTCGATCTCGAGATCGACCGCCGCGAGCGGCCCGGACGGCCCCTTCCCTCGGGGCGAATCGCGCCGGAGGCCGCCGCGGCCCTTGCCGCGGCGCTGTGGCCGCTCGCGCTGTGGGCCTTCGCCCCCGCCGCCTCGCCGGGCGGCATGGTGGGCATGTCGCTGCTTGCGGGCGGGGCCGCCTTCGTCTCGCGGCGGGGCGCCCGCCTCGGGCAGTCGCCGGGGCCCCGCACGCTTCTGGCGGCCCTCGCGGCGGCGGCGATGGCTGCGGCGGTGCTCGAATGCTGGGGCGTCCCCCGCCCGCCCGGAGCCCTCGAGATCGCCCTGCTGCTAAGCGGCGTGATCCTTCTCTACAACCGCTTCCACGACCGGCATGCCGCGACCGTCGCGCTTCCGGCTCTGTGCCGAGCGATGGCGATCGTGCTCGCAGCGGCGGCGATGGGCCCGCTCTCCCTCGGCGGCGAGGAGGCGGCGTTCCCGGCGGCGGCAGCGATCGTGCTCGCCCTGCATGCCATGGCCGTCGGGGCCTTCGTGCTCGCGGTCAGCCTCGTGGCCCGCGGCGAGGTGGCGAGTGCCCCGGGAGACGAGCCGCGTCTCCGCACCGTCGCCTCGCTCGGGCGAGGACCGGCGATCGTCGTCTGCTGCGGCCTTCTGGTGCTGCTGCCGGCGGCCATGCTGGGAGCCTTGCCGATCGGCGAGGGAAGCACCTGGCTGCACTGGCTGGCGCCGCTGGCGTGCTGGACGCTCTGGATCCGCGCGGCGGCGGCGTGGCGGGCCTCCGACCCGGTGCCCCGCCTCGTCGGCCGCTGGCTCGGCAGCATCACGCTGCTCGATGCGGTGGTGCTTGCGGCGATCGGGCCGCTGCTCGGCGCCGTCGCGGTCGGACTGCATCTGCTCTCGGCCGCCCTGTCGCGACGCTTCGCGGGAAGCTGATCGCATCGCCGCCGCCAAGCGGTCACAATGGGTCGATGCCCGCCGCCGCCTTGCGAAGCGCTCCGCAGCCGATCGCGGTGATCGACCTCGTGGGCCTCGCCGCGGGCCTGCTCGACGAGCGGACGCCCCGCCTGCTTCGGTTCGCCCGCGAGCACGAACCCCACGGGCCCTTCCGCACCATCCGCCCGCCGCTTCCCGCGGTCACCTGCACCGTGCAGTCGACGATGCTGACCGGCCTCGAGCCCGCCGGCCACGGCGCCGTCGCGAACGGCTGGTTCGACCGCGACCTCGGCGAGGTGCTCATGTGGCGGCAGTCCAACCGCCTCGTGCAGGGCGAGAAGGCCTGGGAGACCGCGAGGCGGATCGACCCGACGGTCACCTGCGCGAACCTCTGCTGGTGGTACGCCATGGGCGGCAGCCACGAGGTCTCGCTGACGCCGCGGCCGATCTACGCCGCCGACGGCCGCAAGATCCCCGACTGCTGGACGCGGCCCGCCGGCCTTCGCGACGAGCTGCAGCGGGCCCTCGGCCCCTTCCCGCTCTTCCGGTTCTGGGGCCCCGCCGCCGGCATCGCCTCGAGCCGCTGGATCGCCGAGGCCGCGAAGATCGTCTGGCGGCGGCATGCCCCCACGATCTCGCTCGTCTACCTGCCCCACTTGGACTACGACCTGCAGCGGTTCGGGCCCGACGATCCCCGGATCGCGAAGAGCCTCGGCGAGATCGACGAGGTCGCGGGCGACCTGATCGAGTTCTACGCGGCGGCGGGGGTGAAGCCGATCGTGCTCTCCGAGTACGGCATCGCGCCGGTCCGGGGCGAGGTGGCGATCAACCGCGAGCTTCGACGCCTCGGCTGCCTGCAGATGCGCCTCGAAGGCGGACGCGAGGCGTTCGATCCCTTCGCGAGCGAGGCGTTCGCGGTGGTGGACCACCAGATGGCGCACGTCTACGTCCGCGGCGGCGACTCGCGACGCCACGAGATCGCCGAGCGGCTGCGGGCGATCGAGGGCGTCGCCGAGGTGCTCGCCGACGACGCCCTTGCGGCCGCGGGCCTCGCCCACGCCCGCAGCGGCGATCTCGTCGCGATCGCAGCGCCGGACCGCTGGTTCTCCTGGGGCCACTGGCTCGACGACGCGAAGGCGCCGGACTTCGCCCGCTGCGTCGAGATCTTCCGCAAGACCGGCTTCGA
>CAZQUA010000065.1:0-11149 GCA_964596455.1 uncultured Isosphaeraceae bacterium
CCCGACTCCGCGAACGAGTGGTACGCCTACTGGCGTGAAGTTCGCCATCGCTGGTGGCGATCGATCGGGCTGACCGGGGCGAACCTCGTCCTCCGCGAACACGACCGCGACGAACTCGCCCACTACGCGAAGGAAGGCGCCGGCACCTGCGACATCGAGTACCGCTTCCCCTTCACCGCACCGGGCTTCGGCGAGCTCGAGGGCGTCGCCCACCGCAGCGACTTCGACCTGCGCCGCCATGCGGAGTTCTGCGGCAAGGGCGACAAGATGCGCTACTTCGATCAGGAGAAGAACGAGCGGTACTTCCCGCACGTGATCGAGCCCTCCGCGGGCGCCGATCGCGGGACGCTGGCGCTCCTCTGCGAGGCGTACACCCCCGATCCGTCGCGGCCGAGCGGCGTGGTCATGAAGTTCCATCCGCGGATGGCCCCGGTGAAGGCGGGCATCTTCCCGCTCGTCAACAAGGACGGCATGCCCGAGATCGGCGAGCGGCTCTACCGCGAACTGCGCGGACGCTGGACGGTCGAGTTCGATCCCAAGCAGTCGATCGGCAAGCGCTACGCCCGCATGGACGAGGCCGGCACCCCCTACTGCTTCACGATCGACAGCGACACCCTCGCCGACCAGACCGTCACCGTCCGCGAGCGGGATTCGCTCAGCCAGGAGCGGATCGGCCTCGATCGCGTGGCCTCCTACCTCGCCGAGCGGATCGGCTGACGGCGGGCCCTACGCCTCCCGACGCCCCTCGTACCAGATGCCGAGGCGATCTCGGGACTGCCACGCCCGCGGCCCCCGCAGCAGCAGGAGCAGGGCGTCGCGGAAGAGCGGCCACGGGCGGTAGAGACGGACCTTCCGCGCCGAGGTGACCACCGGCGGGCCCACCTTGCGGAAGCGGCCCTGCCGCCGCAGGGCCTTGCTGAGGCCGATCTCCTCGCTCGCGAAGAATCGCTCGTCGAAGCCGCCGGCGGCCTCGAAGGCCTCGCGGCGGCAGAACAGGAAGCACCCGGCGGCGTGGCCGAGCAGGCGATAGACGGCCATGAAGATCCACAGCGGCAGGCGGATCGGCCACGGCGCCGGGGCGTCGAGGCGGACGTTCGCCCCGCCGCCGGCAGCGCCTTGCTCCATCGCTGCCACCGCGGCCCGCAGCGTCGCCGGCGGGACGATCGTGTCCGCATCCACGAAGACGAGCAGCGTTCCCCGCGCCGCCGCAGCGCCGGCGTTGCGGACGGCCGCGATCTGCCGCTTCTCGACCCGCTCGACCCGGGCCCCGGCCGCCGCGGCAATCGCGGCGGTGGCGTCGGTGGAGGCGTCGTCGACCACCACGATCTCCGCGGGGACCGCCGCCGCGGCGATCGCCTCCCGCAGGGCGGCGAGGGTGGCGGGAAGCGACGCGGCCTCGTTCCACGCCGGCACGATCACCGAGAGGCGGATCGTCGGCGGCTGCGTCGGCTTGAGGGCATGCATGGGGCGTCGGCGGCGGCCGCCTAGCCCTCGAGTTCGACCGGCAGCGGGTCGGACGCTTCGCCGCGGGTCCAGGCGCGGATCCGCGGCAGCAGCACCTCGACGAGCAGGATCTTGATGCACGCGGTCACCGGGATCGAGAGCAGCATGCCGTAGATCCCCAGCAACGCTCCGCCGGCGAGCACCGCGACGAAGATCGCCAGCGGCGAGAGATCCGTCGCCTTGCCGGCGATCACCGGCGTGAGCAGGTAACTCTCGACGAGCTGCACCACCGCGAACACCACGCTCGGCCAGAGCAGCACCGCCCACCAGGCCATCCTCGCCTCCTCGGGCAGGCTGCCCTGCTCGAGGGCCAGCAGTCCCACCGCCGCCGGCAGTCCCACCACGCCGAGGTAGGGCACCGCGCAGAAGATGCCGGTCAGCACACCGAGCAGGATGGCGTAGGGCACCCCGACGACGAGCCAGCCGATCGCGAAGCCGAGGCCCATCAGCACGCTGATCACGATCCGGCCGCGGACGAAGCCCGCGACCGCGGCATCCATCTTGGTGGCGAGTTCCACCACCCGCGGGCGGTTGGCCTGCGGCACCAGCTCGGAGGCGGCGTTGAGGATGCCCGGGAACGCGACGCTGAAGTAGTAGAAGTAGAAGGGGATCAGCACGACCGCGAGGAGCAGCTCGAGCACGCCGAGGATGGTGCTCCAGATCGTCCGCAGGCCGCTGCCGGCAAGACCGAGCCAGCTCCATGAGCGGGGCGGGTCGGCGGCCTCCGTCGTCGCGGCGGCCGCCGCCATCTCCTCCCGCTCCTCCGCGGCGGTGGCGTCCGCCGCCTCCTCGGCCGTGTCCGGGGGGCCGCCGCCGAGCGGAGCTCCGAAGATCTTCGCGGTGCCGCGGCGGAGATCGTCGCGGTACTCCTCCGGCAGGCGTTCGATCAGCGTCGCGATGCGGGCCTCGAAGCGTCCCGATCGGATGCCGTCGACGAGCGAGGCCGCCTGCCCGACCACGAGCGGCACCGCCAGCGCCAAGGCGAGGGTGAGCGTGCCGCCCGCGATCACGATGATGCCGGCCGCGGCGATGGGCCGCGAGCACCATCGCCGCCGCTCCAGGCTCGCCACGATCGGCTCGAAGAGATAGGCGAGCAGCAGGCCCAGCAGCAGCGGCACCGTCACCGACCGCAGGGCGTAGCCGAGCCACACGAGCGACACGATCGCGGCGATCAGCACGAGATCGCGAAGGCCCTGGAACTGCCACAGGTGCAGGCGACGCAAGGTGGCGGCGGGCTCGCCCCCCTCGCCGCCCGCCGCGGGTTCCGCGTCGGCATCACGCTCGGATCGCGTCATGCCCGGCAGCATACTCCGCCCTCGCCCGCCCTCGACTTGCACCGGTCGGAACCCGCCCCCCGGCGACCGGCGCCTGCCGCCGCATGGTCATCCTGCCCGCGGCGGCGGGGCGAAACCGGGGGCGGCCGGAGAAGCGACGCACCGGGCCGCTTGCCTCGAGGCCGGCTGAACGCCGCCTCAGGGCTGCCGCTCGCCCGGCATCATGCCTGGCGTGTCGGGGGTCAGCTTGCGGCGGAGGATCTTGCCGGTGGGGTTGCGGGGCAGGCTTTCCACGCAGCGGATCTCGCGAGGCACCTTGTAGCCGGCGAGCTGCCGGCGGCAGTGGCTGCGGAGGGCGGTCTCGTCGAAGGCCGCGCCCTCGACGAGTTCGATGAACGCCAGCGGCAGTTCGCCGCGGCTCTCGTCGGGCATGCCGATCACGGCGGCGTCCTTCACCGAGGGATGGCTCGCCAGGACCTCCTCGATCTCCCGGGGGAAGACGTTCTCGCCGGCGATGATCAGCATCTCCTTGATCCGGCCGGTGATGTACAGGAAGCCGTCCGCGTCGAACCGCCCCATGTCGCCGGTCTTCAGGAAACCTTCCTCGTCGAAGGCGGCGGCGGTCTCCTCGGGACGCTTGAAGTACCCCTTCATCACGTTGGGGCCGCGGATCCGGATCTCCCCCTCCTCGCCCGGAGGGCAGATCGATCCGTCGGGCGCAACGATCCGCTCCTCGACGAGCGGCAGGGCCTTCCCGACGGAGTGGTCGCGATGCTCCTGCGGGCGGCACCAGTTGGTGACCGGCCCGGTCTCGGTGAGGCCGTACCCCTCGTCGATGGTCACGCCGAACTTCTCCCGGAAGCCCCGCGCGACCGCATCGGGAAGCGGCTCGCCGCCCGAGACCGCGTAGCGGAGGCTCGCGAACGCGTCCGCGGGCGCGGACTTCACGAGGCGGAGGGCGTTGAACATCGAGGGGATCGCGACGAACGCCGTGGGGCGATGCTCGACCGCGAGGTCGATGAGCTTCTTGGGCACGAACCGGGCGGTGTAGACCGCCTTGCAGCCCGCCACGAGCGGCAGCAGGGTCAGCACCGTCAGTCCGAAGCTGTGGAACTGCGGCAGCACCCCGAGCAGCACGTCCTTGCGGGTGAAGTCCGCCCACTCGCCGCATTGGCGGATGTTCGCGAGCAGGTTGTCGTCGGAGAGCATCACGCCCTTGGGCCGCCCCGAGGTGCCGGAGGTGTAGAGGATCACCGAGGCCTGCCCGGGCCCGAGCGGCTCGATGCCGCGGATCGGGGGCAGTCCCGAGAACCGCATCTCGTCGAGGCGAAGCTGCGTCACCTGCGGAGGCAGGCCGCCGACCATCTCGACGAGCGGCCCCACCGTCACCACCAGATCGAGCTCGGCGTCCTCGACGATGAACGCCAGCTCCTCGGCGTTGAGCAGATAGTTCAAGGGCACCGCGGTGCGGCCGAGGCTCCAGGCCGCCTCGATCGCCATCGGGAAGAGGCCCGAGGTGGGAAGCATGATCCCGATCCGCTCCGCGCGGCTCCGGGCCGCGATGGCCTTGCGGAGGTGCATCGACCCGAGCAGCAGCTCGTAGCCTCGCCAGGCCTTGCGGTCGTCGACGACGGCGACCCGCAGGGGCGATCGGAGCAGCGTCGAGCGGATGAGGCGGGCGATGGACATCCGAGGGAGCCGCAGCGGGCGATCGTTGGAGAGGCGGACTGGGGCGAAGGGCCGGTGCGAGCCGATACCCTACCGCCGCCGCGGCGATCGGTCGCGGCGGGAGGCCGTTCGGGTCTCCGCCGGCCCCCCACGCCGGATCGCCGATCTCCGCCGCCCGCGACGACCGCCTCATCCCGTGCCGACCGCTCCGCTCATCCCCGCCCTGTCGGCCGCCCTCGCGATCCTCGCAGCGGCCGGCTGCTCGGGCTCGCCGGCCTCCTCCTCCCCGCCGCAGCTGCTGCAGGCTTCGCGGGACTACCAGTCCGGCCGCTTCGAGGCGGCGTGGGTCGCTGCCCGCGAGGGCGAGCGCCGCAGCGTTGGCGTCGCCCGGGAGGAGTCGGCCTACATCGCGGGCCTCGCGGCCGCCCGCTGCGGACGCCTCGACGACGCCGAGGCGAGCCTCGAGATCGCGGCGGCCAGCCGCGACGCGGACCTCGCCGATCGGGCGTCCCGTTCGCTCGCGGTGCTCCGCGGCGGACCCGACGCGGGTCGGGCGACGCCGCCGCGTGCGAACTCGACGAGCGGCGGGTTCACGGTGCAGGCCGGCGCCTACGCGGTCGAGTCCAACGCTCGCCGCCGGGCCGAGGAGATCGCGCCGCTCCTGCGGAGCCAGGGACTGGGAGAAGCCGAGGTCGTCCCGATGATCGCCTCGGACGGCCGCCGCCTGTGGGCGGTGCGGATCGGACGCTTCGCCAATCGCCTCGACGCCGGCGCCGCCCGCGGCCGCCTTGGGCATCCCGAGTGGTCGATCGAGGCGAGCGGCCGCTGATCGAGCCGGTGAAGCCAGCTACGCCAGCCGGGCCGTCGCGGTCACGGCCGCTGCGCCACCACATGGAAGACATGCCAGTGCTTGGGTTCGCCGTAGGCGTTCTCGCCGGGGCGATCGACCTCCTCGAGGCGAAGGATCTCGAAGCCCGCAAGCATCCGGCGGACCTCGGACTCGTCATGGGAGGTGGCGGTCCCGGGCGGCGCTTCGAGCACGATCGGCTCGCGTGGGCCGAAGAACTGCCCCGCGAAGACGCCACCGCCGCCGATCCATCGCTGGACCTCTCGCCACATCGCCTCGAAGCGGTCGCGGGGGCAGAACGGCAGCGAGAAGCCCGCATGCACGAGCGAGGCGGTCCCGGGTTCGATGGGCAGTCCCTCGGCGGCGATCGACTCGAACGCGACCTGTTTCGCCTCGAGGCCCGCCGCCCCGCTGCCGGCGCGGCGGCGAAGGCTCTCGATCGCCGCGGGGAAGGCATCGGTTGCGAGGACCCGCCACCCCCGACGCAGGAGTTCGAGCGACTCCGTGCCGCTGCCGCAGCCGAGGTCGATGGCGAGGCGTCCCCTCGGGGCATCGCCGAGATGGCCGAGGGCTTCGAGCAGCAGCGGACGGGGCGGGCGATGGCTGGTGGCCGCCACGAAGCGGACGGTGTCCTCGGAGTCCCAGGAACGCGCCTTCGACGGCGATCTCGGCGGCGGCGTCGAGGAGGGCGAAGACGAGGGTGAGGGGTCGGAGGGCACGCACGGACCTCAAGATGGAAGCGGCCTCGGACTATAGTGAACCCCTTCGGACCCTTCGGATCGCCATGGCTTCACCAGCGTCCCCCAGCGCCCCGGCCCTTCGCATCCGCGATCTCTCCTTCGGCTTCGGGGAGTCGTTCTCGATCTCCGTGCCGAGCCTGGAGATCCCCCCCGGAGGCGAGCTGCTGCTGGCCGGCCCCTCCGGCAGCGGCAAGAGCACGCTGCTGCTGCTGATCGCCGGCCTTCTCGAACCTCGCTCGGGACAGGTGCAGATCGGCGGCGAGGCGATCACCGACCTCCGCGGCTCCGCCCGCGACCGCTGCCGCGGCCGGCGGATCGGCATGATCTTCCAGACCTTCCATCTGCTCCCAGGCTTCAGCGCCGCCGAGAACGTGATGCTCGCGATGCTCTTCGCGGACCGCCCCGCCCGCGAGCATCGCGATCGGGCGATCGGCCTGCTGGCCTCGCTCGGGATCGACGAGCCCCATCGCCCCGCGGAGCACTACAGCGTCGGGCAGCAGCAGCGGATCGCGGTGGCGCGGGCGCTCGCGGCGAAGCCGTCGCTCGTCCTCGCCGACGAGCCGACCGCCAGTCTCGATCCCGAGAACGCCGACCGGACCATCGCCCTCGTTCGCGACGCCTGCCGCGCCGAAGGAGCGGCGTTGCTGCTGACGAGCCACGACCCCCGCCTTCGCGACACGCTCGCCGAGCAGGTCGATGCCCGATCCTTCGCCGTCTCCGCCGGAGCGAACGCGTGAACGAGTTCCGCTTCCTGCTTCGGAGCCTCGAGGCCCGCCGCTTCTCGACGCTCGTGACGGTGCTGACGGTGGCGGTGGCGGTCGGCCTTATGCTGACCCTGCTCACCATGCGGGAGTCCGGTCGGCAGGCGTTCCGCCGCGGCAGCGGCAACATCGACCTGCTGCTGAGCGCCGATCCGGGACCGCTCGTGGCGGTGCTCAACAACCTCTTCTATGCCGCGGCGCCGGCGGGCCCGATCCCCTACACCCAGTTCGAGGAGATCCGCGGAAGCTTCCCGTGGGCGTGGGCGATCCCCATGCAGCAGGGCGACAACTACCGCGGCTACCCCGCGGTGGCGACGACGCCGGCGTTCTTCGAGGCCTACGAGCCGGTGCCCGGCGTGCCCTGGCGATTCGCCGAGGGCGGCCCGTTCGAGCGGTCCTTCGAGATGGTGCTCGGTTCGGAGGTCGCGGCGCGGACGGGCCTCTCGATCGGCTCGGAGGTGCTGCTGACCCACGGCAGCGGCGGCTCCCGCGAGGGCGTGGATCGCGGCCATGTGCACAAGGAGTACGCCTTCAAGGTGGTGGGCATCCTCGCCCCGAGCGGCTCCGCCCACGACCGGGCCCTCTTCAGCGACCTCGACAGCTCCTGGATCGTGCATGCCCACGACCGCTACGAGCGGGAGGGCCGCCAC
Source organism: uncultured Isosphaeraceae bacterium (assembly GCA_964596455.1). Classification (GTDB taxonomy): domain Bacteria; phylum Planctomycetota; class Phycisphaerae; order Phycisphaerales; family SM1A02; genus CAZQUA01. Next base: position 7,444 of record CAZQUA010000065.1, read on the forward strand.
AAGCTCACCTCGCTCGAGGACGTCACCGACGAGGACCGCCTCGTCACCGGCATTCTCCTGAAGCTGCCGGAGCGGGGCCGGGGAATCTCCGCGGCGTTGCCGCAGCAGTTCGACCGCCTCCGCCGCGAGACCGGCCTGGTGGTGGCCCAGCCCGCCCAGGAGGTGGGTCGCCTGCTGTCGATCGTCGGCGACATCGATTCGCTGCTCGTGGCGATGGCCGCGACGGTGCTGCTTGCGAGCGGCGTGGGCATCCTGCTGGCGATGTACAACTCGATGGAGCTGCGACGGCGGCAGGTGGCGCTGATCCGGGTCCTCGGCGCAAGCCGCGGACGGGTCTTCCTGCTGGTGCTGACCGAGAGCGCCCTGATCGGCCTGATGGGGGCCGCCGGCGGGATCATCCTCGCGGGAATGGGCGTGCTCGCGGTCTCGTCGACCCTCGCCTCCCGCCTCGGGATCGTCGTGCCGGCGACGCTCGAGCCCCGCCTGATCCTCTCGATGACCATCGCGACCACGCTGCTCGCGGCGATCGCCGGCCTGCTGCCGGCGGCGCTGGCCTACCGCACGCCGGTCGCACCGCAGCTTCGCCCGATCATCTGACGCCGCTGCGGCCGCACGCCGACCATGAAGGCCTTCTGGAGCATCCTCGCCCTGCTGACCGCGCTCGCGATCGCGATGCACCTGTCGCGATCCGACGACGAGGCGCCCCTGCCGTCGATGCCGCCCGCGATGGCGACGGCGACGCGGCCCGCGCCGGCTCCCGCCGCACCGCCGGCGGAGGACGACGATGCGGAGACGCCGCCCCTGCCGGCCGACGACGCAGCGCCGCCGACGACAGCCGCTCCAGAGCTTGCGGCGGCGGACTCCTCGCCCATCGAGGCGGTGGCGACGGATCCGGCGTCCGACCCGGCGGCCGACGCCGGCGAGACGCTTCCCATCGGGCTCGATCGGGAGATCCCCTCGGCGACGGTCGTCGCCGGACGGGTCGAACGGGCCGAGGACGGTTCGCTTCGGGCCGACGGCCGCTTCACCCTCGCGGGTTCCGGCACCGAGAGCGATCCCTACCTCGTCAGTTGGGAGTATCTCGTCAGCGCCGGCGAGCTCTACCGCCCCCGGGTGGGCGACCGGGGGATTCCCCAGCGGATCGCCCTGCTCGACGGCGCCTGGGTGCGGATCGAGGGCTACATCGCCTTCCCCTCGCTCGAGAGCACCGCGTCGGAGGCGCTGGTGATGCTCAACCGATGGGACGGCTGCTGCATCGGCGTGCCGCCGAGCCCCTACGACGCCATCGAGGTGAAACTCGCCTCGCCGGTGGCGAGGCGGGGCCTGCACACCATCGACTACGGCACCGTGCTCGGAAGGCTCTCCGTCGAGCCGTACCTGATCGAGAACTGGCTCGTCGGCCTCTATCTCATGGACGACGCGGTGCTCCGCCTCGACCTGTGAGCGACACGCCTTCCCGGGCCCTTCTGCTCAGCGTCGACCTCGAGGAGTTCGATGCGGCGCCGCCGCGGGACCCTGCCGTCGGCCTCGATGCCGCGGTCGCCGCGAGCCGACGCGGCCTCGACCGCCTGCTCCCCCTGCTCGAGTCGCTCGGGATGCGGGCGACCTTCTTCACGACCGTCGTCTTCGCCGAACGGAACGCACCGCTGCTTCGCGAACTCGCGGGACGGCACGAGATCGCCTCCCACGGCGTCCGCCATCGCGAGGTCTCGCCCGCCGACGTCGGCGAGAGCAAGCGTCGCCTCGAGGATCTGCTTGGCGTGCCGATCGCCGGCTTCCGCATGCCCCGCATGGGGGCGGTCGATCCGGCGGCGATCGAGGCCGCGGGCTACGCCTACGACGCCTCGCTGCATCCGGCCTGGATCCCCGGCCGCTACGACCGTCGCCGCGAGCCGCGGCGGCCCTTCCTCTGCGGCGGACTGCTGCGGGTGCCGGCCTCGGTCACGCCCCGCCTGCGCCTGCCGCTCTTCTGGCTCTCGATCAAGCACCTGCCGCCGCCGATCATCCGCCGCGCGGCCCTGCGGACCCTCCGCCACGACGGCGATCTCAACCTCTATGTGCATCCGTGGGAGTTCACGGATCTCGACGAGTTCGAGGTGCCCTTCATCCTCCGCGGCCGCGGCGGCGACGCGATGCGGCGTCGCACCGAGCGCCTGCTGCGGTCGCTGCTCGCCGAGTCCACGCCCGCCACCTACGCCGAGCAGGGCGTGCGGTGGCGGGCCAGCCTCGCCTCCAGTCCCGCCTAGAGGATCCTCGCCGTCGCGGCCCGGGCCTATCGCACCCAGACGGCCAGCGGCATCGCAGCGCCCTCGATGAAGCGGGGATCGGCGCCGCTGCCGTCGAGATTGGCCCGCCCGATCGAGTTGGTCGCCGCATCGGCCCAGAAGATCCCCGACTCGCTCGCGTAGATGCCTCGCGGATCGGTGGCGCCGGTGATGAACGCCTCGGTCACCCCGCTGCCGTCGAGGTTCGCCCGGCCGATCCGGCCCCCGTCGCTCGTCCAGTAGATCGACGCGGCGTGGACAGCCAGTCCCCTCGGCACCTGCGGAAGGGTGATGAAGGCGGGCGAGGCGTTGCCGCCATCGAGATCGGCCCGGGCGATGGCGCTCGCGGCGCGGTTGATCCAGAAGATCGAGTTGCCGCTCACCACCACCCCGGCGGCGGCGGGGGCGGTCATCCAGTTCCCGTCGATCCGCGTGCCGTCGAGACGGGCCCGCCCGATCTGTCCGGCCCCGTTGGCCGACCAGTAGAGGAACTGCGAGTCGAGGGCGATGGCATCGGCGTACTGCCGCGGCAGGGTGATGAAGGACTGGTTGGCGTCCCGCCCCTTGATCGTGGCCTTGCCGATCGTGCCGGTGTCCATGTTGCCCCAGAAGACATGCTCGCCATCGACGGCGAGGCCCTGCGGCAGATAGGCGGATGCGACAAAGGCCTGCTCGACGCCGCTGCCGTCGACCGACGCCCGCCCGATCGACTGGCTGCCCTTCTCGCTGTTGGACCAGTAGACCATCGGGGTGCTCGGCGGAGCGGCGCAGCCGACGATGGAACCGAGCGAGGCGAGCAGGATCGCGGCGACGGCGGCCCGGGCGGGACGAGGCGTGGGCATGGTGAGGATCCTTGATGACGGGCCAGACCCGAGCCGAGGTCCGAGCCAAGGGTGGCGTCGGCGGCTCGAGGGAACCGGACAACCTAACCGACCCTGACCCGTCGTGTCCGCCCTCCGCCCCGGCCCCGGGCGGGTTTGGGGCGAAGGGAGGGCGAGGCGGTCCCCGCGGCGCCTCGATCCGGTGCCGATCGGCCACCGGCGGGGCCGAGCGGGCTCTCTCGGACTCTCTGCGGCCCCCCATCCGCTTTGGAAGGTTCTTACCGGGCGGCATCGCCATGCCAGTCCCCGGCCAATTCCGGAGGAAACCCCCTGAATCGCCCCGGATTGGTTCATTTGGGGTTGCTCCACCATCGGCTTGGGGTAGATTTAACCGGTCTGAAGGATGTGTATCGCCTCTGGACGTCAACGGCGGCGGAGGGCGGAGATCGAGAATGTCCCGGATCTGCCGGATCCGGCGGTCTCGGTCCGTGAGATGAGCCGCGGCGGCGTGAGCGGTCGCGGAGTCGGTCGAGGAGCGTGAGGCAGTCGTCTCCGCGGATACTCGCCCGATCGCATGCGTGGAAGGCGTTCCTTGCAAGGAGCATTCGACATGAACGACAA
>CAZQUA010000066.1:0-11105 GCA_964596455.1 uncultured Isosphaeraceae bacterium
GGGCCTTTCGGGGCCATCTTGCAACGTCTCGCTCGACCCGTCCGCAGTGTTCTGCGACGCGGAACTCCGAGGTTCCCGATCGCTTGCCGAGGCATCGCCGGACGGATCGCCCAACCCTGCCGGCGCGTCGGGGGCCGCGGGACTCCCCTCGGCATTCTCGGCAGCGTCGAAGCGGTCGGCGAACTCGTCACGGGACACCTCGGCGTCGCGGGACGGTTCGAGCGGCGGCGCGTCGGCGGCCTCGGCGAGCGCTGCCGTCATCGCCTCGATCGCGGCGGCAAGGTCGCCATCGGCGGGGCGTCCCTCGCCGGCGAGCGACTCGAGGGTCTCGGCCGCCGCATCGAAGTCGCCCTGCAGGATCTGCTCGGCGAGGCCGGCGGCAAGCGGCGGAAGATCGCGGGGATCGAGACCCTCGAACGATGCGGCGAAGGACTCGATCGCCTGCTCCCGCGCCGTGGCGATCGCATCGAGACGCTCCGCCATCGAGCCGAGTCCGGCGGCGGCCTCGATCGCCTCCCGCCGCGCGGCAGGTTCGCCCGAGTCCGCCGCCGCCGCGAGGCGGGAGGCTTCCGCCTCGAGCAGCGCGATCGACGCCTCCATGCCCGCGGCATCGCGGGGGGCCTCCGGCGACGGAGACGGCAGCGGCTCCTCCTCCGCCTCCTCGATCGCTTCGCGGATGGCCGCCAACTGCGTGGTGACCGCGATCGCCGCAGGACTCGCCGGCGGCGCCGACGCTGCCGGCGGGACTCGCCCCGGGGGATCGACGAGCAGGAGCAACGCCACGGCCGCGATCGCCGCGGTGGGGGCGAACCACCCCCGCGGCAGACTCCAGGGCGCGACGCGGGCGGCGGTCATGCCCGCGGTGCGACGGGCCGCGTCCTCCGCGACCCAGGCCCGCACCGCCGGGTCGGCGGCGGCATCGGCGAGCGTGGCCGAGGAGACCCGCTCGGCAAGGCCGAGGCGGCGATCGACCTCGATGGCGGCCTCGAGCGGAGACACCGCCGCTCGCCGCCATCGGATCGCGAGTCGGATGGCGAGGATCGCCGCGAAGAGCGGCAGGGCGATCCACGGCGAGGCGAGGCGATCGAGCACGCCGGCGGCGGGTCCGATCGGCAGGCGAACGCCCGCTGCGGCCTCGGTCACGCTTCGCGGAAGGGCCTGCAGGGCCCGTTGCAGATGCAGCCGACGTCGGATCTGCCGCAGCAGCGGCGGGTCCGGACGATCGCTTGGCGAGTCGGGGCGGGGCATCCGCCGACTATAGGTCCGGGGCCCTTCCGGGCCGTCGGCGTGCGGCGGCCGATGCGGACTTGATCGCATCCGCCGCTTCGCGATGCTGAGGGTCTGCGGCAACCACGATCCCACGCGACGCGGAGGCCTCGGGCCGATGACGATGCGAACCGATCGATCGATGCGAGGCGGCCTGCTCGCGGCTGCGATGGCGACGACGCTCATCGGCGTGCCGGCGATCGCCTCGCCGCCGCCGGTGCCGACCCTCGAGTCGCTCTGGTGGGACCGCACGCCGCCGCAGCGGGATGCCCGCCGGGGCGTGGTCGTCCGCGGGGATCTCTCCGCCGCTCGCCGCGATGAACTCGTCGAGGATCTCCTCCGCCTCGAACGGCGGCTCGACGAGTTCCTGCCGCGCGGCCGCGAGGACCCTCAGGACCGCGTGCTGTGGCTCTTCGCGTCCCGGCGCGCGTTCGAGGACACCCTGCGGGTGCGGGTCGGCCTTCGGGCCGATGGCGTCGCGGCGGTGGTGCTGCCGGCCCGGGTCGGCGGGGGACTCGCGGTCTGCGATGCATCGCCGGCGGTCGCGGAGGTGCATGAGGGCATGCGTCGGGCGGCGGCGAGGCGATTCGTCGAGGCGAGGTTCGGCGAGGCGGTGCCGCCGGCACTGGTCGAGGGACTGTCCGCGTGGGCGGCGGCGAGCACGATGCCCGGCGGCGAGTGGTTCGCGGGATCGCTGCCGCCATCGGTGCTCGAGGCGGTCGCCGGGGCGATCGCCGAGGAACGCACCATCGGGCCGGAGCGGCTGCTCCGCCTCGATGCGGAGGCGTGGCGGATGAACCAGTCGGGGCCCGCGGCCGCGCAGCAGGCGGCGGAAGCATGGCTGCTCGTCTCGTTTCTTCTGGCCGTCCCCGATCTCCGCGATCGCTTCGGCACGCTGCTCGCGGCGACGAGCGGCGGCCGCGACCGGACCGTCGCTCTCGACGGCGCCTTCGGCGACCTTCCGCCGGGGACGCTCGATCGCCGCTTCGGCGAGTGGGTGCGGATGCAGCGGCCCCAACCGCTTGCGGCGGCGATCGAGGAGGCGGCGGCGCTGGCGGCCGCGAGGCTTCGTGTCGAGGCGATGGGCGGGACCTTCGACTTCCCGCAAAGGGTCGAGGCGAGTCCCGCGGCGACGCCGGTTTGGCGTCCGCTCCGCCTTGAGGGGCCGGACTCGACGCTGCCGCCGGGCATCCTCGAGTGCTGGAGCGGACCGGTGACGGGCACGCCGTGGCGGCTCGAAGTGCGGTGGTTCCGTCCGCAGGAGGGGTCGCTGCGTCACGAACTGCGAATCGGCCGCCGTGGCGAGGCGGCGCCTCGCGGCCGTGGGGACGAGCGCCGTCCGAAGACTTCCCAACGGCCCGCCGAACCGTCTTGAAACGACGCCGCCCCGCCGCGGTGAGGCGACGGGGCGGGGCGAGTGCCGACGGAGACCGGACCGCTCAGCGGGAGGCGATGGAGCGTTCCTCGATCGAATCGGGGTCGGACTCGTCGTCGAGACCCTCGTAGGGATCCCACCCGGCGGCCCGCTCCTCGGCGATCCGCTCCTCGGCGGCCTGCTCGTAGTTGCCGCCGGATCCACGGGCGAGGCTGTCAAGGCGAGCATCCTGCTTGGCCCGCAGCTGGGCGAGGCGTCCCTCGAGCTGGTCGAGGTTGCCGACCCGGCCGAAGCGGTCGTACTCGGCGAGGATCGCCTGCTGCTGCTGGGTCAGCTCGATGAGGCGCTCGTTGCGGGCGATCGCATCGATCTGCCGGTCAAGCTGCCAGAGCCTCGCCTCGAAGCGGGTCTGCTCCTGCTGCAGCTTGGCGAGGATCTCCGAGAGACGGTCCCGCTGCGTTCCGAGAAGCTGGAGCTGCTGCTCGCCGGCATGGGCACGGTCCCGGTAGGAGTCGCGAACCGTGCGGATCCGCTGGGCCTCGGCGAGGGCCCGGTCGGCGGAGACCGCGGCGCCGCCGCTGCGGAGGCTCACCAGACGACGGCGGTGCTCCTGCGGCGCGTCGATCAGGGGACGCAGCGTGTCGAGGTCCTGCTCGGCCATGGCGACGACGCGGCGGGCCACATCCTGCTCATGGGTGATCTGCTGAAGCTGCCGTTCGACGCTCGCGAGTTCGCCGCGGACCTCCGCGATCCGGTCGGGATACTGCTCCGCAAGATCGGCGAGCTGGCGGCGAAGCGCTGCGGGATCGTCGATCCAATGCTCGGTCGCGTTCCGGACGCCCGAGCGAAGCTGCTCGAAGCCCGCCGTGACCCGCTCCGGACCGACGAGCCAGGTGAGGGCACCCACGCCCACCGCCCCGATCAGGCCCCAACGAAGAATGGTTCTGGTCATGCCCATGGTGGACCTCCTGCTCGCGGCCCTCGCCGCGGGTTCGCGAGAGGCGGCGGCTTCGGCCGGCCGGCGTCCCGCAACGGTTGCGATGGCGGGGTTGTTGGGGAAGGCCCGCCGCCGCTTGCAGGCCGGCCTCGCCGCCGAGACCCGTACCATCCGTCCCCGCTCCCCCGGCACGGATTCCGCGGCGAACGGTGCAAGTTCGCCGTGCCGGTTCCCAACCACGCTCGCCGATGCATCCCCTCACCACCACCTTCGTGAACCGCCTGCGGGCCCGGGACGAGCGGGCCTGGTTCGAACTGTGGGAGGACTTCGGTCCGGTGATCCGCGGCCAACTCTTCCGTTGGGCGAGGGGCACCGTGGGTGCCGAGACGGTGCGGGACCTCACCCAGGAGACGCTCGCGGCGGTCTCCAACTCGATCGATCGCTACGACCCCGCGCGGGGCGCCCGCTTCAGCACCTGGCTTCTCGCCATCGCCCGCCACGCCCTCGGGGACGAACTCGACCGCCGCTTCGCCGCCAAGCGGGGGGGCGGGCGGCGGACCGGCTCGCTCGAGGAGCATCACGGCGCCCGCAGCGATGCCCTCGCCCCCGATGCCGCCTTCGAGCAGGCGATGTTCCGCGCGAAGGTGATGGCCGCCCTCCGCAGGGTCGAGCGGGAGAGCGAGATGCTGCCCTTCGAGGCGTTCCGCCAGCGGGTGCTCGAGGGCGCGAACGGCCGCGAGGTCGGCCAGCGTCTCGGCACGAGCGAGGCCACCGTCAGCCGCCAGGTCGCGGCGGTGCGGCAGCGGCTGCGGCAACGCCTCGCCGAAACGATGGTGATGTACAGCTTCACCGAGCAGGAACAGGGTGAAGCGGTGCGGGCGGGCCTCGGCGAGGACGACCGTCTGTTCGACGAGGCGATCGGAGAGATCCATCGTCTCGAGCATCTTGCGACCCGCCGCCGCGAGCGGCGGGACGAGGAGTGATCGCCCGCAACCCGGGGACGCGTCGATGATCTCGATCCAGTCCATCCTCCTGGTGCTCGCGTTGATCGCCCTCGCGGCGATGCTGCTGGCCTTCGCGGCCTTCGCGATGGTGGCGATCCTGCGGTTGATCGGAGCCATCTTCTCGCTCATCGGCGCCATGATCGCGATCGTGGTGGGCGGCGGGTTCGACCTGGTCGCGGCCACCCTGTCGCTGGTGCCGATCGCCTGGAACGCCGGCACCGCGATCGCCCTGGTGCTGCTGGGCCGCTGGCCCGCTGCGGAGAGGCGGGCCGCGGCGATCAACGCCCGCGTGATGGGCATCGGCCGCTGCCTGCGCAATGCCGTCTGGGATCGCCCGGCACGCCTGCTCCGACGGCCCGTCCACCTCGCCGGTCGGCCGCCGGGGCCGGCAAGGGGCGAAGTGGGCGACCAGGTTGGAGGGCAGGCGGCGCCGCGATCGCCGCTCGCTCCGCCTCCGCCGCCGCGGCCCGCGGGGCGGACGCCGCTTCCGCGATCGGTCGCGCCTCCGCCGCCGCCCCAGGATGAGCGATCCCTCGGCTCGGCGGCGCATCTGCTGTCGCTGTGCGGCCTGATGGTGCCGCTCGCCAACATCGTGGCACCGACGATCCTCTGGGCCTCCAAGAAGGGCTCGCATCGCTTCCTCGACCACCAAGGCCGCGAGGCGATCAACTTCAACATCACCATGACGCTGGCGGCAGGGGTCGGGGTGCTGCTGTCGCCGCTGCTGGTCGGCTTGCTCGTCCTTCCCGTGGTCGCGCTGCTGTGGCTGAGCCTGACGATCGTCGCGGGGGTCAAGGCCAACGCCGGCGAGTGGTACCGCTATCCGCTCTCGGTGCCGTTCCTCCGCCGCGCGGCGACTCCGCGGGGAAGCGGGACGCCGATGGCGTCTCCCTCGCCGGCGGCGACGATCGACTCCTCGGCCTTTCCCGGCTACGACGTGGTGGGCACGCTGGCGGCGGGAGGCTCGGGCGCCAAGCTCTTCATCGCCACGCCCGAGGCGGGGGCGAAGGTCCGCCTGCCCGCGGGGTTCGACCGGGTCGTCATCAAGTCGTTCACGCTCTCGGAGGGCTCCACGCTGCCGCAGATCGTCCGCGAGTCGCGAGCGATGGAGGCGGCCACCCGCCTCGGCCTGGTGCTCGAGCATCATCTCGACGGGCAGCGGTTCTGGTACGCGATGCCCTACTACCCCGGCCCGCACTTCGGCGAGGCCGTCCATCGCCTGCATCGGTTCGGCCCGCAGGAGGGCCTCGACGCCGCCGCGCTCGCCACGATCCTCGCCTGGGTCTCCGACCTCGCGGCGACGCTCGATCGCTACCACGCCGCGGGCCTCTGGCACAAGGACGTGAAGCCGGACAACGTGATCGTCGGCGAGGGCCGGGCCCAGCTCGTGGACATCGGGCTCGTCTCGAGCCTCTCCTCGGCGATGACGCTGACGACCCATGGCACCGAGTACTTCCGCGACCCCGAGATGGTCCGGATGGCGCTTCGCGGGGCGAAGGTCCACGAGGTCGACGGGGCCCGCTTCGACCTCTACGGCCTCGGGGCGATGCTCTACCTCGCCCTCGAGGACACCTTCCCAGCGCACGGCGGACTCAGCAGCTTCACCAAGCGGAGCCCGGAGGCGTTGCGGTGGGTGGTCCGGCGGGCGATGGCCGAGTACACCAAGCGCTACGGAAGCGCTGCGGCGATGCGTCGCGACCTCGAGTTCATCCGGCAGGCGGCGGATCCGTTTGCGGTGATGCCGGCGGAGCTGCCCTCGATGCGAGGCGGTGCCGCGGACGAGGCCGCGGCGGCGGCGCCTCGAGCGGCGGAGTCGCCGGTCGGGCGGGCGGAGGCGACGATCCATCGCATCGAGCAGGAGATTGCCGGATTCGCATCCTCGATCGGCGCCGTCGGCGCGAAGACGGCCGCCTCCCGCGGCCTTCCCCGCGAGCGTGCCCGCCGCGGCGGCCTCACCTCGCCCGGGGCGGCTCGGGGCAGCGGACGGATGCTCGCGGCGCTGGTGCTGTTCGCAGCCGGGATGATCCTGGCGCTGACGTGGGCGTCGCTGTTCACGGGACCCCGCGGGGATGAAGGCCGCGAGCCGGCGGCGATCGTCGTCATCGGCCCGCAGGGGCCGCTTTCGGTCCACGAGGACTCGCTGCTCATGGCGAGTCTTCGCGAGCACTTCGCGAAGCACCGGAGGATTCCGTCGGTGCGACTCGTCGCGGCCGACGACGCCGTCGCGAGCGATGCGGCCCGCCTCGCCGAGCCGCTCCGGGAGCGGGCGAGGGAGCGGATCTTCGATCGCCTCGACGAGGCCGGCGTTCGCGGCACCGTGGTGATCGATCCGGCGCGGGGCCGGGCGATCGTCGCGGCGGCCTCCCCGATCGCCCGCACCACGGCGCTCTGGGGTGCGATCGAGCTGGGCGAGTGGGGCAGCAGCTGGGCGGTCGATTCGGTGCCGTTCGATCAGATCCTGCCGGCGGCGCCGGGGCAGCGCCTGCTTCTGCTGCGGGACCCGGCCGCGACCGCGGTGATCGCGCCGGGCGAGACCGAGACGTGGCGGGCGCTGGGGATCGAGGTCGTGGAACCCGACGCGGAGACCGCCGCCGAACTGACCCTGCTGCTCGCGCGGCCGCTCGGCCCGGAGGGCCGTGCCCGGATCGACGCGATCCTCGAGTCGCAGCGTTGCGACGACCTGCGGCAGGTGCGGGAGGCGTTGCCGGCCCGCCGCAGCCGCCTCGAGTCGTCGACGGACCTTCGCGAGGGGCAGGCGGCGGGATGGACCGCGGGCGAACTCGAAGCCGGTCTCGCCGGAGACTTCGCCCCCTCGGCGTGGGCGGTGGCGGCGGCCAACTGATCAGGCAGGCGTTCGCGTCGAGGCCGCCGCCCGTCGCGAGCGGCGTTGTGGCACAATCCGGCGATGGACGACTCTCCAGCCTCCCGCCTGCGCGCGGCCGCTGCGGCCGGCCCGGTGGCGATCCCCGGCGCCTTCAACGCCTTGGCGGGCCGCGCGATCGCGGACGCCGGCTTTCACGCGTGCTACCTCTCCGGGGCGGCCCTGAGCGTCTCCGCCGGGGTGCCGGATGTGGGCCTGCTGACCCTCGTCGAGTTCGCGGGCGAGATCCGCCGCGTCAGCGACGCCTCCGGCCTGCCGGTGATCGCCGATGCCGACACCGGCTTCGGCGGCCTTGAGCAGGCGGTGCGGACCCTCGTCGAGTACGAGCGGGCCGGTGCCGCGGGCCTTCATGTCGAGGATCAGGTCTTCCCGAAGCGCTGCGGGCATCTCGACGGCAAGGAGCTCGTGCCCTGCGAGGAGATGTGCTTGAAGGTCGCGGCGATGGCCGCGGCGAAGCGGGATCCCTCGTTCCTGCTGATCGCCCGCACCGACGCCCGGGGCGTGACCGGGATGGACGACGCGATCGCGCGGGCCAATGCCTACCGCGACGCCGGCGCCGACGCGATCTTCCCGGAGGGCCTCGAGAGCGAGGCGGAGTTCGCGGCGTTCGCGAAGGGAAGCCCCGGGCTCCTGCTCGCCAACATGACCGAGTTCGGCAAGACGCCGTTCATTCCGCTCGATCGCTTCGGCGAACTCGGCTATCGCCTGGTGATCTTTCCGGTGAGTCTGCTTCGCCTCGCGATGGGCGAGGTCGTGCGAAGCCTCGCGGTCCTCAAGGAGCGAGGCTCGTTTGGGTCGCTGGTCGACCGCATGCAGACCCGCTCGCAGCTCTACGCGGCCCTTGGCTACGAGCCGGGCAAGCCTTGGCGGTACCCCGACGAGCGTCGGGCGAGAGGATGAACGGGAGGCCGGAGGCCTGAGGACGGCACGCCTACTTCGCGAGACGCTCGAAGCGGTAGGGGCCGTGCTCGGAGCCCCAGACCTGCACCCCGTTGGCGTCGTAGCCGCGGTCGAGGGTCTCCATCCACTGCGAGGTGAGGGTGACCTCGCTCGTCGCGTAGGTCGCCCCGCGAAGCGACGATCGGCAGCCGGTGCCTTCGGTTCCGCCGCTGAGCCGATTCGGACCGGCCTGCCGCAGGCGCACGCCGCATCCGTCGCAGGCGAGGAGCAGATCCGGCACGAGGGCGTCGAATCGAGCCGGCGTCCTCCAGGCACCGGCGAAGAGCAGGGGATCGCCGGGGAGTTCGTAGACGAGGCTCAGGACGCCGTCGCCGTCCGCAAGCAGCTGGTAGATCCGCTGCCGGTAGGGCAGGGCGGGCGAGGTGGCGGCAGCCTGCTCGACGTAGAGCCACGGCCCGTCGTCGCGGCCGGTCCAGATCGGCACGACTTCGAGGGTGATCTCCCGGAAGCGGGGATCCTCGCGGGACTGCGGTCCGGAGCTGAACGATCCGGAGAGCCAGGCGGCCGCGAGTTCGACCGGGCGGCTCGGGATGCTTGGCGGCGAGGCCAGCTCGGACTCGGGCAGGGGCGTCTCGACCACCTCGACGCATCCGGCCAGCGGAGCCGGAGCGAAGATCAGGGCGAAGAGAAGTCCAGTCGAGATCGAGACGGGGCCGCGGTGCATGCCGCGAGCATACTCCGGGGCCGTCACGGCCTCGAACTCTCCGGACTCGCTCGAGGAATCCGCTACGATGCCCCGTTCCCCGTCTCGCCCGAGGCGGGGACCCTTCCAACGCCGCCCGCTCGCGGGAGCCAGAGACCTGCCGGTCCCCATCCCGCCGGCCCCGTTCCCCTTCCCACGCACGCTGTCTGCGAGACGACCATGACCGCCACCACCCCCGCCTCCGCCCACGCCAAGCCCGCCGACACCCGCGGACTCGCCGGCCAGACCGCCGGCGACACCTCGATCTGCGCGGTGACCCAGACCGAACTCATCTACCGCGGCTACGAGATCGCCGACCTCGCCGCGAACGCCACCTTCGAGGACGTGGCCTACCTGCTGCTGATGGGCGAGAAGCCCACCGCGGAGCAGTCGAAGGCGTTCCGCAGCGAGCTCGCCTCGATGCGGGAGGTCCCCGCGGCGGTGGCGGAGATGGTGACCGCCGCGGTCAAGGCGAACCCGTCGGCCCATCCCATGTCGGTGCTGCGGACCGGCGTGTCGCTGCTCTCCCACGCCGATCCCGACTGCGAGGACAACTCGCCGGCGGCGGAGATGCGGAAGTCCAAGCGACTGCTCGCGAAGATCCCGACCCTGATCGGCGTCTGCCAGGCCGCCCTCGACGGCCGGCCGCTGCCGGCCAACGACCCGTCGATGTCCCACGCGGCCTACCTCATGCTGATGCTCACCGGCAAGGCGCCGGAGGATCTCGCCGCGAAGATCATGGACGTCAGCCTGATCCTCTACGCCGAGCACGACTTCAACGCGAGCACCTTCACCTGCCGCGTCATCGCCTCGACCGAGAGCGACCTGCACTCGGCGATCTGCGGCGGGATCGGAGCCCTCAAGGGGCCGCTGCACGGCGGCGCCAACGAGATGGCGATGGAGATGCTCAAGGAGATCGACGCCGACCTCGCCAAGGGCGGCACCACCGTGGAGCAGTGGATGCAGCAGGCCTTCGCCACGAAGCGGAAGCTGATGGGCTTCGGGCACCGCGTCTACAAGCAGGGCGACCATCGCGCCGGGATCCTCCGCCGCGAAGGCCTCAAGCTCGCCGAGCGGATCGGCCCTGCCGCGAAGAAGTGGTTCGACCTCGGCGACGAGGTGCAGGCGATCATGCTCCGCGACAAGAGCATCCATCCCAACGTCGACTTCCCCTGCGGCATGACCTACTTCGTGATGGGCATCCCGGTGCCGCAGTACACGCCGATCTTCGTGGCCGCCCGAGTGGTCGGCTGGAGCGCCCACGTGATGGAGCAGCATGCGGACAACCGGATCATCCGGCCGCTCGCCCACTACATCGGCGCCGCCCCGCGGAAGTGGAACGGCTGAGGGAAGCGGCCGACCGGGACGGCCCGCGGGCGAGTCGCCCGGCCGGGTCCGCCGCGGAGGGCCCCGTGTTCCGAAGGTTCGACGTGTTGCCCCCGCCGGAGGGCGGGGCGCCCCGGGAACGGCGTCCGTTCCCCGCCGTGGCAGCAGCTGTGGAGATCTCGCGATGAGCAGGGTCGAATCGGTGGTGGTCGTCGGGGCTGGCACCATGGGATCGGGGATCGCCCTGACCGCGGCGATCGCGGGCGTCGAGGCGATCCTCGTGGACGTGCACGCCCCGCAGCTCGACAAGGCCCGCGGCTACCACGCCAAGACCCTCGCCCGCAGCGTCGAGAAGCAGCGGATGAGCGAGGGCGAGATGGAGGCGGCGCTGCGGCGGATCCGCTACGAGGCCTCGCTCGAGGCGGCGTCGGGCATCGCCTTCGCCATCGAGGCGGCGAGCGAGCGGGTGGACCTCAAGAAGGAGCTCTTCCGGAAGCTGGCCGACCTCGCCGCCCCCGAGGCGATCCTCGCGACCAACACCTCGAGCATCTCGATCACCGAGATCGCCTCCGCCGTGGGCAGCCGCGCCGAGCGGGTGATCGGCATGCACTTCTTCAACCCGGTGCCGGTCATGAAGCTCGTCGAGGTGATCAAGGGCCTCGCGACGAGCGAGG
>CAZQUA010000067.1:0-10918 GCA_964596455.1 uncultured Isosphaeraceae bacterium
AGCCGCCGGTCGCCATCACCACCGCGTCCGCGCGGAAGGCGCGGATCTGCATGGTGCGCAGGTCCTGGGCGACGATGCCGCGGCAGCGGCCGCCCTCGTCGAGGACCGGGCCGAGGAACTCCCAATGCTCGTACTTGGTCACCTTGCCCTCGGCCTCGACGCGGCGGACCTGCTCGTCGAAGGCGTAGATCAGCTGCTGCCCGGTGGTGGCGCCGGCGAAGTGGGTCCGCTTGTAGAGGCTGCCCCCGAAGAGGCGAAGGTCCCGCTGCCCCTCGGCGGTGCGGTTGAAGGGCACCCCCATCCGGTCGAGCAGGTCGATGATCCGCGGGGCCCAGTGGGCCATCTCGTGCACCGGCGGCTGATGGGCGAGGAAGTCGCCGCCGTAGATCGACTCGTCGAAGTGCTCGTGCTCGCTGTAGCCCTGCTGCCGGGCGATCTCGTTGCAGGCGTTGATGCCGCCCTGGGCGCAGACCGAGTGGCTCCGCTTCACCGGGACGATCGAGAAGAGGTCGACGGGAAGTCCGCCCTCGGTGATGCGAAGCGTCGCGGAGAGGCCCGCAAGGCCCCCGCCCACCACGATCACCCGATGCCGTCCGCTTGCCATGGGAGGTTCGCTCCTTCCTGATCCGGTCCGGTCCTCAGCGGCCCGCGTCCGCCGGCAGTCCCTCGCTCGCCCCCGCGCTCGACTGGATCCCCGCGTTCATCTTCGCCTCGATCTCCTGCGCCTTGCCGATGTCGAGGGTCGAGAAGCCCCAGATCGCGGCCACGCCCATCGCGGCCAGTCCGACCCCGATCGCCGTGCACACGCGGCCCCATCGCTCCTGGGCCTGGCGGCTGATGGTGAGGCCCCAGGTGATCGCCGCGGTCCAGAGGCCGTTGGCGAAGTGGTAGACCGCCGCGAGCACGCCGACGAGGTAGAAGGCCGCCATCGCCAGGCCCATCTTCCCATCCTGGAAGTGCGCGGCGGTGGTCGAGGCCGCCTCGTCCGGGATGAAGGTCGGGAACAGGCCGCCGTAGGTCCATCCCCACCGCAGGCTCGAGAGGTGGAAGAAGATGAACACGAGGGCGATGTAGCCGGTGATCCGCTGCAGGGCGTACCGCCAGTTGCCGCCGTAGCGGTAGGCGGCGACGTTGGTGCGGCCGGTGCGGGCGAAGACGATGCCCAGCGCCGCGTGGTAGAGCAGGGGCAGCCAGATCAGGCCGACTTCGATCAGCACCAACGCCGGCAGGGAGTGGATGAAGTCGACCTCATGCTGAAAGGTGGACACGCCCCCGGTGCCGGGCCCGTAGGGGCTGTGGCCGAGATAGTTGCCCCAGACGATCGAAGAGTTGGTGGTGAGGTGCGGGAAGAGGAACACCCCGATCGGCACCACGCCGCTCAGGGAGTGGAGTCGCCGGAGCAGGAAGTAGTGCCGATCGAGGAAACGCTCGGTCTTCACGGTCGAGGAGGCGGGCGAAGTCATGGGATCGCAAGTATACGAATCGCGTCGGACCCTCCCTCTTCGCAGCGGGAAGGGGTCTGGAGTCGCCATCCTCGCCGCCCGCCGGACGGGACCGCCTCCAGCCTGAAGGCGGCGGCGGCTCGGACGCCGCCGGCTGGAGTTGCCGCCGATCTTCAGCGGCGGCCGGCCTCAGGCTCCCGGGATGTGCAGGCCGCTCGGCGTCGTCGATCCCGAGAGGGGCGGCGCCGCGGCTTCGCCGCCCTTGGCGGCCATCTGCTCGCTGACCATCTTGGCGAACTGCACGAAGCGGGACCGCAGCAGGCCGAGGATCTCCTTGAGCATCTTGCCCTCCTCCTCGGCGAGGTTGCCGGCGGTCTTCTCCTCGAGCACGGCGAGCAGGTCGATCGAGAAGCGGGCGCCTTCGAGATCGACCATCACCCGCCCGGACTTGGGGTCCTGCATGCCGCCGAGTCCCATGATGGCCTGCTCGGCGATCATGCTGACGAGCGTCTGGAAGTTCGCAGGCGGCAGCTCCGCGGCCGCCCGCCGCTCCTGCTCGGCGGCCTGCTTCGCCTCGACCTGCTCCGCGAGCCGCTCCTTTTCCGCCTGGGCCTGCGCCTTCCAGTCCGAGTCGATGTGGAGCTTCGGGGTCGGGTCGGTCATCGGGAAGGGATCCTCTCGGGTCAAGGGTTGTGGAACGGCGGCGGGCGTCGCCGACCGGAGCGGTCCGGGATGGCCCTGGCGATCGGGCCGTCGCCCCGCGCACGCCGCCTCGGAGAACGGGCACGACGACGCACGCTTCTCCGCAAGCGACGACGAGCGATCAGTATAGTGCCGCGGGTGTCCTCGCTTCGCGCACGAGCCACCGATCGCGTCGTTCCGCGGCCCTTCGGTCGTGGGATCGGGCATCGCTCCCGTCGCCTCGGTTGGCGCGTCGCGGTCCCGCCGCTGCTGCTCGGCATCGTCTTCGCGGGCTGCTCGGCCCGGCGGGATGCGCCGGCAGAGGCGAGGCGGATCGATCTCGCCGACTTCTCCCGTCCCTCGGCGCTGACCGGCCCGGTGATCGAGGTGCCGGCGGAGATCTTCGAGCCGCCGAGCGTCGAGGTCGAGGAGGTGGCGGTCGAGGCCGGCCCCGTCGCGGTCGTCGAACGCCGCGAGGTGGTCGAGGTCGATGCCCCCGGAGGCGGCGTCCGGCCCGAAGTGGTCCGGAGCAGCGGCGTGATCGCCGAGCCGCCCTCGCCGCGTGCCGGCGGCTGGCCCGTCGAGAGCCTCGTGGGGCAGGTGAACGGGCGGCCGATCTTCGCCGGCGCGTTCTTCGAGCCGATCGAGGCTCGTCTGCTTCGCATCGCGGCGATGGACAATCGAGCCGAGGCGAGGCGGGGCGTGGTCGAACTCGTCCGGGCCCGCTTCGAGGAGCTGATCGACAGCGAACTGGTGATCGCCGAGGCCGAGAGCGGCCTCAGCATCGAGCAGAAGCAGGGCCTCTTCGGCTGGCTGCTCGATCTGCGCGAGGAGGAGATCGCCCGACGCGGCGGCAGCCTCGCCTCCGCCGAGCAGAGCGTGCTCGAGGAGCAGGGCCTCTCCCTCGAGGAGTTCATGAGCCGCCGTCGCGACATGGCGCTCGCGAGCGATCTGCTGCGTCGCAAGATCGAGCCGCGGGTGATCGTCTCGTGGCGGGAGATCGAACTCGAGTACCGACGGCGGGAGGCGGAGTTCAATCCGCCGGCGACGGTTCGCCTCGGCCGCATCCGCCTCTCGGAGCGGAGCGACGGGCGGGAGCGGATCGAGGCGGTGCGGGCGAAGTTCGCGGCGGGGGAGGGCTTTGCGGCGGTCGCGGCCTCGCTCGGCCTTGCCGACGCCGGCTTCTGGCTGGAGTTGCCGTGGGGCCCCGAGGGGGTCGCGGGCCTCGAACTTGCCGACGACCTGCGGTCCTCGCTCGAGGGCGTCGAGGTCGGCGATGCGGGGCGGCCGATCGAGCGGAGCGGCTCGGTCACCTGGCTGGGGATCCTGGCGGTCGATCGGCCTCCCGGCCTGAGCCTCTTCGACCCGATGGTCCAGCTGAGCCTGCAGGAGTCGTTGCGGGCGAGGCGATTCGCCGTCGAGCAGCGGCGGTACCTGCAGAGCCTTCGCCGCCGCTGGGTGAGCGAGGACATCGGCAAGATGCGGGAGCGCCTGATCGCGATCGCCGTGGATCGCTATCTCCCCTGACCGGCGGTGCAGGCGGGGGGTGGAGGCCGATGATCCGCCAACTTCGCCGGCTTCGCCGGCGCCGCCGGACCCGCATCCGCCACGCGGCCCGGCTATCGCCCCGCCCGCGGCCATGCGGCCGCGAAGGCGGCGGGGCGGTGCTCGACCACCGGCGGATCGCCCCGCAGGTCGACGCCCACGCAGTCGAACCGGATCGAGAAGCGAGCGAACTCCGGCCTCGAGAGCAGGCCGTTGGCGAGGCGGACGAGACGCCGCTGCTTGCCGGCGTCGATGCGGAGCAGGGCCTCCGCGGCGTCGCGGCGGCTGGTCTTCACCTCGACGACCGCCAACTGCAGCAGCGTCGGATCGGGCATGGTGAGGAGGTCCGCCTCGTCGTGGCCCACGCGGAGATTCCGCGCGAGGATGCGATGGCCGCGGCCCTGCAGGTAGCGGGCCGCGAGGCGTTCGCCTCGCACCGCATCGACGGCCCCGCGATCGGCGTCCGGCGGGGGCGTCCCGCGGCGGCAGGCCCGCGTCAGGGCCTGCCGCAGGGCCTCCTGCAGGCGATCGAGGTTCACGGCGATCCCGCGTCGGGGACGGCGTCAAGGCGGGCGGACGCGGCGATGCGGGCCGCGATCTCGAGCAGATCGATCGCCGTGGCGGGGGCGTAGCCGTGCACGCCCTCCCGAGGCCGTCCCAGGAGGGCCAGGCTCAGGTCCTCGCGGCTTGCGAGCACCACGATCCGCCCGTCCTTCACGATTGCCCGCATCCGCGCCGCGGCGAAGGCCGCGCCCTCCTCGCGGGCGGTCGAGGAGCGATAGGCGACCCGGCGAAGGCTCGCCGCATCGACGCCCTCCGGAAGGTCGGCCACGGCGGCGAGCGGCAGGGGATCCGAACCGAGGCGACGGGCCAATGCCGACTCGACGGCGGCGGCGAACTCGCCGCGGCCGCCGCAGGTCTCGACCAGCAGCGTGCCGCCGCGGTCGGCGAAGCGGGCCAGCGATGCCCACGACGCCTCCTCCCAGGCCGGCGCCTCGATGCCGCGAAGGATCGCGAGGCTGCCCGCGGGAGCACCGTCGAGAAGGGCGATCTCCGTCGGCACGACGGCGACCTCGCGGCCGAGCCGCTGCGACAGCGGACGCATCGCTGCCGCGAGGGATGCCGGTTCCGGATCGTCGCGGTCGCCGTGCCGGATCGCGAGGATCGTCAGCGGCGCGTCGGAACCGCCGCCGGCCGCGGCGGGAACCGCCGGCGGCACCTGCCACGATCGCAGCCGCGGCCATGCCTGATCGGTCTCGATCGCGGTGATCCACAGATTCGCGAACGCCTCGAAGGCCTCGCGTCCCCGCTGGGGGCCGCTGGCGATGCCGCGAGCGAGGTCGCCTTCGAAGGAGGCCACCGCCCACTCGCGGCCGCCCATCGACAGCACCTCGAGACGGGGGGTGCGGGGCGGGAGCGGGAAGAGCCTTCGCCGCAGCGGATGACCGGCATCGACTTCGCTCCATGCGAGGCCGCGATGGAGCGAGGCGAGCGTCGTCCTCGCCCGCGTCCGCTCCGCCGCGGGAAGCCCCGCGAACTCGCCGACGAGCAGGCCGCCCCGCGCCAGATGCGCCGCGAGCTTCGCCCAACGCGGATCGTCCGCCGCCGGCAGGCGCTCCGGCTGCCACCACAGCACCGCCGGCACCAGCCAGGTCTCGATCGGATCGGAGGGCTCGATCCGCAGCCAGTTGAACTCGCGCTGCGCCGTCTCGCCGAGCCACTCGGTCAGCATCGCCATCTCCCGCGTGCCGCTGGTCACCGTCTCGCCCGGATCGGTGAGCACCCCGACGGCGACGGGCACGCTGCCCCGCACGAGATAGAGCAGGCCCATGGCGTGCTCGTGGGCGCGGATCGCACCGCCGCGGGGCGTCTTCTCCCGCATTCGCCACCGGGGGGCCTTCGCGGATGGGTCGGGCTCGCAGAGGCGGGCGATCGCCTCGGCGGCGCCTTCGCGGAACCAGTCGCGACGTCCGAGTCGGCCGAGTCCGCCCGCGAGCGCCGCCCGCTCGAGGCTGTAGAGCCAATAGATGAAGTGGTCGTGATGGCCGGGGTGCCGCGCCGGATCGAAGTGCCGCTCGAGCCACTCGAGGCCCCGCAGGATCGCCGCCTCGCTGCCGCGGCCGCCGCGGTTCCGCCCCGCGGCGGGCATGCGGAGGCGATCGAGCATGAAGAGCGTGGCGACCCCGGCCGCGGTCATGGAGCCGCGGGCCTCGCCGCGGCCCTGGTAGTTCCAGCCGCCGTCGGCGAGCTGCATCTCGAGGTAGCGCTGCTCGAGCATCTCCCACATCCGCGGCGGGATCTCGACCCCCCGACGCGCCGCCATCGCGAGCGCCAGCGAGGCGAACTGGGTGATGGAGTTGTCGCGGAGCGTCGATTGCGGCCGGCCGGTGTAGTCCCAGCCCGCGGCCTTGAGGCTGAAGCCCGCCAGCAGCGATCGCACGTCGCCCTCGAGATCGCGGCGGTAGGAGTCGGGCAGGCTCGCCCACAGCATCGTCCGCACCGCGAGGGCGTAGGTGCCCTCGATCTCCCGCCCTCGCAGCCACTCGATCGCCGGGGCGAGGCGGGCGTCCTGCGAGGGCACGCCGGCCTGCACCAGCGCCAGCGCGACGATGGCGGTGTAGCCGCCGCCCTGCTGGCGACTCTCCTCCGCCGGCACCCGCTTCGGCTCCCACTGCCGCACGGGATCGCGTGCGGCGAGCAGTCCCTCGGCGAGGGCGGCGATCGCCCGGTCGAGATCCGCCTCGTCGAGCGACGCGGCGGTGGGGGGGAACGGCGATGCGGCTGCGGGCGTCGCGATCAGCAGGCCGCCGAGCAGCGCGGCGGCCGCGAGCAGGAGCAGGCGTCCTCGCGGCATGCCGCCGATGCTAGAGGTGCGGAGCGGCGGACGGGGCGATTGCTGCGAAAAGACCGCCGCGGCGTCGAAGGCGACGGCGGATGCGGCGTCGCCGGCGGCCCGGCCGCCTCGCCTACCCTCCGACCGGTGCCTCGCGAACCCGCCTACCTCGCCCCCTACGCCGAAGCCGCGAAGGTCCATGGCGGACGCTTCGAGGCCATGCTGTGGCGAAGCGAGGCGATGCAGCGGCGTCGCTTCGAGGTGCTGGTGGAGATCTCGGGACTGGCGGCCCGGGCCCGCGCCGGCCCGATTCGACTCGTGGACGCCGGTTGCGGGCGGGGCGATCTCGCGACGCATCTCGCGGCCGCGGGGATCGGCATCGGCGAAGGCATCGGCATCGAGGCGATGGAGCCGCTGCGGCGGGCGGCAAGCCGCCGAGGGCATGCGGGCTGGCGATTCGTCGGCGGCGACTTCCTCGCCGACCGGATGGGCCTGCAGCAGCTCGAGCCGGACCTCGTCTTCTTCTCGGGGAGCCTCAACACCTTCCCGAGGGCGTCGCTCGAGCGGGCGGTCGCGAGGGCTTTCGAAGCGGCCCGCGTCGGGGTCGCCTTCAACTTCCTCTCGAGCCACGGCGCCCGGCGAGGGGTCTCGGATCGCCCCGCCCGACGCTTCGATCCGGTGCGGATGCTTGCGTGGGCGATGGGGTTGACGCCGAGCGTGGCGCTGCGGCAGGACTATCTCGGTCCCCACGATGCGACGGTGTGGATGGCCAAGGTCCCATCCGCGGCGACGCCCTCGGGGTGATCGCCGCCGCCGGCGGCCGGCCGCTTGTGCATCCTCCCACCGAACCCTAACCTTCCCGCCCATGGCGACATTGGTGGTCGAGTTCGACGACGTTGGCGGAGGTCTGCTGCTGCGGACCCTTCGGGAGTACGGGCACCGCCTGCGGACGGTCCGTCTCGGGCGGGGCGAGTCGCTGCCGGCGGACCTCGACGACCTTGGAGCGATCGTCCTCTGCGGCGGCCCCGACGATCCGCACGGCATGCCCTCGCCGCTCGTCCCGCTGCTCGAGGCGGCGGCGGCGCAGGACCTCCCGATCGTCGCCACCGGCCGCGGGGCGGTGGCCTTGGCGGTGGCCTTCGGCGGCGGAGCGACCGCGTCGCCGCGTTGGGGGTGGCAGGATGTTCGCCTGACCCCGGCCGGCCGCGAGGATGCGGTCTTCGCAGGCGTGGCCTGGTCGAGCCGCCAGTGCTGCGATCTCGAGATGGGCGTGGCGTCGCTTCCCTCCGGCGGGAAGGCGCTCGCCAACTTCCTCGGCAGCGGCGGCGAGGGCGGCGACGGCGCCATCGCGGCGTGGTCTCGGGGCCTGCGGACCTACGCGTTCGCCTACCGGCCCGAACTCGATCTGCGACTCGCCCAGGAACGCCTTGCCGGCCGCCGCGAAGCCTCCGCTGCCGCCGAGCAGACCGCGGCCTGCCTTCCGGATGCGGAGCGCCTGGCCAAGCGGGTCTTCGAGTCGATCGCCCTCTTCGTCGCACCGCTCGACCGGGCGAACAAGGGACTCGTCAAGGACCTGCACTACTGAGTGCAGCACCGAGTGCTGCGGCGGCGACCCGCGCCTCGGCCCCCTCAAGGCGTGCCAGCAGCAGCTCCGCGGGACTCGCCGCATGGCGTCCGCAGATCCTCGCGATCTGCGAGCGGCAGGAGAAGCCGGTGACCGCGAGGTCGCCCCACTCCCGCTCCTGCTGCGGCATCCTCGCGGCCCAGCTCAGGGCGAAGATGCCCTTCGAGTCGGCCTGATGGCGGGCTTCGTGCCCCCATGAGCCGCCCATGCCGCAACAGCCGACCCGCTCGATGGAGGCGTCGATCGCGAAGCTCCGGAAGATCCGCCGCCACTCCTCCATGGCCGCTGGATGCATCGACCGTTCGGTGCAGTGCCCGAAGAGGCGGACCGGCGTGGAATCGGCGGCGGGGGATGCGGGCGACGATGCGGCGAGCTGCGCGGCGAGGAACTCCGAGAGCAGCCGCACGCGGGGGCGGGCGTTCTCCGGCAACCCCAGCGCCTTGGGCAGCTCCTCGCGGAAGACGAGGGTCGTCGCTGGATCGATCCCGACGATCGGCCGGCCGCTGCGGGCGAGGCGCTGCAGGCGGTCGAGGTTCGCCCGTGCGACCGCCTCGAAGCGCCCGAGGTAGCCCTTCACGTGCCAGCCCTTCCCCGATGGAAAGTACGCGGCGACCCGCGGCCGCACGCCGAGGATCTGAAGCAGCCGGACCGCCGCGACCATCGCCTGCGGGTCGAGGTAGGTCGTGAACGCGTCCTGCAGCAGGATGACCTCGTCGGTGGTCCCCGACGGCGGGGCCGGCTCGAACGCGGCGATCGGCTCGATCCGCACCCCGATCGCGAGCAGGCGGCTCGCGAGATCGGGGCGGGCGATGCGCGGCGGATCGACGACACCGAGCAGGGTGCGAAGCAGCCATCGTGAGAGCCGCGGCGCTTGCAGGGCGTTGGCGAACCCCGCGACGCGGGCAAGGTGCGGCAGCGATTCCTCGAGGCCGCCGATCAGGCGATCGCGAAGCGGACGCCCGTAGCGGTGGCGGTAGTGGTGGAGGAACTCGCTTCGGAACTCCGGCACCCCGACCTTCACGGGGCACTGGCCCCCGCAGGCGTTGCAGGAGAGGCAGCCGTCCATCGCTTCGTGGACCTCGTGGGAGAAGTCGTCCCCTCCCGCGAGTCGCCGCAGCATCCGCAGCGGCGTGCCGAGCAGGCTCGGATCCCGCCGCTCGCCCCCGTCCCGCCAGGAGGCCTCGGAGAGGCGACGCAGCCACTCCCGCATCAGGATCGCCCGGCCGCGGGGGCTGTGCCGCGGATCGCGGGTCACCTTCAGCGAGGGGCACATCGCGAGCGTCGGATCCCAGCTCTGGCAGGCCGCGTTGCCGTTGCAGTGGATCGCCGCGGCGTGCCGCCGCTGCAGGAAGGGATCGATCCCGCGATCGATGCTGCCGCGGGTGCTCGCCTCGATCGAGAGCGGCGTGGTGGACTCGCCGAGCGGCACCGCGATCTTGCCGGGGTTGCACTGGTTGCCGGGATCGAAGGCCCGCTTGATCCGGCAGATCGCCGCGAAGACCTCCGGCCCGAAGAAGGCTTCGCTGTGGCGGCTTCGGAAGCCCTTGCCATGCTCGCCCCAGAGCACCCCGCCGAGGGGCCCGAGCATCGCCACGACCTCGTCGGTGATCTCCCGCACCCGCCGCTCGTCGGCGGGGTCGCGAAGATCCAGCGCCGGCCGCACGTGCAGGCATCCCGCGTCGGCGTGCCCGTACATCCCGTAGCGGAGGCCGTGGCGATCGAGGATCGCCCGGAAGCTCCGCACGAACTCCGGAAGCCTCGCGACCGGCACCGCACAGTCCTCGACGAAGGCCACCGGACGCCGTTCGCCGGGGAGGTTCCCGAGCAGCCCCACCGCCCGCTCGCGGAGGGTCCACAACGCTCCGCGGACGCCTTCGTCGAGGATCGGCACCACCGCGAGGGGCCGGGGGGAAGCCGTCGCGATCACCGCGGCGAAGCGATGGAGACGCGCCTCGACCTCCGCGGGATCGTCGCCCTCGAACTCGACGAGGTTGATGGCGGCGAGTCCGCGGAGGTCGCCGAGGCGCCCGGCGATCTCCGGCCAGACCATGTCCTCGCGGGCGAGGGCGAAGACGGTGTCGTCGATCGTCTCGATCGCCGCAGGGCCGCCCGCGAGCGTGGCCGCGGCGGCGACCGCCTCCTCGAAGGAGGCGTAGCCGACGAACGCGGTGCGGCGGGCCCGCGGGAGCGGCACGATCCGCAGCGTCGCCTCGGTGACGATGCCGAGCGTGCCCTCGGCGCCGCACAGCAGCGGCACGAGATCGATCGCACCGGTCCTCGGGTCGCGGGCGCGTGGAAGCGTGTAGCCGGAGAGGAACCGTTCGAGCTTCGGCCAGCGGGCCTCGATCGCCTCCGCATGTTCGAGGAGGGTCGCCTGCACCTCGCGGTGAAGATCGCCGAGGCGTCCGCCGGCGGCGACGATCGCAGCGACCTCGGCGGCCTCCCGCCGCCGGGCGTCGAGCACCTCGCCTCCCGGCAGCACCGCCCGCAGCGACTGCACATGGTCGCCGGTCTTGCCGTGGATGCGGGAGCCCTTGCCGGCGGCGTCGGTGGCGATCATGCCGCCGAGGGTGGCCCGGTCGTGGGGACTCACCGTCGGGCCGAACTGGAACCCGAGCGGGCGAAGGGCGGCGTTCAGCCGGCCGAGCACCACGCCGGGCTGGACCCTCGCGAGGCGACGGCCCTCGTCGATCTCGACGATCCGGTCGAGTCCGCGGGCGAGATCGATCACGACCCCGTCGGTGAGGGCACTGCCGTCGGTGCCGGTGCCGCCGCCGCGGGGCGACACTCGGA
>CAZQUA010000068.1:0-10751 GCA_964596455.1 uncultured Isosphaeraceae bacterium
CCGCTCGCCGGCCCTGATAGGAGTCTTCCGCGATGGATCGCCAAGTCGAAGCCCGCTCAATCGAAGCCCGCCGCACCCCCCTCCACCGCCGCGCTGGTCGCCGCGGCTTCACGATCATCGAACTCCTCATCGTCATCGGGATCCTGCTCGCGATCGGCGGCCTGGTCCTGGTGAACGTGCTCGGGGCGAGCGAGAAGGCCGACGCCGGCAACGCCAAGATCCAGATGCAGGCGATCGAGGGGGCCCTCGAGCAGTTCCGCGTCGAGATGAAGCGATGGCCCACCGAGGAGGAGGGGATCGCGGTCCTCTGGAGCAGCGGCACCCTCGAGTCCGACGACGAACGCTCCAAGTGGGGCGGCCCCTACCTGAAGAAGCCGGTGCCCAAGGACGTCTGGGGCAACGAGTGGATCTACCGCCAGCCAAGCGAGATCGAAGGCCTCGACTACGACCTGATCTCGCTCGGACCCGACGGCGAGGAGGGCACCGAGGACGACATCTCGATCCACGAGGGCCGCACCAGCGAGGACGGCATGGTCGAGGATGACTTCGAAGCCATGGGCGGCTGACCGCCGCGGCACGGCATCGCGGCATCGCGGGGCGACCCTCTTCGAGTTGCTCGTGGCGATCGGCATCGTCGCGGTGCTCGCGGGCATCGCGGTGCCGTGGATGTGGTCGAGGCTGGCGTCGCTCGAGGGGCCCGAGACCGCCGAGCGGATCTGCGGCATGCTTCGCCTCGCCCGCGCCGAGGCGATCGCGTCGGGGCGTCTTGTGCAGGTCCGCGGCGTGGCCGATCCGGCGGGCGACGGCCGGATGCTGCGGGCGGAGTTCATCGACCCCGCGGCGATCTCGGGTGGCGAGCGGTTCCCGGACGACCTCGACGTTCTGGCGGAGCAACTCGACGAGGAGTTCGACGCAGGGCGAGACGCACCGCTCGATGGCGACCCCGACGCGGCGGCGGCCTCGCGGGGCCGTCGCCCCGCGGCCGACGGCGGGATCGAGGCGATCCCCGCCGCGTGGTCCTCGCTGCGACTTCCCCCGGGATGGCGTCTGCGGCCCGCATCGGAGTTCGAGGAAGCGGTCGACGAGGACCTGCCGCTCCCGGAGGGATTCTTCGATCGCCCGGACTTCGGCGATCTCGAGGACTCGATCGACGGCGAGGCCGAGGCGGCGTTCGACGAGGCGCCGCTGCTGGCGATCTACCTTCCCGACGGCCGCAACCTGCTCGTCGGCGTGTGGCATCTCGAACGCTTCGGCGAGGCCGTCGGCGGGCCCGGACCCTCGCGGGTGCCGATCCGGCTCGACGACCTCATGGGCCTGCCACGGACGGGCCTGCTGCGGACGAACATGCCGCCGGCTTCGGAGCCGCGGCCATGACCCGCCGCGGCGGCCTGCTGCTCGAGACCATGCTGTCGCTGGCGATCTTCGTGGCGGCGGCCTCGATGGTGCTCTCGATCTTCTCCGACGGCACGCGGTCGCTGCGGCGGGCGGCGTCGCTCGGCCACGCCGCCGACGCGGCCCGTTCGCTGATCGCCGAGCTCGAGGCGGGCATCCGCTCGCCGGGCGATCTTCGCGACGCCATCGACGATCTGCCGCCGCCCTGGTCGGCGTTCCGCCTCGAGGTCGCCGTCGAGCGGAGCGACTTCCCCGGCCTCGTCGAGGTCGAGGTGCGGGTCTTCGAGGGCGATGGCCCGAGCGAGGCGCCGCGGTTCACGCTGCGGCAGCTCGTGCCCGCCGGGAGCCGCGGCGGCGGCGATGGCGAAGCCGAATCGCTCGACGAGTCCGATGCGTTCGGCGCGTTCGACGCGTTCGACGGGGCCTTCGGTGACGAACTCGATGGCGAGGCCGCCGGGCCGCCGAGGCGATCGCCAAGGGAGTCGACGCGGGGATCGACGCCGTGACGGATCGCCCTCGATCCACGCGACGCCGCGGCCTCTCGCTGATCGAGGTGCTCGTGGCGATCGGCATCGTGCTCGCCCTCGGCAGCGCCATGGCGAGCTTCGTGATCGATCTGCGGCAATCGCGGGAGCGGAGCGTCGAGGCGATCGAGACGCAGCGGTCCGCCGACGCGCTGCTCGAGGCGATCGAGCAGGCCCTCGCGACCACCGTGGTCGAGGATGCGATCCTCGGCAGCGGCCTGCGGGGCGGCGGCGATCGCCTCGAAGTGGTCTCGCGGACGGTGGCGGCGTGGCGGCTCGGCGATCCGCAGCGGCGGCACCTCGCCCTCGAGGACCGCGAGCGGCTGACCGTGGCCGCGGAGGGCCCGCGGCGGACGCGAATCTCCCGAAGCGGGGCGGCCGCCGGCGATGGCGGCCGCGGCGAGGCGCCGATGGCGGTGCGGTTCCGCTACTTCGATGGCGGCGAGTGGCTCGAGGCGTTCGACTCGCTCGCGGCGGGACGCCTGCCCCGTGCGGTCGAGGTCACCCTGTGGTGGTCCTCGCCGCCGCCCTCGCTCGGGCCGTCCGCCGAGTCCGAGGCCGAGATCGAGGCCGAGCTCGACGAGGCGTTCGCGATCGATGGCGGGCTCGGCGCGGAAGACCCGCAGCGGGGCGAGCCGCTCGCGGACGAGTCCGACGAGATCGCGGCCTTCGGCGAGGGCACTCCGGATCGCCGGCGGGTGATCGCGATCATCGATCCGGGATCGGAGGCCTCGCTGCTGCTGCCGCTGGCGATCGCGGGGGCGTCGCGGCGAGGCCGCCGCACCCGGCGGCGGGGCGTCGTCCTCATGGCGGTGCTGGTGGTCGCGGGCATCGGCCTGCTGCTGGCGGGCACCATGCTGATGCTCGTTCGCGGCGAGACCGCCAGCAGCGGCCGGGCGGCGGAGGCGGTGCGGTCGCGGGCCCTCGCCTGGTCGGGCGTGCAGGCGGTGCTCTCGGAACTGGCCTCGCAGCGTCCGGCGATCCTCGCGGGCGAGCGGCCGCAACTCGATCCCCAGTACCTCCTCGGCGAGGAGGGGCCGCGGCTGGGCATCGTCCGGTTGCTGCCGGCGGGGCCGGGCGGCGAGCGGATCTCGCCGGAGTCGTCGCGACTCGATCTCGCGACGGTCACGGCGGAGCAGCTGGTCGCAAGCGGCCTCGCCGACGAGGAGCTTGCGGCGGCGGTGATCGCCGCCCGGGATGCCGCCAAGGGCGGCCGTCTCGATGCGGTCGAGGGACTGCTCGCCGCCTCGGCGATGCAGGGCGGCGACGGGAGGGCGATCGGAGGAGCGGACCTGCATGGGCCGCTCGAGGCGCTGGACCTTCGCGGGCCGCTCGCGGGCGACGAGGGCGAACTCGCCGAGCGGGTCCTCGATCGCCTCGACGGGGCTCGCCCGCGGGGCCTGCTCGACCTGCTCACGGTGCATGCGGCGGAACCGTGGCTCGACGCCGAGGCCAAGCCGCGGGTGTCGATTCGCCCGCCGTGGAGCGAGGCGATGGAAGCCGCGATCGAGGCGAGGTTCGACGAGCGTCTTGCCGAGGCGGTTCGCATGGTCCTCGCGGGCGAGGCGATCATCGACGGGGAGGACATCGCCGAAGGACTCGCCCTCGACTCCGACCGCGACCTGATCGAGCTGCTGCTGCGGAGCGATGCGGAGATCGACGAGGCTCGGAGGATCTTCGACGGCCTCACCTTCGACCCCGAGCCCCTGCGGGTCGGCCGCCTCGACCTCAACACCGCGCCGCTCGAGGCGATCCGCACGCTGCCGGGGATCGAGGAGGACCAGGCCGCGGCGATCGTCGAGACCCGCGAGCAACTCTCGCCGCAGGAGCGTCTCAGTCCCCTCTGGCCGGCGGAGCGGGGGATCCTGCGGCTCGAGCAGTACCCCGAGATCATCGAACTTGTGGGCGTCCGCAGCGGGTGCTGGCGGCTCCGCATCGCCTGCGGGACCGTCGATGCCGAGTCGCCGGAGGGCCCCATCGAGCAGGCGACGGTCTGGGAGATCGTGGTGGATCTCTCCGGCGAGGCCGCCCGTCTCGCCGCGATCCGGGAGATCACCCTGCTCGATCTCGCGGCGCAACTCTCGCTTCGCCTGCCGGCGCTCGATCGCCTCGAAGACGCCACCGAGGATCGCGCCGAGCGGATGCTTGCCGCCGCCGCGGAGGCCGGCGACTTCCCGGAGTCGTTCCCGGGGGATCCCGACGCGGACGGCGTTGCCGAGGACGGGGTCGGCGGGTCCTTTCCCGAGTCGATGCGGCCGCTTCCGGAGATGCCCCGGGGCGATCCGCTGCCGAGCCGCCGTCCGGCGTCGGGCGCAGGGGCGTCGTCGCCTCCGCCCGCCGGTCCCGCCGCGGCGGCCTCCACCCCGCGGCAGAGCGGCGTGGTCGGACGCTGGCGTCGCCTGCCGTAGGGCCCGCGTCGCCTCTCCGCATCGGCAAGCGTCGGCGTCCGCGGCATCGCCGCAAGCGGGGCGATCCTCGGCCTCGCGGATGCTGCAGCGGCGGCGGGCGTTCTGCCGATTCCGCACGATACGGCGCTGATTGACCCACCTTGATGCGAAGAGGGGTTGGCCGAGCGTCTAGGGTTTGTCTGCGTCGAGGCATGCACTGATGGTCCGTCGAGGCCGGCACCGCCCTCACCAAGGGCGGGCGGCGTCGTGTGCCGTTCCGCCGCCATCGCATCCGGCGGATCGGCGACCCGAGCGAGAGCCAGCACCCCCGCGGAGCCGAGCGTGGCCGTCCGAATGAAGCTCGCCATCCAGATCGAGTCGCGGCATGTGCACGCCGCGGCGATCCGGCCGGGGACCTTCGGCGGCTCGGTGGCATGGTCGGCGGTGCGGCCGCTGCCGGAGAGCGTCGCGAGCGGCGATGCGGCGGCGATCGGCCGCTTCGTGGCCTCGCTGCTTCGCGAGGGCGGAATCGCCGCCAAGGAGGCCGTCTTCGCCCTCTCGCGGACCCTCGTCAGCACCAAGCGTCTCGAACTGCCCTCCCGCGACGCCGCGGAACTGCCCGAGATGGTCCGCCTCGCCATGCAGCGGGAGCTGCCCATCGACGCGGCGGCGACGGTGATCGACTTCAGCGTGCTCGGATCGGGCCCCAAGGGCAGCGAGGTCTTCGCGGTCGCGGCGCCGGAGCCGGTCGTCCGCTTCCTGCGGGAGGTCGCGGCGGCGGCGAACCTCGAGGTCGAGGCGATCACGCTCCGCTGCCTCGGCACGGCGCATCTCGTGGGAAGGCTCGACATCGCGGCGGTGCGGGGCATGGAGGGGCAGGACCCGCTCGAGCCGGCCGCCGCCGGCGAGGCCGCGGTCGGCGCGACGCCGTCGATCCTGGCGGTCGACATCGCCGGCGATGCCCTCGAACTCGTGGTGGTCGGCGATGGGCGGATGCGCTTCGCCCGTGGCGTGCAGCTGCCCGAGGCCGAGAGCCGTCTGCTGAAGGCGGAGGCGGCGACCCTCGAGACCCGCCGCTCGTGGCTGAGCTACCGGATCTCGCAAGGCGACGAGCCGGTGGCGGCGGCGGTGGTGCTCGGCGGCGCGGACGTGGCGAGGCTGGCGGTGCCCCAACTGGCGGCCGCCACCGGCCTGCCGGTGCGTCTGCTGCGGCAGCATCCCGACATCCGCGGCGGCGACCCCGAGGTGGCGGCGCCGGTGTGGCCGCTGCTCGGCGTGCTGCTCGGGCGGCGGCAGTCGAGAGGCGCCATCGATCTCGCCCACCCCAAGCGGCCGCCGGATCTCGCCTCGCGGCGGCGGACGCGGATGCTGGCCGCGGCGGGCCTGGTCGTGATCGCGGCCCTCGGCGGCTGGACGATCGGCCGCAACGGCCTTCGCGAGCGGGAGTCGGCGGCGGACGAGCTCGAGACCCGCGCCCGGGCGGCCTTGACGGACTTCCTTCGCCTCAAGCGGGATCGCCTCAAGCTGGCCCATCTCGAAGCCTGGACCGACGGTTCGCCGGCCTGGCTCGACCATGCCCTCGCCGTCGGATCGATGCTGCCGGAGCCGGGCATCGCGGTGGTGGATCGCCTGCAGGGCGCCCTCGAGATCGGACCGGTCCGCTTCGAGCGGGACGGCTCCTTCGTGGCCGACCGGCAGGTCCGCCTCGTGCTCGACGGCGAGGCCCTCGATCGCGCCGCGGCGGACTCGCTGCGGGACCGCATCGTCGGCGACAGCCGCTACCAGGTCCGCTCCACCGGCGCCGACGCCGCGGGCGGCAAGCGGTTGCCGATCTCCTTCACCTTCCAGCTCCGCAGCGCGTCGCCGGCTCCCGAGGAGGCGTCCGAGGAGTCCGCGGCCAAGGCCGAGGCGACGCCCCGCGAGACCTCCGATGCCCGAACCGGCCGCCGACGGGCGCCGGGGATGACCCCGCCGCGGCGGATCGCCGGGGGAGGCGAGTGGTGAGCCGAACGCTGCGACGGCCCTCGATCGATGAGCTTCGCCGCATGCTCCGGCTCTGGCCGGTGCCGGTGGCGATGGCGGTGGCCGCGGCGTTCTGGCTGGCGATGCAGTGGGGCGGAGGGCGGTTCGACGACCGCCGCGCCGAAGTCGAGCAGCGTCTCGCGACCTACCGCAGCGCCATCGAGAACGGCCGCCGGCAGCGGCGGGAGCGGCCCGAGGTCGATGCGGCGATCGACGGCTTCGCGGTCCGCACCCTCGGCAACACCGTCGAGTCGGTGGACAGCGCCGTCCGCTCCCGCCTCAACCGCGTCGGCGAGGAGTCGGGCCTGGCGAATCTGGTGGTCTCGACCCGTCCGGCGGTGCCGCGGGGCACCCCCGCCAAGGGGGAGTTCTCCCGCTCGGCGTCGCAGCGGGCCCTTCGCGACGAGATCGACTTCGTCGAGGTGCCCGCCTCGATGCTCGGGCAGGGGAGCCTCGAGAGCCTGCTGCGGGCGGTCCATCGCATCGAGCAGGAGCCGTGGATCAAGCGGATCGACTCGGTCTCGTTCGCGGTGGGCAACGACCCGGCGAAGATGCAGCTCGAGGTGCGCCTGACCACCCTGTTCCTGCCGGGGGCCACCGTGCCGGAGACGCTCGAGGCCGCCCTCGAGTCGCAGACGCCCTTCGACCGCTACGCGACGCTGCTGGCCTTCGACCCCTTCGCGCTGCCAAAGCCCCCGGAACCGCCGCCCCGGCCGTCGCCGCGGCCCCGCCGGCCGAATCCGCCGCCGCCTCCGCCATCCTTTCCATATGCAGACTGGGTGCTGACGGGCCTGATCGAGGGCGCCGCAGGGCCGGAGGCGTGGCTGGCGAGCCGATCGCGGGGCGAACGCCTCGCGATCGCCCCGCAAGGCCGGATCGGCGAGGCGGTGCTGCTCGCGGTGGGCCGCGACGCGGCGGAGTTCCTCCTCGGCGAGGAGCGGTTCCTGGTGCCGATCGGGGGAAGTCTCGCGGAGCGGCGGCCGGTCCCGGCGGCCGCCCCCAAGTAGTTCCGAGAAGTTGCGGTTCGCGGCGACGGAGATCGCCCCGCATCGACCGATAAGGAGAAGCAGCGATGAGCAAGTCCCTCCTGCTACGCGGATCCGCCGTGGCGGCCGTCCTTATCGGAACTCCCGCATCGACTGCAGTTCCGCAGTCGATCGAGCCGAGCCCCCCGCCCGCCGAGGCGGCGGTGCCCGCGTCGCCGCCGCGGATCCGCTTCGCCTTCAAGAACCAGTCGTGGGACCAGATCCTCGACTGGTTCAGCCGCGAGACCGGCCTGCCGGTGGTGCGGGAGGCGGCGGTGCCCTCGGGCACCCTCGACTACCTCTCCCCCCGCGACTACGACCTGCCGGAGGCGCTTCGCCTCATGAACACGCTGCTGCAGACCCAGGGGGTCATGCTGCGGATCGAGGCCGATCGCCTGCACCTGCAGCGCCTCGAGGACATGAAGCGGGAGAACCTGCCGACCTTCGTGGGCGACCTTCCCGAGACCGTCACCGACGACCAGATCGTGACCCTGCTGATGCCGCTCGTGAACGCCACCGCGGAGTCGGTCGCGGAGCAGCTGAAGAGCCTCGTCGCCGACTACGGCAGCGTGCTGGCGCTTCGTCAGCAGAACGCCCTGCTGCTCGTGGAGACCGCCGGCAACATCCGCCGCCTGAGGCATCTCGTCGAGGAGATGGACCGGGAGGACGTCGAGAACATCGTCGAGTACATCGCCCTGCGGCATGCCAAGGCCAAGCCGATGGTCGAGTCGCTCAAGGCGCTCCTCGGCGAGCGGGTGGTCGAGTTCGTGATCAACCCGCAGAACAACCAGCGGGTGAAGCTCGAGGACAACCGCCTGCCGGGCCTGAACCTGAGCGCCGACGAGCGGACCAACTCGATCATCGCCCGCGGCACCCGCAGCCGCATCGACCGGGTCCGCGAGACCGTCGAACTGCTCGACGTGCCGCGGCCCGGCAGCGGCCCGCGTACGGTCCGCACCGTCCGCCTCGGCCGGGAGACCGCCGGGGCGATCCGCGGCCGCCTCGACCAACTCTTCGCGGGCGTGCCGCGGGACGAGCGGCCGGTGGTGCTCGCCCTCGACGATCCCTCCGAGATCGCCATCGCGGGCGATCCCGCGACCGTCGCCGAGGCGATCGCGGCGATCGCGGTGCTCGACGGCGGCGGCGCCGCGGCGGCCTCGCAGCGGGCGGTCACCCGCCTGCCCCTCGAGCACGTGGCGCCCGCGGAGGCGATCGCGGCGATCACGCCGCTGCTCTCGCCGCGGCAGCAGTCGATGCTTCGCTTCGCGCCCTCGCCGGATGGACGGGGCCTGCTCGTCACCGGCCCCGCCGAGGATCTCGCCGGTGTCGAGGGCGTGCTGTCGCTTGTCGATCGCGAGCGGGCCCTGCCCCGCGAGGTCCGCTTCGCGAGCGTGCCCCCCGGCACCGCGGCGGCGATGGCCGCCGCCGCCGAGGCGATCGACGCGGTGCGGCGGGGCGATGCCCCGGCGGACCGGGTCGAGGTCGCCATCGAAGAGCAGGCCGACCGCCTCCGCCTCGCCGGCACCCGCGCCGCGGTGGATCGCTACGAGCAGAGCCTGCGGCAGGCGATCGAGTCGGCGCGGCCTCGCCTCGAGACCCGCCAGATCGAGCTGCGGTCGTCGCGGCCCTCGGCGATCGCAGCGCAGGTGGCGGCGATGTCGCGGCAGCTGCTCGATCCCGGCGACGGTTCGCCCTTCACGCCGCCGCTCGTCGAGGCGGTCGACGCCCTCGAGCTGCTGCTCGTGCGGGCCCTGCCGTCGCAGATGCCGCAGATCGAGCGGGTGGTGGCCTCGCTCGACCGCGGCGGCAGCGAGGCCCGCGAGGTGCGGGTGGTCCCGCTCTCCCGCGCCGATCCGCAGGCGCTGCTCGAGCGGTCGTGGTCGATCTGGGAGCGACTGCTCGATGCGGAGGCGCGGGAGCGGCTCGGCCGCCCCGAGGTCGAGGTCGAGGCCGCCTCGGGCATGCTGCTCGTCAGCGGGCATCGCGAGAGCGTCGCCGCCTTCGAGCGGGCGATCGAGCAGGCCCGCCGCCTCGCGGCGCCGGCCCGCGAGGGCCGCCTGCTCGCGGTGCGGCAGGCCCGCGCCGAGGAGATCGTCGAAGACCTCCGCGAGCTGCTCGAGGGAGTCGCTCCGGTCGATCCCTCGCGGACGCCCCCGCCGGTGGAGCTCTCGGCGGTGGAGAGCCTGAACTCGATCTTCGCCGTCGGCGAGCCCGCGCAGCTGCAGCAGGCCGAGCAGATGCTCGCCCGCCTCGACGTCCCCGGCGACCGCCCGCTGCTGCCGCTGCGGCTGCTTCCGGTCCGCTCCGCCGACGCGACCGTCATCGCGCAGATGCTCGAGCAGCGGTACCTCGCGCGAAGCGCCGAGGAGCGGCGGGAGAAGCCGGTCGAGATCCGCACCGACCTTGGCAGCAACACCCTCGCGATCACGGCGCCGCCGGAGATCTACGAGGAGATCGAATCGCTCGTCCGGGAGATCAACGCCGCCGACCGAGGCGGCACCGAGGGCCGGGAGATCCGCATCTTCACGATCCGGATCGGCCGCGCCGAGGAGCTTGCCCGCACCATCGACCAGATGTTCCCGGAGCCGCCGGTCCCGGTGGACTCGCGAGGCCGGCCCCGGCCCGACCTGCGCCTGCCCCGCGAGGTGGTGGTGCGGGCGCACGAGCCGACCAACTCGCTCATCGTCGACGGCCCCGCGGCCCGCATGGAGGACTTCGCCCGCCTCGTCGACCAGCTCGACCGCCAGGAGGCGGCGCCGGAGACGGAGATTCGCACCTACCGCCTCGAGCGGGCCACGCCGCAGGCCGCGGCGCAGACGCTTCGCGAACTCGCCGGCGGCGGGCACCTCGGCGGCGCCGCCGGGGCCCGCGGCGGCACCGCCATCTCGATCTCGATCGATGCCGAGAGCGGCAGCGTGGTGATCTCCGGCCCGCCGGAGACCTTCGGGCGGATCGAGCAGGTCCTCGAGTCGCTCGACGGGCCGCGTCCGGGGCCGGCGAGCGACGTGCGGTTCTTCCGACTCGCCAAGGCCCGGGCCGACAGCGTGCAGCCGATGCTGCGGGAGATCCTGCTCGCCCGCGCCGCGGACCTGCTGCCGCGGTCGGCGGGACGGCCCGCGGACCTCGTGCAGGTCACCGCGGACCGCAAGACCAACTCGCTGATCGTCGCGGCGCCGGAGCCGGTGACCGCCCTCGCCGCGGAGATCGTGGCCCAACTCGACGAGGGCGAGGCCGCGGGTTCCCCCACGGTGCGGGTGCGGACGCTCAACTTCGCCGACGCGGTGCAGGTGGCCCAGTCGATCTCGCAGGCGTTGCCGAGCCTCACCAGCCCCGCCACCGGCGGCCATGTCTAAATGTGTCATGGCTTATAATCCTTGGGCCTAAGGATGTGATAGGTTAAT
>CAZQUA010000069.1:0-10633 GCA_964596455.1 uncultured Isosphaeraceae bacterium
TGATCGGCGGCCTCACCGGCATCATGCTCGCGATGGTGCCCTTCGACTGGCAGGTCACCGACTCCTACTTCGTGGTGGGGCACTTCCACTACGTGCTCTTCGGGGGCACCGTCTTCGCGATCTTCGCCGCGGTCTTCTACTGGTACCCCAAGGCGGTGGGCCGGATGCTCGACGAGACCCTCGGGAAGTGGGCGTTCTGGCTGCTGTTCGTGGGGTTCAACCTGACCTTCTTCCCCATGCACATCAGCGGCATGCTGGGGATGCCGCGGCGGATCTACACCTACCAGGCGGACCGGGGCCTCGAGCTCTGGAACCTGCTCTCGACGAGCGGGGTGTTCGTGCAGATCGCGGGGGTGCTGCTGATCGTGGTCAACCTGGCGTGGGCCTACCGCCGCGGACGCATCGCCGGCAACGATCCCTGGAACGCGTGGACGCTCGAGTGGTCCACCACCAGCCCGCCGCCGGAGCACAACTTCGACGAAGCCCCGGCGGTCGGGAGCCGCCGCCCGCTGTGGGACCTGAAGCATCCCGAGGATCCGGATGGACGCTATGAGTGACGCCCTCGCGCATCCGCTTCCGGACGCCCCCGCGCCCGCGGACGCCGCGGAGTGGCGGCCCGCCCGCGGCAAGACCGGGGTGCTCTGCCTGATCCTGATGGAGTGCTTCTTCTTCGGGGCGTTCGTGGTGGCGTTCCTCTACTACCTCGGCAAGAACGCCACCGGGCCGCAGCCGGAGGAGGTCCTTCGCCTCGGGCCGGTCTCGTTCTTCTCCGCCTGCCTGTTCGCCTCGAGCGCCACCGTGGTGCTCGCGGGCCGGGCCCTCGCCCGCGGCGCCCGCGGGGCCTTCGAGGGATGGCTCGGCCTCACCCTGCTGCTCGGAGGCGCGTTCCTCTACGGCACCGCGGTGGAGTGGCGGGGCCTCATGGTCGAGCACCGCCTCTTCATCGACACCAACCCGTTCGGCACGACCTACTACAGCCTCGTCGGCTTCCATGCCCTGCATGTGGCCATCGGCCTGACGATCCTCGGCTTCGTG
Organism: uncultured Isosphaeraceae bacterium; assembly: GCA_964596455.1. Lineage (GTDB taxonomy): Bacteria > Planctomycetota > Phycisphaerae > Phycisphaerales > SM1A02 > CAZQUA01. Next base: position 1,036 of record CAZQUA010000069.1, read on the forward strand.
TGGACGATGTCCAAGCTCGGCCGGGTCCGCACCGCGGACGCCGGGCGGATCGAGCTGGTGAGCTGGTACTGGCACTTCGTGGATGCGGTGTGGGTCGTGGTCTTCACGAGCGTCTACCTCGTGGGCACGGGAGTCCTCGCATGACCGCCCCTCGTCGCGAACCGCCGCCGGAACCGCCCTATTCCGGGGCGATCCCCGAACCGACGGTGGGGCCGATGGTGATGGCCCTGGGCGTCACCCTGCTCTTCGCGGGGATCGTGACCACCATCGCCGTCAGCGTGGTCGGCCTGCTGCTGGCGATCGTGGGCGGCACCATCTGGTTCCGCGCGGTCTTCCCCGACGAGCGGGTCGAGACGATCGAGGCCACCGGCGGCCAGACGGTGGTGGGGCCGGTGCCGCTGCCGCCGCGGGAGGCGCCCTCGCGTCGCCTGGTGCTGCCGGTGGAGATCCATCCCTACCGCGCGGGCCTCGCCGGCGGCCTCGCGGGCGGCGGGGCGATGGCGGCGGTGGCGGTGGCCTGGGGAATCGTCGAGCACGGCAGCGTCTGGCTTCCGATCAACCTGCTCGTGGGGGCCGTCAACCCCGCGATGTCGGAGATGGGCGAGCCCGAGCTCGCCGCCTTCCGACTCGGATGGTTCGCCCTCGCGGTGCTCCTCCACGGCGGCCTGTCGCTGCTGACCGGGCTGCTCTTCACGGTGGCCCTGCCGATGATGCCGCGGCGGCCGATGCTCTTCGGCATGGTGGTCGTGCCGATCATCCTCTCGGGGCTCACCTGGTCGCTGCTGGGCGTGGTGAACCCGGCGCTGGAGCGGTTCATCGCCTGGCCCTGGTTCCTCGCGAGCCAGGTCGCCTTCGGCGGGGTGTGCGGCTTCGTGGTGAGCCGCGGCGAACGGGTCTCGCTGATGAAGGATCTCCCGATGGCGGACCGCCTCGGCGTGGAGCGTTCCGGCGACGGAAGGGAGGGTTCGCGGTGAGGCGGCCCGCAGGCATCCTCGGCTTCGTCGCCGTTCTCTCGGCGGGCCTCGCCGCCTGCGGCGGCGCGGTGCTGCCCCACGGCGCCGTCGAGCCGGCTCCGGAGCCGGCGCCCGGCCTCGACTCGCCCGCCGGCGTCGTCGCGTTCTGGTCCACCAACTGCGCCGGATGCCACGGCGCCGACGGCACCCGCGGCGCCGCGAGGCCGCTGAACGATCCGCTGTGGTGGCGGACCATGCCCGACGAGCAGGTGGTCGAGGCGGTCGCGGTGGGCCTCGGCCGCCTGATGCCGGGCTTCTCCGCCAAGGCCAAGGGCGGGCCGCTCGTCTCGCACCAGCATCTCGGCGAGGCGGAGATCGCGACGTTCGTCTCCGGCCTGCGGGCGAAGTGGGAGACCCCCGGCGAGCCCGCGGCCGCGGGCAGCCGCGTGCGCCTCGGCGACGCGGCGCGGGGCGAGGCGATCTTCGCGGCGTCCTGCGTCTCCTGCCACGCGCCGGACACGCGCACGAGCGTGACCGATCCCTTCTACCTCGCCAACATCACCGATCAGGGCCTCTGGAGCGCGGTCGTCTTCGGTCGGCCCGACCTCGGCAAGGCGCCGTCGGAGCTGCCGCCGCAGGAGATCGCCGACCTCGTGGCCTACCTCGTCTCGAAGCGGCCCTCGTGGGCGTCGCCCGCGGCGCTCGATCCGCCGCTGCCGCCCGCCTCGCCAGGAGACGCCCCATGAACGAGCCGGAAGGGACCGGGTCGGCGGACGCCGCCCACGCCACCCCATCGCCCGATGCTCCGCCCTGTGCGGGCTGCGGCAAGGGCGGCGACCGCCGCGAGTTCATGCTGAAGGTCGGCCTCGGCCTCATGGGCGCCGGCGGCGTGGCGGCCGCGGCGCCGGTGGTCTCGGCGATGCTCGGGCCCGGCTTCGCGGCGTATCGGGAGATCTGGGTCGACCTCGGGCCGATCGAGCAGTTCCCCGCCGGCGAGACCCGCTTCGCCACCTTCATCAATCCGTGGACCGCACCGACCGACGGACTCACCGCCAAGACCGGCTGCTGGGTGCGGCGCCTGCCGCCCGGGGGGCGATCCGGCGATCCGCCGCCGCAGCCGCTCGACACCTCGCGGGGCGATCCGCCGCCGTCGGACGCGTTCAATCCGCAGGCTCCGGACTTCCAGGTGTTCGCCGTGAACTGCGCCCACCTCGGCTGCCCGGTGCGGTGGTTCCCGCAGTCGCGGCTGTTCCTCTGCCCCTGCCACGGCGGCGCGTACTACGAGGATGGCAGCCGCGCCAGCGGGCCGCCGCCCCGCAGCCTCTTCCCCTATCCGGCGAAGATCGAGGCGGGCCATCTGTGGATCGATGCGGGCCGCCTGCCCGGCCTGCAGGAGGCGCCGTGAGATGAGCGAGCCCGTGCCCACGCCGCCCACGCCCGCGCCGCCGGGGGGCCCGCTGCGGCGGGCGGTCCGCGGCAGCCTCGCCTGGCTCGAGGACCGCACCGGCATCGGGGCGTTCCTGGCGCCGATCATGACCCACCGCGTGCCTCCGAGCGCCCGGTGGTTCTACGTGTTCGGCAGCGCCACCCTCATGTTCTTCTCGCTGCAGATCCTGACGGGGGTCTGCCTCGCGACGCTCTACGCGCCGAGCGCGAGCAACGCCTACGCCAACCTCGTCTACATCGACACGCAGGTGCCCTTCGGCTGGATGCTGCGGGCCATCCACGGATGGTCGAGCAACGCGATGGTGGCGATGATGCTCCTGCACATGGTGCAGGTGTTCCTGCACGCCACCTACAAGTTCCCCCGTGAGCTCACCTGGATCGTCGGGGTGTTCCTCTGCCTGCTGACGCTGGCCTTGGCGTTCACCGGGCAGGTGCTGCGGTGGGACCAGGACGCCTACTGGGGCGTGGGCATCGGCGCCGCGATCGCCGACCGCATTCCCCTCGTGGGCGACTGGGCGAGGAACCTGCTGCTCGGCGGGCCGATCATCAGCGGCGAGACCCTCAATCGCTTCTTCGCGCTGCACGTCTTCGTGCTGCCGGGGATCACCATCGCCCTCGTGGGCCTGCATCTCGTGCTGGTGCTGCGGCACGGGATCAGCGAGATGCCCAAGGCGGGCGAGCCGGTCGATCCGCGGACCTACCGCGAGGCCTACGAGGCCCGGATCGCCAAGGAGGGCGTGCCCTTCTGGCCCGACGCCGCCAAGCGGGACCTGGTCTTCTGCGGACTGGCCCTGCTCGCGATCGTCGCGATCGCCCTGTGGAACGGCCCGATCGGCCCCGGCGGCGTGCCCGACCCGACCGACATCGACACCAATCCCCGCCCGGACCTTCCGTTCCTGTGGATCTTCGGCCTGGTGTCGCTGATCCCGCCGGCGAGCGAGACGCTGCTCATGCTGATCGCCCCGGGGGTGCTGGTGCTCGGCCTGGTGCTGCTGCCCTTCCTCGCCAACGCCGGCGAGCGGGCTCCGAGCCGCCGTCCCTTCGCGGTGCTCGCGGTCGTGCTCGGCGCGACCGCGTTGGGCGTGCTGACCTGGGAGGGCGCGAAGAGCCCGTGGAGCCCCGAGATGGACGCGTGGAGCTCGCTGCCCACGCCGATCGAGTACATCGAGGGGCGGGGGCCGCTCGAGCTGCAGGGCGCCGTGATCGTGCAGAACGCGCAGTGCCGCAACTGCCACGAACTCGGCGGATTCGGCGGGAAGCGGGGGCCCGCCCTCGACGGCGTGGGCGTTCGCCTGACCCACGACCAGATCGTGCGGCAGGTCCAGCAGGGCGGCATGCCCGCCTCGAACATGCCCGCCTTCGGCAAGAGCCTCACCGCCGCGGAGACCGAGGCGGTGACCCGATTCCTCGTCTCGCTCCGCCCCGAGGGGGCGCCGCCCGCCGCCCAGCCGGGCCTCGCCGCCGGCGGCGCCGGCCCCTGAAGCGGAGGAGGCGGGCCTCCCGCAGCGAAGTCGGCGTCTCCGCATGCGTTCGGCCCGCCTCCGGTCCGAGGGCGGGATCTCAGCGCCGCCGCCGGTGCCCGATGCCGACGAGTCCCGCGAGCATGATCAGGCCCGCGGAAGCGGCGGAGGGCACGTTGAACGCCTGCACGTAGGCGGTCCCGACGAGCAGTCCGGTGAGGTCCCGCGAGGTCAGGCCGAGGTCGATCAGCTCCATCGCGAAGGAGGCCGCGATCCGCAGGTCGCCGGTGGCCTCGAAGGTGGAGAACTGCGGCGAGAGCGAGGTGATCTCGAGATCGAAGAGGGTGCCGAAGCCCCCGAAGGTGTCGGCGACCCGGAAGCCCTCGTCGTGGAAGATCTGCAGGTTGCCGATCTCGTAGAGGTCGTTGAAGGTCACCAGCCCGCGGTGGTTGATCTCGCCGGAGAAGGTGTCGAGGAAGTTCCCGAACTCGTAGGCGAAGGTCGTCGGCAGGCTGCCCGACACCGGCGGCGTGATCACGAAGCCGACCGACTCGGGGCCGAGGTTCCCCGGAGCGATCACCCGAGGGCCGACCTCGGTGACCTTGAGGCCCGCCTCCATCGCGAGCGTCTCCGCATCGAGCAGGATGCTGGTGAGTCCGCCGACCATCTCGACCTGCTGGGCGGCGGCGACGCCCGTGGCGAGCGCGATGGCGACGGTGGCGACACATGGCATGTGCATGATCCTTCCCCTTCCTGAACCAGTGGTGGTCCCTTCCGGAATCCGCCGGCGGCACGCTGCCGCGGCGATCGGCGGAAGGTAGACCCCGACCATCACGCGATGCCGCGGGATCGAGACCCGATGCGCCCTGCGGCGGAATGCCCGACGCGGCGCGGACTCCGCCGGTCGCGGGGCGGCGTTCGCATGCCGTTGGCGGGATCGACTCCCGTATGATCGACGGCTCGATCGCGGCAACGTCCCGCCGCGCTTGCAGGGAAGGCGACTCCGCGATGTGGGCCGCGTGGCAACCCGGCCTCTGGACCACGCTGCCGCTGGCGGTGCTCGCGATGGCGTACCTGCGGGGACGCCGCGGCCTTCCTGCGAGGTTCGGGCGATGGCGGGCCGCGGCGTTCCTTGCGGGACTTGCGTCGCTCTGGGCGGCGCTGGAGTCGCCGATCGATGCGGCGGCCCGCTACGCCCTGTGGCCGCACATGCTCCAGCACGTGCTGCTGTCGCTCGTGGCGGCGCCGCTCATCGTGCTGGGCATGCCGGGGATCCCGCTGCTGCGGGGATCGCCGCGGTGGCTGCGGGAGGCGATCGGGGCGCTCCTGGCGATGCCGGCGGCGCGGCGGGCCCTGCGAGGCGTGGCCCATCCCCTAGCGGCGGGGACGCTCTTCTCCCTCGCGATGTGGATCTGGCACGCCCCGCGCCTGTACCAGCTCGCCATCGAGGATCCCTTCTGGCACGCCGTCGAACACGCCTGCTTCCTGCTGACGGCGATGCTGCTGTGGTGGAACGTCTTCGAGCCCGCCCCGTTCCGAAGCGCCTGGGGCCCGCTGCCGCGGGTGCTGCTGCTGCTGGCGATCGATCTGCAGAACACCGTCTTCTGCGCGGTCCTCGCGTTCGCGGGGCGGCCGCTCTATCCGATCTACGAGGCCACCGCCCCGATCCTCGGCGTGACGCCGCTGCACGACCAGCAGGCGGCGGCGGGCATCATGTGGTTCGCCAGCCAGTCCACCCTGCTGCCTGCGGCGGGCGTGCTCGTGGCCGCGGCGGTGCGTCGCCGCGGGCGACGCGAGCAGGCGGCGGCCCCGCGTCGGGCGGTGCCGCGGCGGATCGCCGACCGTGGCAGCCTCGCCGAACTGCTGCTGCTGCCGGCGCTGCGGTCGCGCCGCTTCCGCGATGGCGTGCGATGGAGCCTCTTCGTCGCGATGGCGGTCGTGGTGCTCGACGGCTTCCTCGGCCCGAGCGATGCCCCCGCGAATCTCGCCGGCACGCTTCCATGGACCCACGGCCGCGGACTGCTCGTGATCGGCATCCTGCTCGCCGGCAACATCGCCTGCATGGGCTGCCCGTTCATGGCGCCGCGGGGCCTGATGCGGCGGTTCGTCTCGCCGACGCGGTCCTTCCCGAAGGCGCTGCGGTCCAAGTGGCTCGCGGCGGCGCTGGTCGCGCTCTGGCTGGCGTTCTACGAGGCGTTCGACCTCTGGGCGAGCCCCTACGCGACGGCGTGGGTGCTGGTGGGCTACGTCGCGGCGCTGCTGCTCGTCGACGGCCTCTTCGCCGGGGCGAGCTTCTGCAAGTGGGTGTGCCCGCTGGGGCAGCTGCATGGATCGCTCGGCGAGGCGGCGCCGGTGCAGGTGGGGGTGGCCGATCCGGCGGTCTGCGGCCGCTGCACCACCATGGAGTGCATCCGCGGCACCGCCCCGAGGCCGGCGGCGGGCGGAGCGGTGCTGGCCTCGCTGCCGGTGCTCTCGCATCCGCCGCGGGCCGCCGCGGCGATCCCCGGCTGCGAGCTGCACCTGGCGCAGCCGCTCAAGCGGGGCAACACCGACTGCACCTTCTGCATGGACTGCAGCCATGCCTGCCCGCACGGCAACGTCACCATCCTCGCCAAGCCGGTGGTGGCGGACCTCGCCCTCGATGCCCCGCGGTCGGGCGTGGGCCGGATCTCCTCGCGGCCCGATCTCGCCCTGCTCATGGGGGTGCTGACCTTCGGCGCCTTCGCGAACGCCCTGGGCATGACCGTCCCCGCCGCTGCGGCCATGGAGGCGATCCGCACGAGCCTCGGACTCGCCGACGATCGCCTCGTTGCGTTCGTCGGCACGCTGCTCTTCGCGGTGGGCCTTCCGGCAGGCCTGGGACTCCTCGCCGCGGGCGGCTCCCGCGAGCGGTTCTGCCTCGGCCTTCGGGGCCTGCTGCCGATCGGCGGGGCGATGTGGGCGGTCCACTTCGGCTTCCATCTCGTGACCGGCTTCGGCGCCGGCTGGGCGTCGCTGCAGCGGGCCGCCGGCGATGTCGGCATCGATCTCGGCGAGCCGCAGTGGGCGGCGGCATGCTGCGCCGCGGCGCCGCCGTGGCTGGTGCCGGCGGAGCTGCTGGCCCTGCAGGTCGGGGCGGTGGTGTCCGCCGCGGCGCTGGCGCGGTCGCTCGGAAGGGCCGCGTGGCCGTGGATCGCCCTCGTCGCGGCGCTCATGCTGCTCGGCTTCTGGATCGTGAGCGTGCCCATGGACATGCGGGGGGCCGTCGGATGAGGCGGCCGACGATGCGGATGGCGAGCGGCCTTGCGGCGGTGCTGCCGCTCGCGATCGCCGCGTCGGCCCATGGGGATGGCGGGGCGCTCGTCGCGAGAGGCACGGTGCAGGGCGAGGCCGCGGCGGTGTTCCTGCGGCCGGTGCCGCCGACGGTGGGACTCGTCGAGATCGAGGCGGTGTCGCGGCCGTGGCGGGCGTCGCCGCCGCGGATGCGGATGACCCTCGGCGATCTCGAGCTGGTGGCGGCCTCGGCCGCATCGGAGCTCGATCCGCTTGCGAGCGTCGCCATCTTCGACCTGCCGGCGGCGGGGCGGTGGCGGCTCGAGATCGAGACCGGCGAGCCCGAGGCGATGGTGGCGGAGATCCCCATCGGCGAGGCGCCGCCGCCGTGGCGGGCCCGCCTGCCGTGGATGCTCGCGTGGATTCCGATGGCCGCGATCGCCGTGGCCATCGCGGGATCCCGCCGCCGCGGCGCCGCCGCCTGAGGTCGGTCAGGCCCCGGCGTCCCGCTCGAGGCGAAGCTTCGCCAGCAGCGTCTTCGCCTCGCTCTCGAACGGCGAAAGGGCGACGTGCCGCTCGAGCAGCGCGATCGCCCGATCCCGCATGCCGGCGGCGGCGAGGCATCGGGCCCGCAGCATCCGCAGGCGTCCGGGACTCTCCGCCCCGAGGCCGATGCCGCCCAGCGCCGCCACCGCCCGCGAGCCCTCGCCGAGTTGGAGCAGGGTGCTGGCGAGGGCGATGCGATCCGCGGGGATCGCCAGGCCCTGCGCGATCAGCGGCCCGAGGGCGGCGCGGCAGCGGTCGTCGAGTCCAAGCTTCGCCGCGGCGCGGCCCACGATCGATCGCTGCGTCGGCACGCGGAGCTCCGCGAGATCGATCGACTCCACGAGTTCGATCGGCGGCTGGCCCGAGGACAGCAGCGGCAGCAGCCGGGTCGAAAGGGCCTCGGGGTGCTCGGCCCGAAGCTTCGCGGCGGCTTCCTCGCCCACCTCGCTCCGGTCCCCTTGGAACGCCGCGAACGCGACCCGCCAAAGGTCGATCTCGCGGCCCTGCAGCTCGACGAGGGCGTTCGCCGCCGCCAGTGCCGCAGTCCAGTCCGGCTGGGAGAGGGCGATCGCCCATTCGGCCTCGAAGTGGCGGGAGAGCAGGCCCTCGATCGGTGCCGGCGGCTCGCCCTCGGCACGCGTCCTCCGGCCGGCCCACGCCGCCAGCGCCTTCCTCGCGAGCGTCCCCGCCGCGGGCCGCGGCGAGCCTGCCGCCGGATCGGCGTCGGGCAGGCTCCACCGGGCGATGTCCCAGGACTTCGCGGTCTCCTCGACCTTGCCAAGCAGCGAGTCGCCGGCGAGATCCGCCGACACCGGCAAGCCGGCGAGCTGCAGGATGGTCGGGGCCAGATCGATCGCCGCGGCCAGCGGCGCCGTGGACTTGGTGGTGTGCCACAGGCGGCCGCTGCGGGTGCCGAGCGCCGCGGCGAGCAGCACGCCGTCCTCGCCCGCCGCGTCGGCGAGCATCCGAATCGCTGCGAAGAGCATCGACCTTCCTCGGGCGATCGATTCGTCGCCATCGCCGCCGCCCTCGTCGGGCGTCGCGTCCGCGTCGGCCTCCCGAGGCGGGTCGGACCGAAGCGGCACCCCGATCGCCCAGAGCCGCGGGCGATCGGGCCCGCCGGATGCGTGGCCCTCGAGCGCCGCCGCGGTGGCGAGGATCATCCCGAGCATGCGGGAAAGGCCGCCTTCGGCGTCACCCGGCCGGGTGCCGGTGGCGGCCTCGATCGCCGCTCGGGCGACCGCCGGCGCCGCGGCGGTCGGCGCGACGAGTTGGGCCAGCATCGGCCCCGCCTCCGGGCCTCGCCCGGCCGGCGGGATCCGGGCGGGCGTCGCTCCCTCGGCGAGGCTGGCGAGCCGCCACGGCGCCATGATGGCCGCAAACGTGGCGAGCGGGACCTTGGCGTTCTCGGCGTCGCCGATTCCGGGCCAGCCCACGACGGCCGTCGAACTTCCCTCCGCCGCGAGGCGATCCCAGATCCACGGACGATCGGCATCGCTCGTCCGCCGCAGCCGCGGCAGCAGCGAGTCCTCGTCGATCGCGGCGGCGGTCAGCACCCCATGGCGAGGCGGCGAGACGCCGATGGCAAGCGTCGCCGCGGCGCCCCAGGTCCCGGCGTGCTCGGTGAAGCGGAGCGGCATCGAGGCGAGGCCCGGCCGATCGGCCCCCTCCGCGAGCGCGGAGGCGTTGTCGAGCGACGCGAGGATGGCCTCGTCGGCGAGGATCGCCGCGAACACGATGCGGCGGGGCCTCGCCGGGACGGCCGCCGCCGTGCCATCCATGGCCGGTGCCCCGCTCACGCCCCCGCGTCGCCGTGCTGCCGGCGAAGCGAGGGATCGATCGCCGCGGCCATGGCCTCGGCGTCGGCGCCTCCGAGGAATGCCGCCACCTTCGCCATCTCGCCGCGGGGATCCGCAAGCACCTTCGCGTAGTCGACGAAGA
>CAZQUA010000070.1:0-2678 GCA_964596455.1 uncultured Isosphaeraceae bacterium
AAGAACGAGGACATGATCGACGTCGAGTGCTGGATGCCCGGCCGCGGCGAGGATGGCGCCGACGGGCGACCCCGCGGCGACTGGGGCGAGACCCACTCCGCGAGCCGCCTCGGCGACTTCCAGACCCGTCGCCTGAACCTCCGCTGCCGGGATGGCAAGGGGCCGGCCCGATTCCCCTACGCCCTCAACAACACCGTGCTCGCGAGTCCGCGGATCCTGATCCCGATCCTCGAGATCCACCAGCAGGCGGACGGCAGCGTCGCCGTGCCCGAGACGCTGCGGCCCTACATGGGCGGCGTCGCGCGGATCGGCTGAACGAACCTCGCATCAGCGTCCCCGCCCCGCCCGCCGCGTCGACCGCCCGCGGGCGATGCCCGCCCGGCGTCGCCCCGCCGAAGCCGCCGGCATCGGCAGCGACGCCTCGATCCGCCGCAGCGCGGCTTCGATCTCCCCTCGGCCGCCCTTGCCATCGGCGTCCAGCGCCAGGCACAGCTGCTGCGAGAGGTCGAGTTCGCGGAAGACCCCCCGGCACCGCTCGCACACGACCTTCCGCCCGAGCGGGAACGGCCCGCCGCGGTCCATCGCCTCGAGCTTCGCCGCAAGAAGGTCGACGCAGGCCTGCCGCTCGTAGATCGGCGGCGGCGCCGCCCGCGTCGGCACCCGCTCGAGCAGCGCCTTGCGAAGCGCGAGGCGGGCCCGATGCAGGCGGGTCTTCACGGTCTGCGGCTTGAGGCCGAGCGCCGCGGCGGTGTCCTCGACCGAGAGTTCGAGCAGCTCCTTGAAGAGCAGCGGCAGCCGGAAGGGCGGCGGCAGCTCCGCCACCGCTTCCTCGAGACGCCGCGTGGCCTCGCGGGCGACGGCGCGGGCGAGGGGACGGTCGTCGCGCAGATCCGCCACGACCCGATCGTGGAAGGGCATCACCGCATCGAGCGAGGGCATGCGTCGGTCCCGGCCGCGTCCGCCGCGGTTGCGGCGATGCCAGACCCGCGCCGCGATCGTGTAGAGCCAGGTGCTTGCCCGGCTGCGGCCGTCGAAGGTGGACCAGTGGCGAAACGCCGCGAGAAAGGTGTCCTGCACGATCTCCTCGGCCTCGGCGAGCGAGCCGGAGAGGCGAAGGCCGAGGCGAAGCACCATCGGCGCATGGGCCTCGTAGAGCGACGCCACCGCCTTCCCGGCGTCGTCGCCGGGCCTCGGGGAGGCCACGCCCGCGGAAGGCCTGGGCTTGCGGGTTCGGCTCATCGCTCCGATCGTACGGCGTCCGCTCCGCATCGCGAGGATTCCCCGATGACCGACCCCGATCCCGCCCTCGAGGACCCGCAGGAGCTCGAGAGGATCATCGAGCACCTCGGCCTGTCGCCTCATCCCGAAGGCGGCTTCTACCGCGAGACCTGGCGGAGTCCGCATGAAGACGGCAACGGCCGAAGCCTCGGCACCGCGATCCACTTCCTGCTGCCCCGCGGCGCCTCGAGCCACTGGCATCGCATCGACGCCGACGAGATCTGGCACCACTACCGCGGAGCGCCGGTCGAGCTGGCGTTCAGTCGCGATGGCCTCGAGCGTCGGGCGGTGGTGCTCGGCCCGGATCTGCTCGCGGGGCAGCATCCGCAGTGGATCGTGCCCGCGGGCACCTGGTTCGCCGCTCGGCCGCTGGGGGGATGGGCCTTGTGCGGCTGCACCGTCGCGCCGGGCTTCGAGTTCGCGGGGTTCGAGCTCGCTCCGCCCGGCTGGTCGCCCGGGGCGGCTTGACGGCGCGGCGTCACCGGGCGGCGGCTTCCTGCTCGCGGCGGGCGAGGTTGAACGGCACGTAGGTCTCGTTGAACCAGCGCCGCCAGGCCCGCGGGTCGAACCCGATCCAATCGGTGGGCTCGCCGAGGTCCCAACTCGTCAGGGCGACGAGGGAGTGGTGGACGTCGGAGCGGTAGGTGTAGGCGACCGCATCCTGCACCTGCAGCACCACCCCTTCGTAGATCGTGCCGACGATCGGCTGGAACGCCCCGACGCCGGCGCCCACCACCGGCACCAGATCGGCCACGTAGGAGACCTGCGTGCCGATGGCGATCCAGGCGAGATCCCCCTGCTGCCGCACCGGATCGGCACTGACCTGCGCGAAGATCAGGTGCGGAATGGCCGCGATCGCCTGCAGGTGCCCGGCGACCCAGCCTGCGCGGTTCACGATCTCGTGCCGACGATCGCGAAGCGCCTCGTCGAGCATCGCGAGGGCCCCGGGATCGGCGGGGATCCGCAGTCGCCGGGTGGCCTCGCCCCGAAGCGCCGCGTCGGGCTCGTGGATCGCCACGAACGCCAGCGCCGCCTGCCCTGCCGAACCCTGCCGGTCGAAGTGGTCGAGCATCGCGAGGCGGACGTCGTCGCCCTCGCGACGGAGGGCCGCATGCATCGCGAGCAGGGCCGCGCCGCTGCGGTGGTCCCGCAGGCGCTCGAGACCCTCCCGGCGGACCGCGTCGACCCGCATCGAGCCGAAGTGCCGGCGGCGGATCGCCTCGATCGCCGTCGCCGCGGCGCGGTGCTCGTGTCGCCGCTGCAGCCGCTGCGAGGTGAGCGAGGGATCGGCGCCGGGGATCGTCGGCACGCTGCCGGCGTCGGGGATCGGCCGCAGGAGAATCTCGGGGATCGGGCGGGGCGGCGGTTTTCTTTCCGATGCGGAGGCCGCCGCCCTGCTC